>JAITEG010000122.1 GCA_031282145.1 Spirochaetaceae bacterium | reverse complement strand
GTGACATCCCTCAATCAAAAACCGGCGTTAAAAGAAAGGTTCCTGGAGATACTGCTCAGATCCAACGGTTTCGTGTCGGTGCTGGTGGTGCTCCTGGGCTTCATCATAGCCACGGTTCTGATAATCGTCACCGGAAGGAGCCCCGGCGGTATGTATTCGGCGCTGCTTCAGGTGGTCAGCGGCTTCGACGTCCGGCGGGGGGTGTGGAACGTCCGCTATGTGGGAGAATGGCTTGTCATGACCATGCCCCTTATCCTCTGCGGTCTTTCCATGGCCTTCGCGTCCAGGACGGGGCTTTTCAATATAGGCGCCGAGGGGCAGTATGTCGCGGGGGTCACCGCCGCCCAGATCGTGGCCCTCTTCGGCCCCCGGCTCCCGGTGGTACATGTACTCCTCGCGGTCATCGCCGCCGTCGCCGCCGGAGGCTTTCTGGGCGGTTTTGTCGGTTATTTAAAAGCCCGGTACAGCGTGTCCGAAGTGGTAGCCACCATCATGATGAACTATATCGCCCTCTACCTGCACCGCTGGATAAGCCTCGGCATCCCCGGAAGCACTACCTACAAAACCCAGGATTTTCCCGCCACTGCCCGGCTTTCAAGCGCTTTTATGGAAGGGGCCACCAACGGCTCCCATCTCAATTACGGTATCCTGCTGACCATAGGGGCGATACTGTTTTTCTGGATCGTCATGGGTAAAACGCGGCTGGGCTACTCCCTGCGGGCGACGGGGTATAACAAGGAAGCGGCCCGCTGCGCCGGCATCAACGTGAACAGCAATATAACGGCGGCCATGGGTATTGCCGGCGCTTTTGCGGGGCTTGCGGGCGCCGTCGTGAGCCTCGGCTCCCTCAGCTACGGGCGCATCCTCGCGGGTCAGGACGGCTACGGCTTTGACGGCATCGCCGTGGCCCTGGTGGGTAACAACACCGCCTTCGGCACCACCGTCGCGGGACTCCTGTTCGGTATGCTGAAGTCCGCCCAGCCCTTGATGCAGACCAGGGAGATCCCCAAGGAAATCGCGTCGATCATCATCGGTCTGGTGGTGGTATTCATATCCCTCCGCGCCGGTTTACGGATGATGGTGGAATGGTACCTGAAGCGTCGAACGAGAAAAGAGGAGGCCCCGGAATCGTGAATTTTCTGAGAACCATAGTCAATTTGATCCCTTCTATTTTGATGGTGACTTCCCCTATTCTTATCTGCGCGACGGGGGGCATGATAAGCGAGCGTTCAGGGGTGGCGAATATCGCCCTGGAAGGGCTGATGACGATTGGCGCCATGACCGCCGCCACTACCCACTTCCTCCTTGAAATGTCCTTGGGCTTCTCCATTCCCCTTGCCCTCGCTCTTGCCGCGGTCATGGGCGGGCTTTTCGCCCTTATCCACGCCTTTGCCTCGATCTCCCTCAAGGCGGACCAGATCGTTTCCGGCACCGGCTTAAACCTCCTCTCCACCGGGCTCGCGATGTTTGTTTCCCAGTTGATCTTCCGGCAGGAACGCACCCCCCCGTACCGGATGGGGATGCTCCCGGGCTTTTGGGGCATCTACCCGACGGCGTGGATTGCCCTCGGGGTCCTCGCCCTGGCCTGGTTCTTCATGTACAAGCGCCCCTGGGGCCTCAGGCTGCGGGCCTGCGGTGAACACCCCGCGGCGGCGGTGTCCATGGGAATAAATGTTCTCAAAACACGTTATATCGCGGTAGTGCTTTCAGGCGTTTTAGGCGGCCTTGCCGGAGGATGCCTGGTCCTTACCCAGACGATACAGTTTACCCCTTCCACGATCAACGGCAAGGGCTTCATTGCCTTGGCCGCTGTCTGCTTCGGGCGCTGGCTTCCCCTGGGCATCCTCGGCTCGTCGCTGCTCTTTGGCGCTTCCGCCGGTCTTGCGATTTATATTTACGATATCGTGCTCTTAAAGTTCCTGCCCCCTGAGTTTTTTAATATGATACCTTACGCGATTACGCTGTTAACGCTGGTGATATTCAGCGGAAAGGATTACGCCCCCCGCGCCTGCGGTATTCCGTTTGATGTCGGGCGGAGCTAGTAAGTTGTAGCAGAGGAGGGTATATGTCTACGCCGCATAACAACGCCGAAAAAGGCGAAATCGCAAAATCGGTTCTGCTGCCCGGGGATCCTTTGCGGGCAAAATTCATCGCGGAGCACTATCTTTCCGGAGCGAAATGTTTCAACGAGGTGAGGGGCGCCCTGGGTTATACGGGGACCTATAAAGGCGTACCGGTTTCGGTGATGGGGACGGGAATGGGCTGCGCCTCAATGGGGATCTATTCCTACGAATTGATCCATCATTACGGATGTACAAGCCTCATCCGCATTGGTTCCTGCGGCGCTTTCACGGAAAAACTCAACCTGGGGGATCTGGTCATGGCCATAGGAGCCAGCTCGGATACGAATTATGCCGGCCAGTACCGCTTGGGGGGCGGTAATTTTTCCGCCACCGCCTCGTTCCGTCTATTGTCAAAGGCGGTAAGCGAGGCTGAAAAACAAAAAGCGCCGTTTATGGTGGGTAATGTTTACTGCACCGATGTCTTTTACCGGCCGCAGCGTATTCCCGATGTGTGGAAAAACATGGGGATACTTGCCGCCGAAATGGAGAGCTTCGCCCTGTACTGCAATGCGGCGGTTGCCGGGGTAGACGCCCTTACCATCCTTACCGTTTCCGATCAGCTGGTTACCGGCCGGAGCATGACGAGCGAAGAACGGGAAAAATCCTTTAATGATATGATGGTCGTAGCCTTGGAAACCGCCGCCGCGCAAAGTGGTTAAAACAGATTAAGCGCAATTTTGTAAGGTCCTCGCTTCTACAAAACCTGTTCGGTCCGTTCGATAATGTCGTCCTGGGTTTCCCGGGAGAGGACGTTAAAGAAGGCGCTGTATCCCGCCACCCGGACGATGAGATCCCGGTGGGCCTCGGGGTGGACCTGGGCATTCCGGAGGGTTTCCCGGGAAACCACGTTAAACTGGACGTGGAAACCCATTAGCCGGTTAAAAAAGGCCCGGAGCAGCGAGATGAGTTTAAGCCGGTCCGCTTCTTTTTCCAACATTTGGGGGGTAAGCTTCTGATTGAGAAGGACCCCGCCGGTGATCTCCTCGGTGGGGAGCTTGGACACGGTCTTAAACACCGCGGTGGGGCCCCGGCGATCCATGGCATGGGAGGGGGAACAGCCTTCGGCCAGGGGTTCCCCGGCTTTGCGGCCGTCCGGGGTGGCCCCGGTGCCCGCCCCCTGGGGCACGTTGGCGGATATGGAGGAGGTTCCCGCGTAGTAGATCCCCCCGATGGGGCCCCGGCCGTAGCGGGTGTTGTGGTACTTCTTCATCTCGTCGATATACACGTCGTAGGCCTCCCGGATGAGGGTGTCCACGTAGTCGTCGTCGTTGCCGTATTTGGGGGCCGCGAGGAGGAGCCGCCGGACCCGCTCGTTTTCCGGGCCCTCGAAGTTCGCCTCCAGGGCCGTCCAGACCTGGGACGGGGTGAGGGTTTTCTCCTCAAAAACGGTCTTTTTGATCGCCGCGAGGGAGTCGGCGAGGTTCGCGATCCCCACTTGGAGGTCGCTGATGAAGTCGTAGACCGCCCCCCCTTCCTTGAGGTTAAGTCCCCGTTCCAGGCAGTCGTCGCAGAGGGCGGAACAGAGGATATCCGCGGTGTCCCGTTCCAGTACCGTATCCGCCACGGAATCGATGATCACGCATTGGCGGGTGAATTCCCGGATGATCCGGTCCCAGGCGGCCATCACCTGGTCAAAGGAAGTCATGTCCCGAAAGTGGCCGGTCCCTTGGCAAAGACGGGTTCCCGAAGCGGGATCCACCCCGTCGTTCAGGGCGATGAGGAGGGACTTGGGAAAGTTGAGAAAACTCATCCCGGTACAGCGATAACCCCACTTGCCGGGAACCGCCACTTCCACACAACCGATGGCGCTGTAGTCGTAGGCATCCTCCGGTTTTACCCCTTTCTTGATAAAGGAGGGGATGATCACCTCGTCGCTGTTGAAGGCGGGCATCCCGAAACCCAGGCGTACCACTTCGATACACTCCGCCATAAACCGGTTGTCCAGGCCCTGGTGATAGCGCACGGTCAGGTTCGGTTGGGGGAGCCGGGTCTGGGCCACGCTGCGGAGGATGAGGTAGGAGAGGGGGTTCACCGCGTCCTTCCCCTCCACGGTCTGGCCCCCCACGGTTACGTTCTGGTAAAGGGGGCTTCCCGCGGAAAACCGGGTATGGGACCAGCTGCGGATCTTATTGATGGTGAAGGTCTTGAGCCAGAGGTTGGTGAGGAGTTCAGAGGCCCCTTCTTCGGTGATGCGGCCCGCGGCCAAATCCTTTTCATAATACGGGTAAAGGTATTGATCCATCCGGCCGTAGGAGAGGGAATGGCCGTTGCTCTCTATTTGCAGGCAGAGGTGAACCAGCCACAGGGCCTGGACCGCCTCGTAAAAAGTTTCCGCGGCCTCATAGGGCACTTTGTCCAGGATCCGGCCCATCTCCAAAAGTTCCGCTTTCCGCAGGGGGTCCCCTTCTTCCCGGGCCATGCAACGGGCCAGTTCCGCGTAGCGCCGGGCAAAGGCCGCTGTGGCGTCCACTACGATGATCACCGCCCGGTAAAAATAGGACTTGGCGAGGTTTTGGTAATCGGTAAGGTCCAGGTTTTTGAGTTTTTCCTCCGCCCGGGCCTTATACTCCCTAAGCCCCCTTTGCAGCATCCGGCGGTAATTTACCGCCACATGGGCATCCCCGGAGGTGATATTTCCCTCGGCCTTGATGATCCCCAAATCGTAAAAGACCTTGGCGGAGGCGGGCATGGCGGCCAGGCCCCGGTCCTTGACGGTGTTATGTTCCCAAAAGGGAGCGATTTCCCGGAGGATCTGTTTGTTTTTCTCGGTAATGTAAAACCGGTCCCCGTCCCGCTTATCAAACTCATCCAATTCCGCGATGACCCAATCCATGGCGTATTCGGGGAAGATCGGCGCGAACCGGTTCCCCGAGGCCTGGTTTCCGGCCAGTAAGGTCTGGGGCTCGATAAAAATACTCATTTCCGCAAGGATATTTTGGTACATCAAAGCCCGGCGCAGAGCCAGGGGCTGGTCCATATTCATCCGATAAGTATCGGTGGTGATTTGTGCCCGTTCGGTACAAACAAAGGGGGTTACCTTAAGCAGTTCTTCCCGGAAATCGTGCATCCGGGGGGTAAGCTCGCCAAAATAATTCATAGACTATCCTCAAAAATCAGCTCCGCCGCCCCAATTATACCAAAACGATCCTCAAGTTCGGCGGGCTTAAAATAAACCGGCTTTTCATTCCGGTTGTATGAATCAAAGATTCTCCGGACCGGATCCAGGAGTTTTTCTCCCATTTTAAGGAGGCCTCCTCCCAGGACAAAACAATCGATATTAAAAGTCATATAGAGGTTGAAAAACCACAGCCCCAAATACCGGGCCATCTGATCCAGGGCCCTCTGCGCCAGGGGATCGCCCCGGTCATAGGCCATTTCCAGGTAGAAGCAATCAATCTTGGCCGCGTCCCCGGCAAGATCGGTCATCAGGGTTTTTGCTCCCTGGGCTATCCAGCTTTGGATATGCTTAATTATCATGGAGCCCGAACACCAGGACATAAAACACCCCTGATTACCGCAGCCGCAGACCAGGCCCTCCCCGGGGGTGGCAATCATGTGACCGGTTTCCCCGGCCCAGCCATAGGTGCCCCGGAAGAGTTTACCGTTGATGATAATTCCCGTGGCTATGCCGGTACTAATCGGGCAATAGAGCATATTCTTAAAGCCCCTGCCCGCCCCAAACCGGTTTTCGGCCAGGGCCGCCACATGGGCGTCATTATCCAAAACAATAGGCATTCCCGGGAGTCTTTCCGTCAAATAGGTCTTGGCGGGGAAATCCCGAATATTGACCAGGTTGCTGGTTTTTACGATATGGCCCTGCTCAAAGAGGATGAATGAGGGCATCCCCAGCCCAATTCCCCGGAGTGCATCCAGGTCCAGGGATTGCTCGTCCAACAGAGTGTGGACCTCCCGGATAAGGCCGTCAAAAAAGGCTTCCGGCGGCAGGGCAGGGTCCGAGGGACAGCGGCGCTGGGCGACAAGCGTTTTCTTTTCATCAAAAAGTCCGCAGGCTATCTTGGTTCCCCCCACATCAATTCCCATGACATAAGCGCCCATACACCCCCCTTTTTCACTCAAGTCTCACTGCCAAACTTCCGGCAGCGGGTTTATCATCCCAATAGACTATATTAAATATACTATTAATTATTTTGTTTGTAAATAAGAATCTTTCAAAAAAAAGAGAAAAAGTTTCTTAACAAACAAAAACAAGCCTTATTACCAGCCAAAAGAAAGGTGGAAGCTATGTTTCAAAACTATCTTGGATAGAAAATGCTCCCCCTGAACGGGTTCCGGGGCCCATACTCCAATCCGAAGATCGGGGTATGGAGTCCTATTGCCATTAAGATTGTACTTTGCGGATATCGACGTTTCGTTGTTTTAAATAAGCTTCCATGTCCGGCGGGATCTTGTCGTCGGTAAAAACCATCTCCACTTCCTCGGTCCGTACCAGCCCTTCGGAGCCCTGCCGAAAAAACTTCTCCGACTCGGTGAGTACGATTATCTGCTGGGCCTGTTCTACCAGGTCCCGAACGGTCTGCGCCCGCAGATGATCCTTGCCGGTAAAGCCGTACCTTGGAGTAAAACCATCGGCGCCGATGAAAAACTTGTCGGAGAAAAAAACCTCCGCGGAGCGCCGGGTGATGGAGCCGACCAGCACTTGGGCGGCCGGCTGGTATTCCCCCCCCAGGAGGATCACCTTGCTATAGGGGGCATGACGGATATGATTGGCGATAAAAGCCGAATTGGTGACGATGGTTACATCCCGCCGGGTATGGGACAGCTCTTCCGCCAGCAGGGCGCAGCAGGACCCGGATTCGATCATCACCGTTTCGCCCTCCTCAACCAGGGTTGCCGCCTCCCGGGCTATCCGCCGCTTCACCTCGTAATGGAGGGCCATTCGTTTTCCCACATCATCGATAGAACCGAAAAGCGCAAATCCATGCTCGCGGCGTAAAAGTCCCAGGGCCTCAAGATGATCCAGATCTTTACGGACCGTTACTTGGGAAACAGCCAGTAAATCCGCCAAGGCGGTTACCTCTACCCGCTGATTAGCCGCCAAAATCTCTAAAATCCGATTGTGTCTTTCCGTCATGAGTAACTCCCTTTTTTCGTGTTTTTAGCGGCGCCGCTGGCATGAAGGTTTTCATAACCTTCCTTACTTATAACATACTAAATATTTACAAAAAGTCAAGACATATCTTTCATTTGTAATAAAAAAAATTACGAATCAATATTTATAGCTGGTAATTAATTACGAATTTAAGGATTTGAAGGTTCGTTTCAAACATCGCAAAGTTAGAAGGGAGAAAGGGGGAGGGGAGTTTGGTCATACCACCCTTGCCCGGGACGGATTACCTTGCTATTGTGGATAAATTGGAACAAGCTCTGTCATAAGGAGTTCATAATCCGGGGCATTATTTTTAACATCCAGCAATTCAGCATCCATGACGGGCCGGGAATTCGGACGGTGGTATTTTTTAAGGGGTGTCCCCTGCGCTGCCGGTGGTGTTCCAACCCCGAGTCCCAAAGCCATCCGATACAGATCCTCTGGGACGGGACAAAATGTTCCCGGTGCCGCCGCTGCGCCGGACTTTGTCCCCAGGGAGCGGTTCGGTACGAGGAGGCCGCCGGGCCCTCCCCTATGCCGGGGGAAGGGCGGATCCGCATTAACCACGGCCTCTGTACGGCCTGCGGGATCTGTGTGGAGGCCTGTCCCGGCGGAGCCCTTTCCCCGGCGGGGCGGTACTATTCGGTGGAGGAGGTCCTGGAACAATGTCAAAAGGACCGGGTCTTTTATGAGGAATCCGGGGGCGGGGTGACCCTTTCCGGGGGGGAAGTTCTGGCCCAGCCGGATTTTGCCGAGGCCCTTCTCACCGCCCTGGGGGACGCGGGGATACACCGGGCTATAGAAACCTCAGGTGTTGCCCCTCCGGCGGTGTTTAACCGGATAATCGCCCGGACGGATCTTATCCTCTTTGACCTTAAACACCATGATCCGGACCGGCACCGGGACGGAACCGGGGTCCCCCAGGACCTCATCCTTACCAATTTCCGCGCCGCCGGTGCATCGGGCCGGCCCCTTCTTCCCCGAATCCCCGTGATCCCCGGATACAACGACCGCCCCGCCGATGCCGCGGCCTTTGGGGAACTCCTCGGCTCCCTGGGCGTCCGGGAGGTAGAACTTCTGCCCTTTCACCAATTTGGACAAAACAAGTACGCCATGCTGGGCCTGGACTACGGACTTGCGGAAATAAAGGCCCTCCACCCGGAGGACTTAAAACCGTATAAAACCATCCTTGAAAACCAAGGCGTAAGGGTACTTTTGTCCTGAACCAACCCAGGCCGGTCCAAGGTTCCGGTCAAAGGGAGCCCCGAAATACCATAAAATCCCTGCCCAAAAACCGCCGGTGTTTTATTATTAATTCTTTGCCGTCAAAACTGATATCGACCTTGAGCAGTCCGTCTTCTTTGAAGAGGGGGCCGAGGGTCCGGTTATAGTAAGCCCTTCCCTGTTCCGCCGGATTGATGGAATTGACCGAAAGGGCCCCCTTAAAACGATAAGGCGTTTCTTGCGCGGTTTTGCCGTTCCGGGAAAGGATGACCCGGGCGGCGTTTTCAGGCTCTATCAAAAGGGAAAACAGGGGATCGTCGCTGGCGGTGAGCACCCAACCAAAAAAGCCATGCTCTAAAAGTTCGGAGGATAGGAACGCCGGTTTTTCATCGGGCCCTGAACCAAAGGTCCCCTCCAGTTCAAAGGGCAGGCCGGAGACGCGCCAATACCCCGCGGCGGTCTCCGCAAATCCCGTTGGAAAAACAAGTTCCGGCTCTCCCTGGGCAAGTCTGCCGGCTGCCTCGGTATAGGTTTTTATCCGTATGTCCAAAAGTTCTATCAGCCGGCTGTCGATCCAAATACGATTATCGGAAATAAGATCCGTGTAGGTTTTATTAACCGAGATGATTTTTTTGCCAAACCGGGTAACGGTGTATATTTTGGGGATATCCACAAAATTCAGCAGGGTAATACGGCTGATAATATCCATATTGGTATAGACCATACCAAGATTAAAGGCCGCTCTTTTGAGGGATTTATATTCGGCGATCCGGTATTCGAGTTTCTCTTTGAATTTCCGATTATTTTCAATCTTCCGCCATAGTTCGGCATACTCGTTCCGGGTATAAACCTGCCGTTCCTCCATAACCAGTTCCGGTGAATTGTAGCGGGCTATCTCATCATACCGGTTAAAAAACCAGGTGCGTCCGTTTTCGGGAGGGGCACCGGCCCGGGCGTCGCAGGCTAATACCAGGGTCCACTCGGCGCTCTCCCTCAGGGTGACATAATCCGCGTCCGCCTCCATAATGTAATTGAAGAGCACCTTGTTTTTATCTTTGAATTTACGGTTTAATTGTTCCTGAAATTCTTTGGAGAGTCCGTCCAGGGCATTTTCGGGAATCTCCAGGGTAACAAAAAACAGTTTAGACGGCCCTGCCCGGCCGGGCTGGTAGTACCGCCGGAGATACGTCCACAGTTCTACCGGATGCAGTATGACGGTACAGGTTTCCCCCCGCCAGGAAATAACCAAAGAACAGGAGCCTTCCAGGATATTAAAATTGGGAATTTCGTATTCCCATCCTGTTTCTATGGTATCCCCAAACCAGAGCTTACCCCGCATCCGTGTATCCGGCGATGGTCCCCGCTCTCCCCGTTTTCCGGCGCCGCCAGTGGTATCCGCCGCATCCGCCGCTTCCACCGCATCCGCCGCGCTGAACAAGACCGCCTCGCCGGAAAAATACAGGGGGACCGGTACAAAGAACCACTGAGAAGCGTTTATCGGCTTTGACCAATAGCCGGTTTCGCCCTCCCCATTGTACCCCGCTACCCGCAGTTCCCGGGCGGCGTTGCCCTGTCCGTTCTGCAGTATGGTGATATGCCGGGTGATCGCGGCCTTTCCCGTAAGGGGAATGACCGGCTGGCTCTGCCAATCCTCCGGAGGTAAGCCCCAGGGGGTCAGATTTGACCGGAATTTGGTTCCCGAAAGATCGGATTTATACGGAACATAGGTGTATTTGAAAAACATGGGATCGCAGCCGGTAATATCAAAATCGGCGATGCGGGTATACATCTCCCCGGTCTTGTTAATAAGAAAGATCGTGGAGGCGCTTGCCGATATGGCCGCGGCCTTAAAAGCCCCCCGTTCAGGCCCCAAAAAGTTCCTGCTGAAGTCGGTGGGGAGCCCCGGATCGGCGTAACATATTTCCTGGCCATCTTCCAGCAGCACATAGGTCGTGACTATTTCCTGGGTGCCGTTGTGGTGCTGATTTCCAAAGGGATCCTCGTAGTATTTTACCTGATTATTCCGTTTACCCACGGTCCAGGCCGTATTATGGACGGTCCGCTCGTCCAGGTACAGGCCCACCAGCTCCGGCCAGCCTTGCTTGTCCAGCCACTTTTTAGTCTGCCGGGAAAAAATCCAGTCTTGACAGATACGGTAGAAACGGCCCTCGTCGGAGAGGGCCACGAGTTCGTCCGCATCGGCGGCTATTTCCACAATATAGTTAGGATAGTGAAAATACTGATCCCCATAGTTGTGGGGCAGCCCGGTTTCCATAAAGATGGTCCAGTCCCGGGGACCGGAATCGGCCGTGATTCCCTTATACCAGATGAGGCCGTCCTTGAGGAGATAATAGTGATAGGTATTAAAAGTCTGGGTCCGGGTCTTGATATAAATGGCGTCGGGGAAGCTCCCGTTGATATCCTCCCCAACGGGCGGTTCCAGGCGGGCATGATCGAAGGTTTCGAGCCTTTGCCGGAAGGGGAGCGAAATACAGGAACCGAGCATCAATAGAGAGGAGACAGCCAGGACCATCCCCTGAAAAAATCGAGTAAGCAAAACCGGTGTTTTTCGTGTACTTCTGCTCATTCTGTCAACCGGGGCGGTATATTGCCCTCATATATAGTATGGCTTAAAGGATTTGTCAATGACCGCCCCGCCATCCTTCCTATAGGAGAAGGAGCCCCGACAATCGGGATTTTTGCGGTACTGATGGTGCAAAAATCCACAAGTGCAACAGGCTGCTAGGGCGCGGTTAAAGGCGCCTCCCATAAGGGAAATTTCTTAAACATAGCAGTCCTCCACTCCCTTCGGAATTACTAAATTTTTGCACAGGCCCATGCCCGTACATGAAATATCATCCCGGTATCAAGGGCCGCGCGGCCCGGTAGATACCCGGTTTATATTAGTGAATATACTGTCTCAAAAATTTTTTTTGACGGGGAAAAGAACTGTTTTTGTAAGAAATAAGAAGGGCCTGGAATAAACTACCATCATTTAAAGGCCCTTCCCAATCCCGGCCGGGTTTGGGAAGGGCCCGTTGCAGCGGAGGCTCATTTCACCGAGCCGAGGATTCCCGCTACAAACCGCTTCTGCTGGGTAACAAAAAGGAGCAGGGTCGGCAGGGTACAGATGGCGACCGCCAGGGCCAACACCCCGTAATCGGTGGTATACCCCGCGGTCAGGCCCATGATCATCAGGGGCATGGTCTGGCTTTCCTGCTTCTGCAGCACGATCAGGGGCCACAGGTAGTTGTTCCAGTTGGCCATAAAGGTCACAATCCCCGCCGCCGCAAAGGTCGGGGCCATCACGGGGACATATATCCGCAGGTATATGCCGAATTCCCCCATCCCGTCTACCCGGGCGGCCTGAACTATCTCAAAGGGGAAGGACGCGGAACTCTGCCGGAAAAAAAAGATAAGAAAGGCGGTGGCTATGGAAGGCAGAATAAAGCCCGCGGTGGTATTCAAGAGGCCCGCGATGCTGAACATCCTGAACAGGGGCACCATCACCGAGGCAAAGGGCACCATCATGGACAGGAGCAGTATCGACATCAGCCGGTCCTTGTTTTTATCCCGGTATATTTGGAAGGCATATCCCGCCATGGAGCAGATAAACAGGCTCACCAGGGTGCCAATCACCGTATTCCGCAGGGAGTTGAGAAAGGTCCGTCCCAGGGATACGGTGGAAAGGAGGGTGGTGAAGTTTTCCATGAGATGGGCGCCGAAGAACAGCTTGCCCTTGATAACGTCCACGCTCCGGTTGGTAGCCGCAGTCAGCATCCAAAAAAAGGGAAACCCCGAAAAAAAACAGACCACAATCAAAAAAAGGTACATAAAAAAGGTCGAAATCTTATAATTTTTTTTCATACCCGGTCCCCCACTTTTATCTGTATCAGGGATAACACCGCCACCATCAGCAGGATCGTATATGAAACCGCCGCCGCGTATCCCAATTGGGGGCTGTTATAAAAAGAAAGATTATAAATATGATAGGATATGGTGATGGTCGCCTTAAAACCCGCCCCCGGGGAAATGGCCTTTACCTCGTCAAAAAGCTGCAAGGTTCCGTTGGTGGACATAATGGTGGTCAGCAAAATCACCGGCCGTAACAGGGGCAGGGTGATCTTAAAAAACTGTTGAGCGGCGGAGGCCCCGTCGATCCGGGCGGCCTCGTACACGGAAGTATCGATGTTTTGCAGCCCCGCCAGGTAAAAAATCGTGTTATACCCGGTCCAGCGCCAGGTAATGATGAGGATAATCACCACCTTTGCCCAAAGAGGATCCGTCAGCCAGCTTACCGGTTCGGGGATGAGGCCGAGCCTGAGGAGGGTCAAATTCACGATCCCGTCCAGGGAAAAGAAGGATTTGAAAATAACCGCCGAGGAAACCAGGGCCACGGCGCAGGGCAGAAAAATGATGGTCCTGAAGATCACCTTCCCCTTGAGTTTGGGGGTATTGAGGATCGACGCCAGGATCAGGGCCAGGAAAAGCATCACCGGAACCTGGAAAATCAAATAGATAAAGACATTAGCCACGGAACTATGGAATACCGTATCCTGCAAAAGCCGCAGGTAATTCCTCGCCCCCGTAAACCGGAGGTTGTTCCCCAGCCCCGACTGAAGGGACAAAATAAAGGCCTGAACCATGGGGTAAAAAGACAGGACAAAAATAAAAACCGCCGCGGGGCACACAAAAAACCAGCCCCACCGGGAATATTTTTTTGAAAGATAAACCCGTCGCATAACTACTCCTTCCGGCTATGGGCTAAGGGAGCCGCTAAACTTCAGTTTTAACGGTTCCCTAAGGAGCCGCGCAAGAATCAAAGGCCTTGCATTATGATTACGCAATAGGGAAATAACACGACCGTGGGCTGCCATGGGCCGCCACGGGTCATGTTATTTCTGTTCGGGTCCTATTGGGCCATGAGGAATTCAACTTCCTGCTGGGCGTCGTTCAGGGCGGAATCTATGGGTTTCGTACCCTGCATAATATCCATCATACCCCGGGTTACGGCGCTTCGGGCTTCATAATTGAAGATCCCGTATTTTACCAGGGGTACCTTGCCCGCGTAATTTACCAGGTCCTCGTATATCTTCTGGCCCCCGAAGAACTCGTTGGGCTGCCCGTAAACCGTGGAATCCGCCGCGGGAAGCCAGGTGGCAATGGCCCCGGAGGAGGGGAGGATCGTCTCGTAGAATTCCACGCTCCCCGCGAAGGTCTTGTCCAGGAAGTCTATGGCCGCGTCGGGGTTCTTGGAGCTGGCCAGGACCATCCAGCCGGAACCGCCCTGGCTGGAGTAGTTAACCGACTCGATGTCGGCGAACCGGGGGGTGTTCACCAGCGCCCAGTTCCCCGCCTGGGAGGTTTCGGGGGTGATAGACCCGATGATCCAGCAGCCCTGGATCGTCGAGGCTACGGTGCCGTTGTTCAGGGTGGCGATATAGGCGTTCCAGTCCGACGCGAGGAGGATAACCCCGCTCTGCACCCCTTCGATAAAGAGGCTGATGGCCCGCCGCAACACGGGGTTGTCCTTGATATAGGCCTTGCCCTGGGCGTCAAAGAGCCAGGTCCCGGCGCTTTGGAGCATCACCATGAGAAAATCCGGACCGGTGGCATCGGTGGAAACCATGGTCACCCCGGTTTTCTGCTTCACGATCTTCCCGAGTTCGATAAACCGCTCCCAGGTAATGTCGTTAAAATCCTCTACTTTGAGGCCCGCCTGCTCCACAATGTCCCGGCGCAGGAAGGTTCCCGTGGCGCCGTTGTCAAAGGGCACCCCGTAGCTCTTCCCGTCTATGGTTCCCACGTCCACCTTAAACTGGGCGAATTTGGAGAGGTCGATCTTATCCCCCACCGGGAGGAACGCGTCGGGATAGGTCAGGATATTTTTCTGTATGGCGTTATCCTGCATCAGCACAATATCGGGCAAACTATCGGTCTGCCGGGCGGAAAGGGCGGTGATCAATTTCTGCTGCACGTCATCCCAGGGGGTTTCCACCACGTTGACCGTTACATTGGGATGATCCTGCCGGTAAACCTTGGCGGCCTCGTTCATGGCGTAAATATTGAAATTGGGGTCCCAGCACCACACCGTAAGGGTTACCGGCGCGTTGGGATCCACCGCTGCCGCTGGAGCCGCTTTCTTAGTACAACCGGTGAAAAGTAACACCGCCGCAAAAAGAACCAGTAAACATCCAAGACCGAATTTTTTCATAAAACCCTCCTAAAAAAGCTAAAAAGCGCCCTCTGGGGCTCAAAATTAAGGCACCGGGATAATCCGGGCCAAAAAACCAAAAATACTCCCAAAAACATCCAAGTTTCAGGAAAACTTTTCTGGAAATCTTTCCTATTTTAAGCCATCCTGGTGGTATTGACAAGATGGAAAAGCTCTTTCTATCATAAATATATGAATATAAAAACCATACCTCCCCTATGGGAAAACCCTGAAATCCAGGGGATTAACCGGCTGCCCATGGGCAGTCCCCTTGCCTTTGCCTCCGCGCGGGAAGCCCTGGCGGACGCGGTGGCCGGCCCGGAATTCCGCTGCCCTGAAGATAACCCCTGTTACCTGGCTCTGGACGGAACCTGGCGTTTCCGCCTCATCGGGAATCCCGCCGATGACCTCCTCGAAGACCCACAGGCCCCTCCCCTTTGGACCCGGCCGGCGTTTAACGATGCGGGCCCCTGGACGGATATCCGCGTCCCCGGTACCTGGACCCTCCAGACCGGCCCCGACGGCCTCCCCTTTGACAAGCCCCACTACACCAACGTACAGATGCCCTTCGAGGGGACCCCGCCCCATGCGCCGGACCATAACCCCACGGGGCTTTACCGCCGAACCTTTACCCTGCCTTCGGACTGGAAGGGCCGGCGGGTGGTCCTCCATGTGGGTTCCGCGGAAAGCTGCTGCCTGGTTTACGTAAACGGCCTCTTCGCCGGGGTTGGCAAAGACACCCGGCTCCCCTCGGAATACGATATCACCCCCTTCCTTTCGGAAACCGGCGCAAACACCCTCTGCCTCAAGGTGGTCCGGTACTCCGACGCCAGTTATATCGAGGATCAGGATCAGTGGTGGTTCGGCGGTATCCACCGGAGCGTGTACCTCTATGCCACCGGGGACTGCTATATCAAGGATATCAAGGCCATTCCCGGCGCTATTACCCCAAGCCCGTATGCGGGCCGCCCCGGCCAGGGCCGGCTCCGGCTGGAAGTAACCCTGGGGGGCAAAGTCCCTCCGGGGCGGAGTACCGGAAATGTGGGGGTGAACGACTCCTCCGGGGAGCCGCCCTTTACCATCGCCTATGCCCTTTACCCCTTTACCCTGCCCGGAAGCCGGGAAGAAGCCTTGGCCTTTGCCGCTTCCCTGGGTTCATCAATAAAACCCCTCCTTTCGGGGGAACTCACCCTGGACTGCAACTACCGCCTCAACTCCAACCGGGCCGCAGCGGAACTGGTCCTGGACCAGGCCGCCCCCTGGTCCCACGAGGCCCCGAACCTCTACGCCCTTTCGGTGAGCCTCTTCCGGGAAGGCCGGCATATCCAAAGCGCCGCTTTTTTGACCGGTTTCAGGAACCTCCGGGTGGCTAAACGGGAACTCCTGATCAACGAAAAGGCGGTTCTGATCAAGGGGGTCAACCGCCACGAGCATGATGAAAAAAACGGAAAAACCCTCTCCACCGCCGCCATGATCCGGGACATTCATCTCCTCAAAACCCATAATTTCAACGCGGTCAGGACCTGCCATTATCCCAATGACGAGCGGTGGTACGATCTCTGCGACCGTTACGGTATATACCTGGTGGACGAGGCCAATATCGAACATCACTGCTTTTACGAGCAGCTTTGTTGGGACACGGCCTGGACCTACGCCTATGCCACCCGGGTCCAGCGTATGGTGGAACGGGACAAAAATCATCCCTCCATCATTATCTGGTCCCTGGGGAACGAAAGCGGAGACGGGGCGAATCATAACCTGGCCCACGCCTGGATCCGCCGGATAGACCCTTCCCGGCTGATAAACTACGAAGGGGCGATCCGGCCCGAACACGGCCAGGGCGGGTTTACCCTGGATTCCCTGAACCGGAGCCGGGAGCTTACGGATATCATTGGGCCCATGTACCCCCAGATTAAGCTGATCACCGATTTTGTAAAATACCGGGAAGACGACCGGCCCCTGATCATGATCGAATATTCCCATGCCATGGGGAATTCCAACGGGAGCCTTGCCGATTACTGGGAGGCCATCGAGTCCTACCACGGCTTGCAGGGGGGCTTTATCTGGGACTGGATAGACGAGGGGATCGAGGCTTTTGCCCCGGACGGAACCAAATACTGGAAATACGGCGGGGACTTTGGGGATGAGCCTTCGGACTACGATTTCTGCCTCAACGGCCTCCTCTTCCCCGATCAGACCCCCAAACCTGTCATGGCCGAGTGCAAACAGCTCTTTGCCCCCCTGCGGCTCAAACCGGTTCCCCGTAAACCCTATGCTTTTATGGTCGAAAACCGTTTTGATTTTTCCACTTTTGAGGGGATAGAACTCGTCTGGAAACTCTCCGGGGAAGAGGTCGTCCTGGCCGAGGGGGTGGAGATCCTGCCCCCCCTGGCCCCGGGGGGGCAGGCGGAAATAGAACTCCCGGTGCCCAAAAAACTCGACCTTGAGTCCGTGCCGGGGGTCATCTTTATCCACGTTGATTTCAGGCGCGGCCGGGATACGGGGAATACCTCTGGTATCCCCGGTACCCCGAATACCCCTTGGACAAAGGCGGGGTTTGTCCTCTGTTCCGGGGAAAAAATCATCCGGGAGACCCCCCGGCCCCTGACAATCACCCCGGAAGCCGCGCCGGAAATCGCCCGGTTTGGGGCTCTTTTTGCCCCTTCCCTTTTCCGCCCTCCCACGGAAAATGACGGGCTTAAGATCTATATTCCCCTCCGGGGGGACCCGGCGGCCCTTTTCTATTACCAGGATAAGGCCATGTTTCCCTGGTTGGACCTGGACCTCCTCCACCTGAGGGCCACGGAAGAAAAAACCGAATGCCTCCGGTGGGAGGGTTACGAGGCCCAATCCTACCGGGCGGTACTCCTCGCGGGAGAAAAGGCCGCGCCGGGTTTCGAAAACACCCGTCTCGGGGTTTACACCCGGATCTCCGTGCCCCCTTCGGCGGCCAATCCCGGCATCCTGGACTTCACCTTCGACCTGGATCCCGGTTTGCCGGAACTGCCCAAGGTCGGGGTCATTGCCCGGATTCCCGCCTATTATTCCCAAATCACCTGGTTCGGCGAGGGTCCCCAGGAATCCTACCCCGACCGCCGGGCTGGGGCCCTGTTGGGCCGTTACGAGGATACCCCCGCCAGCCTGGAGGTGCCCTACATCATGCCCCAGGAAAACGGCAACCGCAGCGGGGTCCGGGGCATTACCCTCTGGGGGCACCAGGTTCCCGGGGACAAACCCGGACGGATCACCATCCGGCCGGACAAACCGGTCAATATGGGGGCGAGCCGTTATTCCCCGGAGAATCTTTTCACCGGCCTCCATACCACCGACCTTAAGGACCTGACCCAAGGCCCCGGCGGCTGCTGGTTCCTCAGCATCGACATTGCCCAGCGGGGGGTGGGGACCGCCGCCTGCGGCCCTGATACCCTGGAACCATACCGGATCCGGCCGGGACGTTTCACTTTTAGGCTTTATATTGGCGAATCGGCGCAATAGGGAGGGTTTCATTCAATATTTATTACTATTTTATTCATAAATAACTCATTATCCCTTGACCGGGAGCGGTTTTTTATGTATTTTAACATTAGTACTGTTGATACGGTCGTTTAGATATGTTTGTACCATCATCGGTTTATACAACCTAAATTGTGTTATAGACAGCGTAGCTTTTCATCTGCCGTATCTTCAGCTTGCCTCCCGGGTTTCTTCACCTCCTTTTCCCGGGGGGCTTTTTTTTGTTCCCGGCGGTTCTTAGCCGGCAAAAAGACCCGCCGCGTTATACGACATTATATAGCAATATATAGTATTATATGATAAAATATGGCATGAAATAACACAAAAACGCAAGGTGAATTTTTCTCAAAAAAAACCGTCCGAAAAAAAAATCACGTTTTTTTTCGTTTTTTTTCAAAAAAAGTGGATTTTTCGAAGAAAGTGGGATATAATATATAGGTATAAGAGTTTGTTTTAAAATCCAGCGGGTTTTGAAAAAGCTCGGGTTGACAAGATGAAACCGGCGGCCAGGCGGATAGCCCGGGCTCCGGGGTTTTTAGATGGGTCTCTTTAAAAGAGGGGCCCCGAAGACAGTGTCGTTCTGCCAAGAAATACCACTGCTTCGGGGTTTAGCCTTACGCTAAAGTAATTTTAGCCCCCTGGGCAATCAATTACAAGCGTAAGTCCTCTTTTATCCCCTAGCGTATGGAATGGCGTTTAACGTCATTCCATGCGTTGGGGACCCTCATGATTTGATCGTGGGGGTATATAAATACAGGAGGGCTTTATGTTGAAAAAGAGCCTAATTTTTGTGAGCGCAGCGCTGTTTTTAG
>JAITEG010000229.1 GCA_031282145.1 Spirochaetaceae bacterium | reverse complement strand
AAGCCGCCGGCCTTTTTTTACCTTGTCAAACAGGTTTTTTCAAATTTGGGCTTTAAAAAAACCTCAATATCTCTAACTATATATTATATCCCACTTTGGTCGAAAAAACCACTTTTTTTTGAAAAAAAACAAAAAAAACGCAAAAAAACACGTTTTTTTGCCGCCGGCGGTTACATTGGCGCCCGGCATCTATAAAGACCCTCGGTAGGCCCCCAGAAAACGGAAATCTTCGGCCTTGGTTTTTAGTTCCTCAATGACCGTGTCAAACATCCCTTCGGAGCCGGGAATGTTCACGTCCACATAAAAAAGGTACCGCCAGGGCTGTCCCTGAATGGGCCGGGACTCCAGCTTGGAGAGGTTAATCCCCCGTTCGCTCAGGATTTTGAGGCAGGCAAAGAGGGAGCCGGGAGTATCGGGAACTGAAAAAACCAGGGAGGCCTTATTGGGGGGTTCGGAGCCCAGGCTGGGGGGAACGAAAACCTCGTCCCCGATTCTGCGGGTTATAATCACAAACCGGGTGTAGTTGAGGGGATTGGTCTCAATTCCCGTTTTGAGGACCCTGAGGCCGTGGATCTTGGCGGCGGCTTCCCCGGCAATGGCCGCCACCTTGGTTGCCCCTTCCCGGGCGATGGAAGCCACCGCGGTGGCGGTATCATTGCAGGCCTCAAGGTGCCATTGGGGGTATTTGTCCAGGAAATCCCGGCATTGGGCAAAACCCTGGGGGTGGCTGCGGACTATTTTGATAGTATCCAGATCGGCCTTTTCATCCCCGATAAGACAGTGGACGATTCTGAGTTTCAATTCCCCCACAATGGCGATGTCCGGGTAACGCAAAAAGAGGTCGTAATTCTCGTGAACCGAACCGGCCAGGCTGTTTTCCACCGGCACCACCCCGGCCATAGCGGAACCGTCCAGAACCGCGTCAAAAATAGAACGAAAAGAGGAACATCGCATCCGGGGGCTCTCTTCGCCAAAGACCCGCATCAGGGCCTGTTCGGCAAAGGCGCCGCTTTCCCCGGAAAAAGCCACCGGGATATCCCGGGTATCCCCCTCAGACGCCGGACCGCCCCCGGCATCCGCCGCTTTTGCCGGGGCCTTTTCGGCATGCCGTCCTCTTCCCCCATGGGAGGGCAGCGGGGTACGGAGCAGTTCCTTTCCCACCACCGGGGCCAGGGCCTCGATGTCCCGCATGAGCCGCTCAAATTGTTCGGGGTAGAGGGATTGGGGACCGTCGGAAAGGGCCTCGTCCGGCCGGGGGTGTACCTCGATGGTAAGGCCGTCCGCTCCGGCGGCTATGGCGGCCAGCCCCGCGGAACTCACCTTGGCCCGGATCCCCACCGCGTGGCTGGGGTCCACAATGACCGGCAGGTGGGAAAGGGCCTTGACCACGGGGATGGCGGAAATATCCAGGGTGTTCCGGGTATAGGTCTCAAAGGTCCGGATGCCCCGCTCGCAGAGGACCACGTCCCTGGTGCCCGAAGCCAGGAGGTACTCGGCGGAGAGGAGCCATTCCTCGATGGTGGCCGAGGGGCCCCGCTTGAGGAGCACCGGCTTCCCCAGGGAGCCGACTTTTTTGAGGAGTTCGTAGTTTTGCATATTCCGGGCGCCGATCTGAAACATATCGGTGAGATCCTGCATCTGGACCGCCAATTCCGGGGAAACCACCTCGGTCACAATGGGCATGCCCTGGGCCTCTCCCGCGGCCTTCATGTATTCCAAACCCTTCATCCCCAGGCCCTGGAAGGCGTAGGGGCTGGTCCGGGGTTTAAACGCCCCCCCCCGGAGGATCACCGCCCCGGATTCCCGGACCATGGCGGCGGTTTCCATGATCTGGTCCCGGCTCTCCACGGCGCAGGGGCCGGCGATCACCGAAATCCGGGTGCCGCCGATTTTTACCAGCCCCCCGGGCTCTTTTCCCCCGACGGTAACAATCGTATCCTCGGGCCTTGTCTCCCGGGAGGCCAATTCATAGGGTTTGCTCGTCGCCGCCACCCGTTCCACCCCGGGCAGCAGGCCGAGTTCCCGAATATCCACCACCCCCTTCCCTGAGGCGCCGATGATCTCGTCCTCCCCCAGGGACTGTTCCCGGATACTAAAACCCCGGTCCCGCAAATAGATCCGGACCATTTCCTTATCGTGAACTGAAACACCTTGAGATAAAATAACTATCATGGAAAACCCCGCTGTGCCGGTTGCGTCGTCTCCGGCTGTATGCCCGGTTAAGACCCGCGCCGGAATATCCGTCCCCGTATTCCGGCGCGGGTCCCCCCTACCCTTTTACGAGGGCGCCTTTCTTTTTGAGTTCGAAAATATATTCGGCGTATTTTTTGTCCGAGAGGGCGATATGGGTCAGTATCCAATCCCGGAGGAACCGGACAAAGACGTTGGGGACGAATTTCTTGCCCTCCTCAAAACTCTTTACCTCCCCCAGCACCTGTTTCACAAATTCCTCATGCTGCTTCTTGTGCAGGGCGAAGTCGGGGTAATGGACGTTGGTCAGGATCCGCTCTTCCGCGCCGAAATGGAACTTTACGTACTCCACGGTCCCCTGGATCGCCTCCTTAAAGGAGACCCGGGCCGCTTCGTCCCCCGCAAGACAGCTCTCATAGAGGCTGTTGGTGAGCCGGATGAGTTCCTTATGCTGCTCATCCACGAGGGGGATGCCGACGGAATATCGGTCATCCCATTCTACAATAATGTTATCGTTCATACGATGCCTCCCGTTAATGCTTACCGGTCAGTCTTTGTTGGGAACCACGGTTAATTCCCTGCCATTCCTCATATCGGTATCAATAGGCCAATCAGGCTACCAGGATAGTAAAAAAAAAGAATAGTTACAATAGATTAAAAAGTATGGTATACTGGGGGCATGGTCAAAGATCCGGAATATATCAGGTCCAAACGGGCCTTTATCATCGACATGGACGGGGTGATCTACCACGGAAACCGGGTCCTTCCCGGGGCGGTGGATTTTGTGGAATGGCTGGGCCATAGCGACAAGGCCTTCCTCTTTCTCACCAATTCCAGCGAGCGCTCCCCCCTGGAGCTTTCCCAAAAACTCGCCCGGCTGGGCATCATCGTGGACCCGGAGCATTTCTACACCAGCGCCCTCGCCACGGCGGCCTTCCTCGCGTCCCAAAAACCCGGCGGCTCCGTGTACGTTATCGGGGAACCGGGGCTGATCCAGGCCCTCTACGACGCGGGGTTTACCATGAACAACGTGAATCCCGATTATGTGGTGGTCGGGGAGGGCCGGGGCTACAGCCTTGAAGCCCTGGAGCGGGCGGTAAAACTCGTCCTCGGGGGCGCCCGGCTCATCGGCACCAACCCGGACCTCACCGGGCCCGCGGAAGGGGGGATAGTCCCGGCCTGCGGCTCCCTCGTGGCCCCCATAGAGCTGGCTACCGAAACCAAGGCCTATTTCGTGGGCAAGCCCAACCCCCTGATGATGCGCCACGGCCTCAGGCGGCTTAAGGCGAAACGGGAAGAAACGGTTATCATCGGCGACCGGATGGATACAGACATCGTCGCCGGAATGGAAGCGGAAATCGAAACCGTCCTCGTGCTTTCGGGGGTCACCGGAATGGAAGACATCCCCCGCTTCCCCTACCGCCCCAAACACATCCTCGAAGGCGTCTTCGAAATCCCGCCGCCGGCGGCTCAGTAGCCCATAGAATCGGGCGCAGCCCCCCACCAGTGGGTTCTAGCCCATAGAACGGGGCGCGGGGCGCCCATCCCGCTCCCCTCATCCCTTTGCTCCCTGCTCCCTGCTCCTTGTTACTTGCTCTTTGCGATGAGGGTGTCGCTCGTGCTGCCGATGTTGCCGCCGCCGCTCTGGCTGACGCCGCCCTTGGTGTAGGCGCCGCCCGCGCCCCACTTCGCCATGTCGCTCCTGGGTACGCCTACTGCCGCGTCGTGGCCGGAGTTCTTGGCGAAGCCGTCGCTGTCCGCGCCGCCTTGAATCCTCCCGCCTTTCATGGTGAAGGTTGCCCCGGTCCCCTCCCAATTCGGGTTGTTGCGGAAAAGGACGCCACCGGTCCGCGCGGCGCTGTTGCCGTAAAT
>JAITEG010000109.1 GCA_031282145.1 Spirochaetaceae bacterium | reverse complement strand
GCGGCGTTAATTTCATCCGCTTTCCTGCCGTATTTTTCTATCAAGATGCCCTTTTTAAGGATGTTATTCATGGAATTGAGTATATACGGGCTGTGGGTCGTGATAAAAACCCGGACCGGGTTGTCTTTTTCCTTGAGGGAATTAAATACCTGTGTTATAAGTTCGATGGTTTGTTTTTGCTCCAGGGGAAATAAATGGGCCGAGGGTTCTTCTATGAAAAGCGATTGTCCTTTTCCGTATGAATAACCGAAATTGCCCAGCCTGTCGAGGAGCATTAAAACATATACTATTTCCTGCTGCCCGCTGGAAGCCTTTGATATAGGAACCCTTCTGCCGTCATCCGATTCAAGCCACAGCGCGCTTTTGTCAATTTTTATTTTAGCCTTTAAAATTGAATGTATTGATCCCAGGTTTCTGCTTTGAAACCGGGGTAAAATATCGACCAGGTTCTTATAATTTTTCAAGTAATCATCGCTAATATCTGAGCCAAAGGCCAGCGCCGCCCGCGAAGCCGGTATAAAAGTAGTCGCGATTGGAAAGTGGTCCCCGAATTGTTTTAAAAGTTCGTTATGAAAGAACAACTTTACTTCCCTAAACCCATCGGGAGTAATATGGTTTTTTGCCTCCAAATGTTCTTTCCAGTTGTTTAGCAGGCCTCTTAAGAATGAACTGTCAATGTGAATATTGTTGGCATCATCATTCTTGATATTTATTTCGACAGACTGTTCTTCGTATGAAAATCTATATTCAATATTGAATATTTTACGGCCCTTTGAACCTTTCTGTCCAAGATAAAAAATATTCCTGAATTCTTTTTCTGATTTTGCCATAAATGTATCGTAGTCTAAATTCGCGAGGAATTGTTCATACGGAAGGATGAGCAGACCGGGGATGATGTCTTCAAAGAACATTAACAATTTTATGCAAAGGCTTTTGCCGGAACCCATGTCCCCGGTAATGATATTAAAGCTTTTAATACCCCAGTCAAATTTTTTGATCGAAAGAAAATCAACAATTTTTAACTGTTCTGACGCCCTACTCATATATTGATTATCGGCACATTGGTCCTGTGAAACAAGGGACTAAAGTCCGGGGGTTTGGGGGCCGGGCCATACGGGGCGGTACGGAAGCGGCGGGGCCTTTGCCGGCCCCCGGAAGAGGGGGGTAGCGGAGGCCACCGGACCCGGCGGGGCCGGGGAGGAGGCCGGAGCGAGGGGGGAGACTTCCCCCCTTTAAGCGCTGAAGGCCCGCAGGAGTTCCCGGGGTTTGGAGCCCTGGGCGGGGCCGACGACGCCGTTCTGTTCCATCAGTTCCACGAGGCGTGCGGCCCGGTTGTAGCCGATCTTGAGGCGGCGCTGGATGTAGCTGGCGCTGGCCTTGCCCTGCTGCAGGACGATTTCCAGGGCCTTGTCGTAGAGGGGGTCCTCGCCTTCGCTAAAGAGGCTGGGGTCCGGTTCGTCCTCGTCGTCGTAGAAGATCTCGTCGTCGATGTAGTCGGGTTTGCCCAGGGTTTTGACGTGTTCCACCACGGTTTCCACTTCCTCCTCCGAGACAAAGGCCCCCTGCATGCGGATGGGGAAGGGGTCGATGGCCCCGGCGTAGAGCATGTCGCCCTTGCCCAGCAGTTTTTCCGCCCCCACCATGTCGATGATGATCCGGCTGTCCATTTTACTGGCCACCATAAAGGCGATGCGGCTGGGGATGTTTGCTTTGATGAGGCCGGTGATCACGTCGATGGAGGGCCGCTGGGTGGCCAGCACCAGATGGATCCCCACAGCCCGGCTCATGGCCGCAAGGCGCGCCACGGTGGATTCCAGTTCTTTGCCGGTGGTAGCCATAAGGTCGGCGAATTCGTCGATCACCACCACGATATAAGGCAGATGTTCCGTGGCGATTCCCCGCTCTTTTATCCGCTTGTTGTAACTGCGGATGTCCCGAACCCCCATGGAGTCCAGGCAGGCATAACGCCGTTCCATCTCGTATATGCAGTATTGCAGGGCCTGGAAGGCCCGTTTCGGCTCGGTGATCACCGGGGTCAACAAATGGGGAATGTCGTTGTAGAGTTTGAGTTCCACGATTTTGGGATCGATGAGGATGAGCCGGCATTCCGCGGGAGCCCGCTGGTACAATATCGAAAGGATCATGGAGTTGACGCAGACCGACTTGCCCGATCCGGTGGAACCGGCGATGAGGAGGTGGGGCATCTGAATCAGGTCCACGGTTTGGGCTTCTCCGGTGATGTCCTTCCCCAAAACCACGGGAATTTCGGGTTTTTTGCCCTCCCGGTGAAGTTCCCCCTCGATGATCTCCCGGAAGGAGACGATGTTCCGTTTCTTGTTGGGGACTTCGATCCCCACGGCGTGTTTCCCCGGGATGGGGGCCACGATCCGCACCGAAGAAGCGGCCAGGCGCAGGGCGATATTGTCCTGGAGGTTCACGATCCGGGAGAGTTTGACCCCCGGCGCGGGGAGGATCTCAAACATGGTGATCACCGGTCCCTTGCGAATTCCTGTTACCTCCGCCTGAATTTTAAACTCCTCCAGGGTTTCTTTAAGGGTTTCCGCGGCGTCCCGGGTCCCCTGATCGATGATCCAATACTGGCCGTCGGGGTATTGGTTGAGGATCCCCTCCACCGGGATCTGATAGGGCAGACGGGCGGTGCCCGGCCCTTTGTTTATTTTCCCTATCTTCAGCTCCCTTTCCCCGTGGGGCGGCCTGTCCGGGTTGGAAACGACCGGGCCGTTTCCGGCCTCAGGGTTATAGGGATTTATTTCCTCCGGCTCTTCATAGTCCGCTTCGTCTTCATCCTCCATCTCATCGGGAAAAACTTCGTCCTCCGCTTCCAAAACCTCGAGGTCCTCAAAAAAATCGGGCTTTTCAATATAAGCGCCGATGGTTTTTACCTCCTCCTGGGCCATATACCGGGATTCCCAGCCGGGCAGGGGATCTAAAGCGGAAAATGGCAATAGGGCTATTTTATCCGCACCCGGAAAAGGGCTTTGGTTCCGGTCGTTTCCTTCTCTAAGGGAAGCGGCTTCGATGTAACCGTCGTCGAGCTTCGCCTTGGGCGGGGGCAGCAAAGGCCGGGGAGATCCGGCCCGGCTCGGCCCGGCTCCGGGGCTTTGCTCCATTGCCGGTGAGGGAAACAACAGGGAAACCAAGGCCATAATAATCAAGCCTTCGATAAAGCTTAGGGCAATCACCAGAAAACAAAAACCGGTCTTTCCCAGGGAGGCCAGGAGGGAGATCCGGGCCGAATAGTCCGTAAAATCCCGGATAAAGGCGAAACCAATAGCCAGGGTTAAAAAGGGAAAAATTCCGGCGTTAAGGATAAAAATCCGGTTGGGGCGGTATTGGGGATCCGCCAGGAGCAGGGCTGCCCCCAAAAGGTATAGAGGGATACCGAAGGCCAGAAACCCGTAGGCGTCGGTTAAAAAATCCACCGGCAGCGCGGGGATTCCCGGTAAATTAAGAAAAGAAACGGCAACGGAAAAACCCAAAAACAGGGAGAAACCGCCTAAAACCAGGGCGCCTGCCATCGCGGCAAGACGGAATTTATAATCGGGGCGGGAAAAAAATGTTTGCAGACTCACGGAACCGGAACCTCCTCAAGGCCATTATGGACAGACACTAAATATATCGGCAATTACCGCCTCCATCGTCATATTATAATACAGATATCCATAGGCCGCCGCCGCGGATAGGACCCTCCGGCCATATTCCCGGGTCTCGCTTAATTCAATGGTTTCAGGAAAAAGGTCCTCCGGCAGGTCCGCCTGGGCGCTCCGCCAGCGGGGAATCCGGCCCATACCTCCGTTATAGGCCAAAAGGGCCAGCAGGGGACGCTCCATACGGTCCATCAGGTACCGTAAATACCGGGCCCCCAGGGGAACGTTGATCTCCGGGTCCCGGAGATCGATACCCCCCTGATCCCGGTATTCGGGGCCCCCTTCCCGGCGGATCCGGCCGGCCATTTCTATGGCGGTGGCGGGCATCATCTGGGTCAGCCCTATGGCCCCGGCCCAGGAACCGGCGTCGGGAATAAAGGCGCTTTCCGTCCGGATAAGGCCGTATAAAATTTCCGGGGCCAGCCGTTCCTTCCGGGCGCTCCCCTCGACGAGGCCGGTAAAGGGCCGGGGATAGGCGAGTTCCATGTCATGACGGTTTAACACGTAATCCTCCCGGGCCATATAGTGGGTGGTTATCCGGATGGATTCCCCCCAGCGCCCGGCCTTGGCAAAGGTTTCAGCCAGAAGCCGCAATTCCGGTATGGTTAAGTCCCCCATCACCGGCTCAAGGTAAGAAAACGCGTAATCTTCGGCGCCGTAGGTAAAAAAGCCCAGAAAAAAATCCACCCTTTCCCCGGAAGGACGGGAGGAAGTCCGGCCCGTAGAGGGGATTTCTCCCGGTATGGGGGGGATCTGTTCCCCCAGGCAAGAAGCGGAAAGAACCCGGTAATAAAGGGGGGCTTTTTTTTCTTCCAGGGCTATCCTGAAATAGGGCCGGGCCGCCGCGGTTTTATAATCCGATCCCAGGGGAGCGCCCGAAAGGTCCCCCAGGCCCGGTAAATTTCCGGCTTTTGCGGCCGGGATATACCCCTCCAAAACCGCCCGCCCGATGATATAGGCGTATTTAGCCCGGATTATCCCGTTGGTCTCCCCACGGATCAGGGAAAAAACCGTTAAAAACGAATCCCATTGCCGGGTTATTATCAATTCCCGGGCCAGCCGGTCTAATATATCGGTAAAATAATCAGCCGAATGCCATAGGGGAACATAGGCCGCGAGGAGGGGCAGCACATCGTTGGTGCTTTCCTCCAGGGTCACCTGGAGGATATACCAGATGCAGGCGTCCCGCTGAAGGGGTGTTGGGGCAAAAGGCAGGGCCCGGGTAAAAAATTGCGCCGCCTCCCCGTATGCTTCCCGCTGCCGGAGGATCCTTCCCCCATAATACCACAGCCTGAACCGGATATTCCCGATATCCGCTTTAGTGGATATCGGATCCGTTTTGGCGGATATCGTATCCGCCCCGGCAGGTCCTCCCTTGCCGGCGCCGATGAGATCATCCCATTCGGAAAAAAGTTTTATCCCCTCTTCCCCGGCGGCGGTATATTGAAAGGCCTTGCCCAAATCGGAGAGGAGTTCGGGGTATTCAAAAAAAAGGCTTTGCTGCCCCTCCAGGGGGGCCCGGAAGTGTTTAAGCCCTTCGTCATAGGCAAAACGGGATATGGAAAACCGGCCGGAAATGGCGGCGGCCTCGGAACTTGAAAAAGGGGAGGAAAGTTTCCCTATTTCCCGAAAGGCCCAGCGGTGGGGTCTTTCCAGGGGGGCGGAAAGAAAGAAATCCAAGAGTTCCTTCGGAACTCGTTCCCCGGTGAGGTTTTCCTTGAGGACAGTATCCCCGCTCCGGATGGTCCCCAGAAGAAAAAGAGCCCTGCCCCAGGGGGAAGGTTCCCTTTTTCCCCGGTACAGTTCCGCAAGCTCGCCGAACCTGTCCAGGGTATAGAGGGCCCCGCCGTAGAGTTCCTCCAAAAAAGGGGCCGCCGCAAAGGAAGCCCGCTTTTTCCGCAGTCCCGGCAGAAGCCGTTCCGCCAAGGCCCTGTTTTCCCCTTCCAGCACCGGTTTGAGAAGCTCCGCCGCCGCTTCCGCTTGTACCTTGCGGTTGGGGCTTCCCAGGGCGGCCTCGAAGAGAAGTGCCGAAGCGCTGGGGCCGGGTTTATCCGCTATAACTCCCCCGGCTTCCAGGGACCGCACCAAAAGCCCCGCGTAAAACAGGGCCGAAGGGTGGATCCGCCCCAATTCTTCCAGCCGCTGGGGATCGGCGTTAATGATGAAATCAACATCCCCCTGCCGGAGCCGTTCCGCGGCCTCCGGCAGGGGCAGATCCAATACCGATCCTCCTCCACAAGCGCCAAGGTTGACGATAAAAAGAAAAAGTAAGATCAGAACCGGGGGACGGTACTTAATTCCGGGGCGGAATACGGATCGTGGTTCCCGAAATAATACGGTTTGGATTACGGATATTATTAAACCGGGCAATACGAGGATAGAGCCAAGGATTACGATAAAAAGCCTCCGAAATTTCCCACAGGGTATCTCCCCACTGTATTTTGTATGGAACTCCACCCCGGGGGATGGTAGTCGGCACCTTGTACCGGGCAACCGGCGCCGCAGAGCGTTCCCGGGACCGGACCGGCGCCGCAGGGGGGGACTCCGGAGGAGTCACCACAACCGGCGCCGCGGGAGGGGGCTCTGCCAAGGGCGCGGGGGGCGTCTCCGCCACTGCCGGGACGGGCGGGGGTTCCACCTCAGGCGGGGCCGCCTCTGCCGGGACAGGCGGCGGCGCTTCCACCGGGGGTTCCGGCGCTGGGTTTTCCGCTACGGCTTTTCCGGAACCAAACATCGTCCAGCCCAGGGATGAACCCCGGGTAAGAAAAAACCATATACCCAGCCATATCACAATCACAACCACCCCGCCCACAATCAAGAGGAGGGGTAAGCGGGGGTTAATATCCTTATGGGGAACCGCCGATTTACGGTCATATAACTCATTGGGGGGATCCTCATAGGATTCCAATTCAAAATCGGGGATCGTGATATCCTTGCCGTCTTCCTCAAAGGAAGCAAGGGAAATATGCAAATGGTAGTGCTCTCCCTCCTTATTGGCATACAATTCCATCGCATCCGCGATAATTTCCCCCTTTGAATTGGAAGTGATGACCAGCTCCACCGAGGGGACTCCCTTGGGTTTGGGTCTGATTTCCTCGATTACCAAACTCCCGATATATAAAGCATCGGCCATGGTCTTAGTGGTACTCTTATAAAGATCTATCTGAACGCTTTTTTGTGCATCATGAACCGTGGTAAGGATAAGCCGCCTTTTAACGGAAGAATTCTCTTCCATAATAGGATAAAATTCCCCGTTTGCGATCTTAATACCAATAGTTGATGCCATTGGAGCTACTCCCTCTTAATACTTTAGAGAAGGCAGGGGCTTTTGTCAATGTACCGCATTGCGTCATAATTTTTCTAAGTGAAAAGGGGGTGTGCGCCAAAATAAAAATCTAGCCCAAAGTAAACTGGTTCTACCGAGCAGCAAGGGAGAACAACATGGGGTTAGACATGAAA
>JAITEG010000097.1 GCA_031282145.1 Spirochaetaceae bacterium | reverse complement strand
TCCAGAACGCCGTTCCTCCGGAGCAGCCCCAGGGTAACAAAACGGCCGCATATAAATTTTTCAATAAGAATGGGGTCATCATAGGCAAAAACAGATTCTATTCTGGGAATATCCTCCGCGGATTTGATAAGCTCTATGCCGAAACTCCCCCCCTGAGTGGGTGCCTTGGCCACCACGGGAAAACCGATGCGTGAAAAATCAAAGTTTCCCGCCTTGAAATCCGCCAGTGAAAGAGGCTGCCAGAGGGGAGTGGGGATTCCCGCTCGCTCAAACAGCTCCTTTGAGACGATCTTGTTGTTGATAATGGCGGCCCCCAAGGTTTTGCTTCCGGTATAGGGAATTTTGAGAAAATCAAGCAGGGCCTGGATGGTTCCGTCCCCGTGTCCTTTCCCCTGAACGCATATAAAAACCACGTCCGGCGCCTTCAGGCGGAGCTTTTCCAGCATATCTTGATCGTATGGGACAAGTTCCGTTTCATATCCAAGCCGGGATAATACTTCTTCTACGTGGATCGCATTGCGGGTAGATATCGCTTCTTCAGTGGAAGTGCCTCCGTGGACAATAATAACCTTCATTGATAAATTATATTACCTCGGAGGCAACGCTTATTACAACGGAACAGGCTTTTCGGTAATCCCGCCGGTGTTATGGGGCATATGGCTAGAAGATTTTTTACCGGTTGTAATAAACGTTTTATTTACGGTAATCAAAAAGTGATATGATGGACATAGCGGAATTTGCAAAACCATTGGCCGGAGAGAAACCCGCCGGTGAAAACATGGAATACAATCAGGCTTATCTTGAGCTGGAAGCGCTTGCCTCGGACCAGGGCGCAACGGAAGGCGAGGGGCCTGACTGGAAACTGCTCGCCAAAAGCTGCCGGGCCCTGTGGGAAAAAACCCGCGACCTACGGGTGGCGGTTTATTTGACCATTGCCGAAACCGCGCTCGGCGGCGTCAAAGAACTTGCCGCCGGTTTGAATATTATCAATTTTTTGATAAAAGAAATGTGGGATACGGTTTATCCCCTCCTTGATTCCGATGACGATAATGATCCAACCGAACGGATCAATATATTCACGATGCTTTCCCCGGAAGCGGGCGCGATGAACGATCCGGTCATGTTCATAAACCGCCTGCGCGAAACAAAAATCATGCCGCCCCTGCCCTATACGATTCGCGATCTGCTTATCGCCCAGGGCGAAATTGAACCCCTGGACGGTAAAACCGTTGATCTGAACCTTATAATAGGGGAACTTATGGGGATTCCCTTGCCCCAAGTTACCGAACAGGCGAATTACGCGAAAACCGCCAGAGAAACAATCGAATCTATCTGCGGGGAGGCGAACGGAAAAATAACCGGCGGTGACACGCTGTCGCTGGCGGCGCTTGCTAAAGAACTGGATAAACTCATCAGATTTTTTAGCAATTATTTTGCTGCCGTCGGAGAAACGGTGGAAAAAGATTCCGTTAAAGAAGATTCGCAGGAGAAAACATCCGCCGGAGAAGCCGCTGCCGGAGAAACGCCCGGAATCGTCGGCGATAAAAGGACGGCGCCCGGATTGGCCGCCGCCGGCGTTTCGGTCAACATTGCGAACTACAAACCCGTGACAAGGACCGATGCCCTTTTGTTGCTCAAAAAAGTAATTGAATACTATCAAAGCTTGGAACCGGGCAGCCCAATTCCTTTTCTTTTAAGCCGTGCCCTGCGTATGGCTCAGATGAACTTTCTTGAACTCCTTGAGAATATCGCGCCGGAAGCGGTAGTCCGGGGCAGGGATATTCTGGGGTGGGATACGGAAACACCCGGCCCACAGATCCGGGCAGCCCCCTCCCGCTCCGTTCCTTCGCCTGTGTCCGCCCAGGAATCCCCTCCGTTGCCCGCTGCCTCCGCTTTGGAGCCGCCGCGCATCCCCCGTATCGCCCGGGTCCCCAAAACACAATAAGACGGGGACGGTCCGGAATCTAAACCCCGGCGTATTGTCGAAAAATTCTGTTTCACTCTCGTCCGGCTCATTGGAGGGGGGAGTGGGGTGGAGCCCCCTTCTGTGTGTCAAAGTGAGGTTAAAGTCTCTCTCCTTGGCATTCCGCCGATTCTCGCGGGCGACCGAATAGTTGCAATTCTTCAATAAATTTTTAAAAAATCTTTATAAAAATCTTTATAAAATGCAAAATTACCGGTCATATTGTAATAAGAACTGCTCTTATGGTAATAAATACCCATCGTTAATCTATTGTTGGAGGATTCATATGGCATCAGGTCAGGGATTTATACAAAAAAATCGTGCTCCGCGTGTTCAAATCAATTACGACGTTGAAGTTTACGGAGCCCAAAAAAAGGTACAGTTGCCTTTTGTGATGGGGGTCTGGTCAGATCTTTCGGGAAAATCGGAAGAACCGTTGCCAAAGGTCGATGATCGCAAGATGGTCGAATTTGATGCGGACAATTTTAATGACCGTCTTAAAGCGATCAAACCGAGAGTTGCCTTTACCGTGCCCAATACGCTCGGCGGGGAAGGGAATATCCAGGTTAATATGACATTCCAGAGTTTGGATGATTTTTCGCCCGCGGCAGTAGCCAAGAGTGTTCCCGGTCTCAGGGAACTTATGGAATCGCGGCAGCAGCTTTCCAATCTGCTCTCTTATATGGACGGAAAGGCGGGCGCCGAGGATCTTTTGGCCAAGGTTCTCCAGGATCCGGCCCTGTTAAAGGCCCTTG
>JAITEG010000077.1 GCA_031282145.1 Spirochaetaceae bacterium | reverse complement strand
ATGAATTTTGTTGCCCTCTCTAAAATAATCAATGGCCTTTTTACCGCCCGCTTCGCGGTTTTCGAGAATGTAGGAGAGTATTTTGAGAAAGTGGGACTTGCCTGAGCCGAACCAGCCGGAAATCCAGACGCCTATTTTGGTTGTCGGCGTCGAAATGCCTTTTATATAACTTGAGAAGAAATTCCGGAAATGCTTTTCAAGCTCGTTGGTAACAACGTATTCTTCCAGCTCTTGCCGGACGTTTGCTTCTTCGTCCTGTCCAACGATGATAACGCCCTGAATGTCCCGTTCAATCGGCCTGGTGAACAGATCTTTGATTATCATGTTTAATTTTCCGCCTTTTTATTTGAGTCCGGGTTTATCGGGAAGGCCCGGTAATAGTTTTGCGGCTCTATTGGAGCGCCGGGCGAAAACAGCACAAACTGCCTGGCATTGTAAGAACCGGGGAAAAACAGCACCACCGGTATGTTAAGCCGGGTCAGGTTCAGGTTATCAAGTATGGTATGGGAGCGGATAAAGGGATAGCATTTTCCTATGCCGGTCAGAAACATTACCGAATTGGGAAGGGTATTCTTCCTGATGTGAAATAGGAGGGGGCTTGCTTCGCCGCCTTCGGTAATGGACAGGTAATTTTCGACGTTTGTTTGCAGATCCAAAAAACCATCTTCTTCTTCCATGCGGAAGCACTCGTCCAGATTTCCTTCGTCTCGTAGCAATTGTATCATCGTTTCATAGAGGTCAAAGACTACGACACGGAAGCCCAGAGCGGCCTTTTCAATTCGGGAGACAATCTCCGGTATTTTCTCCCGGATAAGGAGCTCGTCTTTGGGCTGATACTGGAAAACGTAGTTAGCAATCTCATTACCGAGACCCTTGTTCCGGCGAAACTCGGGCTGTTGAATACGGCTCTCTAGAGCGTCAAGGTCCTTGAGTATATCGTTCATTACACAGCGTCCCCCGAAAAAGCGGCTATAAAGACGCCCATGTCATTTTTCTCAAGGAGCTTTATCAAATCCGCGTTTAAGATGGGTTTCTCAATGACCCATTCAGTTTTCCTGCCGGTCTTGTTAAGGATACCCGCATTGAGGAGTATGCCTTTATAGGCCCAGGCTATACGGTCGAAGGTGCCATCAGCCCAGGCCGCTACCTTCTCATCCTGCGCCTGTTTGTTCTTGAAGAACCGCGCCGTATCGCCCGGGGTTATCATGCCGGCCCCGGTGATGATTTTTTCCCGATAGACCTCATACATAAAATCAAAAAAGAGGGAATCATACGAGAGAACGGAGGTTAGACACACCAGTTTTTGGGTGGGAAAGTCGGCTTTTTCAAAAAACGGGAGAAAGTCGGGCGGCAAAGAGCCAATCCTGGCGGCTACGGCGTTAAAAATTATCCTGCCGCGGTGAGGCGTTCGGGCCTGAAAAATGTTCTCCTGGGCGTTTTTTGCCTTTATTTGCGTTAAAGACTGCCCCTGATTGAGCAAGCCCGCCACGGTTTTAAACTCCTGAAACCAAAAGAGGCACTTAGTCATCGCTGCGCTGTAGGGCTTCCGGTTTATGGGCATACGTTAGTCTATCATGGAACGAGTTTTTATGTCATTATTGACTAAGGAGATAGCGGTTAAGGTTGATATTATTATGGCAACAGCGCTGAGGATTTCAATCATCTAATATATTATCATTGAAAATATAGAAGAATGCGGCTCCGCGGAGCAGAGCCGCAGGATATGAAACCCTCAGCACTCTGATAAAAAAGCAAGCAACACCGCGCTCCGGTACACGATATTTCACGGGGGGATAGTTCAAGCCCCGGCGAGCCATCTGGTGAGACGCAAGGACGCCGGTCACCGCTTGGTGAGGTTGCGAACCCAGCGTTCCTTCCTGAAAAAATGCCGGGCTATCAAGTATTTGGCGATGTCGGTGATCTTAAGGATGGCGAACATCGTTACCGGTTCCAGGGAGGTACCCAGCGCCAGGAAGAAAGCTCCGGGAACAAACAGCAGGGTATTCACTGAGACATCGGTGTACATCCCCAAGGCGGTATCTCCCCCGGACCGGGAAATGGCAAATTGAGCGTTGAGCAGACACCAAAGGGGTAAATACAACAGGATCACATACACGAGCCCCAGGCTGATCCTCTGGGCCGGGGGGGTGAGGTTGGTGAACACCAGGGGAATCAAGAGGGTCGCCATAACGGCCCCCGCTACCGAGACGATACATCCCGCCGCCACGGCCCCGGATTTTAACCATTTCGCCCGGATCCGCGCCTCATCCAATTTGCCCGCCCCCAGGCTTCCCCCCACCACCACCGTGGCGGCGGTCCAGATCCCGCCAAAAAGGAGGAAAAAAATATTCGCGATGGTCCAGCCTGCGGCCATCCCCGCTACCACCTCGGCGCCGCCCCGGCCGTTATACAGGGCGGTCATGATAGTTTCGGAACTGATCCAGGACGCCTCGGAAAGAAACATCATCGCCGATTTGGACAGGATGGTCCGGATCAGGCGCTTATCCGTATGGAACAGGGTCTTAAATCCCGTGTAAAACAGGATATGACGATGCTTTACAAATACCAGAAAAGCCGCCACCTCAAAAAGCCGAGCGATGATGGTAGCCACCGCGGCGCCGGCAACCTCAAGCCGGGGCGCGCCCAGGTTACCGTAGATAAGGAACCAATTCCCTATAGTATTTATGAGGGTAGCAACGGCTGAAAAAAGAAGGGGAATTTTCGGCTGCCCAATCTCACGGAAAGAACTGCCGATGGCAGTGGAAATCGCCATGGGAACCAGGGTAAAGGAAGTAAACCGCAGATATGTTACCCCGATGGGCACGATGTTATCCTGGGCGGCATTTCCCCTGGTCATCATCACGAGCATGGCCCGCGGAATGGTCCAACACAGGATAAAATAAACAATCGATGCGGACAACGCAAAAATCACCTTAAACCGGTAGGCCTGCCGCATCCCGTCGGTGTCTCCGGCGCCTTTGAATTGGGCAAGGTAAATCCCCCCGGCGCCGCAGATGGCGTTGACCACCACGATAAAAATAAAATTGAGCTGGTTCGCTACATTCACCGCCGCCATACTGACATCCCCAAGACCGGCAACCATAAAATTATCGATCAGGGATACCATACTCATGATGAACTGCTGCAGCATGACGGGTAAAGCGATACTGAGGGCTTCACGATAAAAACTAAGCGGACCAAAATGTTTATTAGACAGTAGCATAAAATTATAGCCTAATCTATAAATGAGTAATTCGTCAAGAGTACCACTGCGGGTTTTAGCCCCCGCGAAAGCTCCGGTGGCCGACCAAGAACGCGAAGGCTTCAGAGTTTAAGATAACATAATCGCTCTCCCAGGGCAAAGAGGTGATATTTCTTTTCCGGGCAAAGGGTATACATATAATCGGCAAAAGAAGCGGGATTTTCACTGTTACCCGGCATCATATCGTAATGGGCGGGAATGACCAAATCGATATCGACGGCCCGGGCGAATTTGACCGCATCCTCGGCAGTCATGTTACCGATAATACCCTGAGAAGTCCGCTCCCAGTCGCCGCCGTTAATGGGCAGGATACCAACATCCAGGGGGCGCCGGGCCTTGAGGGTTTCCACCAGCCGGGGGGTAACCAGGGTATCCCCGGCATGGTAAATACCAATACCGTCCCCGGTAAGCACATAACCCAGGCAAAGATAATCGCCCTGCTCATCCTGTTCATAGTCCGTATGGGCCGCCGCCACCGGGGAAACGGTGACATCCCCGGGCAGGGAAAGGTCCTTTCCTTCCTGAGCGCCGATTACCCGGGAGGCTTCAATTCCGGCCCCAATCAGGATGGACCGCAGGGGCATGGGTACGATAAACCGGGCTTGGGGGTTAGCTTTCGCCAAGGGGAGCAGCGTTCTTAGGTTCAGATGATCATCGTGGTCATGGGTACACAGGAAATAATCAACCGGCTGAACGGCCCCCGGCTCAAAGGCCGGGGCATAACGGCGTTTGGTTTTTCCCGCAGCATCGGTCAGATCGTTCAGAATAACATCAATATAAAAAACCAGACCCTTCAATTTGATGACAAAACCCAACTGCCCCAAAAACCAGAAAAAGGTACTCCCCGGCAACTGAGGAGTTTCGATTATCTCATGAAGTAATGCATCCCCCGCTTTATACCATCGGCCTTTTTCACCTTGTTTATTCATATTATCCATATTTCCCCCCTCCCTTTTCTTCCTTGATAAAACTTTATAAAACAAATTAAATTAACACATTTTTTGGAAAAATTCCAGAACCGATTTCGCTCGCCCTGACAATTTCGCAGGGCACCTGCATTTACTTTCCAGTCGTCCGAAAACTACCCGGATTTGAAGAATTTTTTACCGCCAAGGCGAAAAAGTCGAATAAGTTTTTGTAACAAAGTCATTTTTTAACTTCCTTCTTCGACTTTTTCGCCTTGGCGGTGAATTTTTCTTCAAAATATGCTGCTTTTAGAGGAATTTTGATACTGAAAAAAGTAAATGCCGGCGCCCTGCCTCCGGCCCCCTATACAAAAATTTGCACTATGTTATAATAAGATTGATAATCTTCCGGCCAGGAACCTTGCCGGCCCCATAAGGGAGTTCTGATGTATTGTTTGGCGGCAAACAAAAAATTTTCTCAAAAAAACTACTTTTTGCTGAAAATTGGACCGCTTGGCCCGAAAGTTGGTGTGGCGCGCTCTGTGGCTCTCGGTCTCGCTCTCGCTGTCTCTTTCGTCTGTGCGCGCTGGTCTGTG
>JAITEG010000066.1 GCA_031282145.1 Spirochaetaceae bacterium | reverse complement strand
AGGAGGAGAGCCCTACCCGGTCCAGCAGGAAGGCGATTTTCTGCCGCCGTTCCTCCGGGGTACCAAAGCGGTGAATACGGAAGGGCTCCAGCAGGATATTGCCCACGGTGATCCGGGGGTTGAGGGAAGCGCTGGGGTCCTGAAAGATGAACTGCATCTTTTTCCGGAAGGTCTTGAGCTTCCCCGGCGGGAGGGCGGTCAAGTCCTGGCCGTCAAACACCACCTGCCCTCCGCTAAGGGGGTAAAGGGAAACCAGGACCCGGCCCAGGGTGCTTTTGCCGCAGCCGCTTTCCCCCACGAGGCCAAAGGTTTCCCCCCGGCGTATGTCAAAACTCACGTCGTCTACCGCTTTCACCTGCTGTTTATTCCAGGGCTGCCCCGCTTTGAGGGGGAAGTATTTGCGGAGCCCCTCGGCCTGGACCAAAACATCTCTTGCCGCGCTTGTTTCTTGCATAAAGCATAATCCTCCCTACCGGTCTCACATCGCCTGCGGAAACAGGCAGCGGACCTGGTGTCCCTCTCCCACCGGAAGGAGGGGAGGAAGGCTTCCTTCACAATCCGGACGGGCATATTTACACCGGGGGGAAAAGGCGCACCCCGGGGGCATGGCAAAGGGGCTCGGTACGGAGCCTTCGATGGCAAAGAGCCGTTCCCGAACGACGTTCCGGCCGGCACCTTCGCTCCGCTTGGCGATCACCGGGATGGAAAAGAGGAGCCCCTCGGAATAGGGATGCCGGGGCTGCTTGAACAATTCAGCCACTGAACAGGTCTCCACAATTTGCCCCGCGTACATCACCGCCACATGGCTGCACATTTCGGCCACCACCCCCAGGTCGTGGGTAATCAGGATGATGGCGGAATTGATCTCCTGACGCAGTTCCTTCATGAGTTCCAGGATCTGGGCCTGGATGGTGACATCCAGAGCAGTGGTGGGTTCGTCGGCGATGAGCAGCTTGGGTTTACAGGCCAGGGCCATGGCGATCATCACCCGCTGCCGCATTCCCCCGGAAAGCTGGTGGGGATACTCCTTGAGCCGCTGTTTGGGGGAAGGGATCCCCACCATGGTCATAAGCTCCAGGGCCCGTTCCTCCGCCTCCTGTTTAGAGAGGCCCAGGTGGAGGTGGAGGGGCTCCATGATCTGGCGGCCGCAGGTATGGATGGGGTTAAGGGAGGTCATAGGCTCCTGGAAGATCATGGCGATTTCGTTGCCCCGGATCCGGCGGATTTCTTCGTCCGGCAGGGCCAGGATATCCCGGCCGTCAAAACGGATCCTGCCCCCCAGGATCTTTCCCGGCGGACTGGGGATGAGCCGCATTAAACTCAGGGCGGTTACGCTTTTCCCGCTGCCGCTTTCCCCCACGAGGCCCAGGGTATCCCCCTTTTCCAGGGTAAGGGACAAGCCCCGGACCGCCTGATGGATACCTTCCAGGGTGTAAAACTGTACTTCCAGGTTATTGATGCTCAGAAGCGGCTCCATATATACTCCCTGTTCTTCTTTAGCCTTATTCCCGGGCTTTGTCAATGCGGCCCTCGCGTTCCCTGCTACCTGTTACTTGTTCCCTGCCCACAGGCCCTGTTTTTTGGCGCGGGCTTGGCGTTCCAGGGCGCGGAATTCTTCCATGAAGTGAAAGGAGTATCGGGTATAGGCAAAGCCGTAGCCTTCCCGGATGATACGGGCGTTGAAACAGCGGCCGTCCCCGGTATAGATATAGGCCAGCAGCCGGCCGTAACGATCCCGCAGGTCCCAATCAAAGGCCAGGTATACACTCTTGCCCAAGAGCCCTTCCCGGGTAAAATCACTGGCTTCCTTGCCAAAACGCTCTACGGGCCTCCCGGGATAGACCGTTTCCGGGGTATCAACCCCGATAAGCCGGATGGTTTCGACCGCCCTCAGGTTCTCCGGGGCACGGGGGATCCGTACCCGCACCGTATCTCCGTCCACATGATCTATCACTTCCGCGGAAACCATTCGGGACAGATCCGCCTCCGCCGAAAGGCTAAGTTCCGCCACATTGACCCGGTAGAGGGCGTTCCCGTTTTCCCCGGGAACCGGAGTTTTCCCGTTTTCCGGGGTTTCCCCGGACAGGCGGGGGGGATTGCAGATGGAACAGGGCCCATACCCGGACCGTACCGCCTCCCCCAGGCTCAGGGGGATTTGGGAAAGCCGCAGGGAGGAACACCCCTCCCGGTGATACCGTTTGCCCGTATTGGTGACATATACCGTTGTATTCTCGGCCGCGTCCTCGCTGAGAACTCCCGCCAGGACGGAGAGGAACAGGAGAAACGCCAGGCTAAGAACCGCGGATTTTCTGAACATAGCAGGTTAGTATGCCCGAATATACTGAAAAGGGAAAGTACAAACACGCTGCCTTGACCAAGGGAACCGGTTCGGGACATGCTGAGTAATGGTTACCGCGAATCAGGTAAAGGGCGTATCTTTCACGGTTATTTCCCAGGTGGCCTGGGGGATCTTGCCGGTTTATTGGAAATTACTCGCCCAGGTTAATTCCCTCAGCATATTGGCTTTCAGGATCCTCTGCTCTTTCCTCTTGATCCTCGGTATTTTTCTGCCCCAGAGGAATACCCGGTGGCTCCGCATCCTGGCGGAGCCGGGACGGAGGCTCATAATCGCCGCGGCGGCGGGCCTCGTTACCTGCAACTGGGGGCTTTATATTTGGGCGATAAACGCGGGGCATACGGTGGAAAGTTCCCTGGGGTATTATATAAACCCCCTGGTATCCATTGTGTTGGGCCTCATCTTCTTTCAGGAGCGGCTTTCCCGGATCCAGTGGACCGCCTTTGGATTTGCCGCCGCCGGGGTGGCCCTCCTCACCTTCTTTTCCGGCGCCTTCCCCTGGATTTCCCTCGGGCTTGCCCTGAGCTTCGGCTTCTACGGTCTCTGCAAAAAAAAGGCCGCCGCCGGTTCCCTGGAAACCTTGGGCGCCGAAACCCTTCTGGCCGCTCCCCTGGCCCTCCTCTTGATCCTGCTTCGCCCGGGCGCCCTGGATGAACTGGGGGCATTAAGTCCGGGTCTTTGGGTCCTGCTCATCTTCTCGGGGGCGGTGACCGCTCTCCCCCTCTACTGTTTCGCCCGGGGCGCAAAATTACTGCCCCTTTCCGCCCTGGGTTTCATTCAATTTGTGAATCCCACCATACTGCTCATTACCGGGGTTTTTATTTTCAAAGAGCCCTTTCCGGTCCGCAACCTTCTGGCCTTCGCCCTCATCTGGGCCGCGGTATTTCTCTATTCAATATCTTTTTTGCGGCGAAAACCGTAAGAACCGTTAAGCCCCGGCGCGGCGGCGGCGGACGTCTTCGATGTCGTAGCTGAAAAGTTCCCGGAGGTCGTTGAGGCCCAGGGCCATCAGGGCCATGCGGTCTATGCCGATGCCCCAGGCGGCCACGGGCACATTCACGGCCAGAGAGGCGGTTACCTCGGGCCGGAAAATGCCGGAACCCCCCAACTCGAACCAGCCCAGTACCGGGTGCTTGATGTGAACTTCCACCGAGGGCTCGGTGAAGGGGAAATAGCCGGGAACGTACTTGACTTCTTTGGCGCCAGCCACTTCCCGGGCGAACATCTCCAGCATCCCCAAAAGGGTCCGAAGGTTCACCTCCTCCCCAAGGACTATCCCTTCGGTCTGATAGAAGTCCGAAAGATGGGTGGCGTCCACCCGGTCATACCGGAAACAACGGAGGATGCCGAAATATTTACCCGGAATTTTCGCCTTGGGGAGTTGTTTAGCGGAAAGGACGGTCCCCTGGCTGCGGAGGATGAGCCGCTGGGTGAATTCCTTGTCAAAGGCATAGTTCCATCCCCGGCTCCCGGTGGTCCCGCCGTTTTCATGGGCCGCGGCCACGTTGGAGAGCCACGGTTCCTCAATGGCCTTGGCCTGCTTCGGTTCGGCTATATGGTACACGTCATGGATGTCCCGGGCGGAATGGAACTGGGGCATGAAGAGGGCGTCGGAATTCCAGAATTCGGTCTCCACCAGGGGACCGTCGAATTCCTCAAAGCCCAGGGACGCGAGCTTATCCTTCACGCCTTCGAGGAATTGGGCGTAGGGGTTGGTCCGGCCCACTATGAGCCGGGTGGGGGGAACCTGTACATTATAGGCCC
>JAITEG010000063.1 GCA_031282145.1 Spirochaetaceae bacterium | reverse complement strand
AGCAATTGTGCAACTTTATTATATTCGGGAAGCAGCTTGAGATCGGCCAGGTCCCGGCGAATATGATCACGGGGAAAATCCATCGGAACAGCAACAGGTTCGACGGTTTGATAAGAACGGACAAGGGGCTCCTGTCCGATGAGCAGCTTGAAGGTGGTTTCCGGGCGTTCAAGAAAGGCAGCCAATTCGTCGTAGACCAAGGCAAGGCCGGGAATGTCGAGGTATCCGGTGGCAAACAGAGCGGCCGTATAGCCGCTCTCCTGGAAAAGACTCCTGAGGATATCCGCCATTTGAAGCGATGGGGAATTGTCAATCAGGGTATTTCGCAACCGGACCATAAGTCCAGCATATCACGAAGCGGAACAAGCGTATATGTGCGGTTTTACAAGCGGAGAGCGCCCCGCGCCCATACCGTCTTGCCGGGCCTGCAAGTCTCCGTCTCTACTGCCCTTGTCCCCTACTGTCCCGCAAGCTCCGAAAGCGGAATCGGCTTGGGCGCGTTCTCCTCGCCTTCGACTTTTGCCAGCTCCTCCATGAGTTCCCGGCCCCGTTTGGAAAGCCGGGCTGGCACCTGCACCATGAGCTTGATGTACAAATTGCCCCGCCGGCTGCCGGCGGGAACACCCTCGTCACGGATTCGCAGGAGCTTGCCGTTCTGGGTTCCCGGGGGGACCTTCACCTTGATGGTTTTATTGTCCAGGGTCGGCGCCAGTATTTCCGCCCCAAGCGTTGCCTGGGTGATGGAGATGGGCATGGCGCAGTAAAGGTCCTCGTTCTGGCGCTCGAAGTATTCGTGGGGCTTGATCCGGATAAACACGTAGAGGTCTCCCGGGGGGCCGCCGTTGGGGCCGGCGTCGCCCTGCCGGGGAATAGCCACGCGTCTGCCGTTTTCCACCCCCGCAGGAATGGTAACCATGATCTTCTGCCGTTTTTTCTGGGTTCCGGAGCCGCCACATTCCTTGCAGAGGTGCTCAATGATGTACCCCTCCCCGCCGCAGGTGTGGCAGGTCGAGGCCACGGAAAAAAAGCCCTGGCTGTGCCGCACCTGGCCCGAACCCTGGCAGGTCGGGCAGACCTTTTTCCCGGTCCCGGCGGCTGCCCCGGAGCCTTTGCAGGCGGGGCAACTTTCGCTCCGGGAATACTGGATTTCGACCTTGGTGCCAAAAACCGCGTCTTTGAAGGGTATTTCGATATCGTAGCGGAGGTTGGCGCCCTGCCGGACACCGCCCGATCCCCCGCCGGAGGATCGGCGCCCGCCGCCCCCAAAGATGGTGTCGAAGATGTTGGTGAAATCGCCGGAAAACAGGTCCTCAAAACCCCGAAAGGCCTGGGAAAAGTCTTGGCCGCCGCTCATGCCTTCAACCCCGGCGTGGCCGAACTGGTCATAGGCGGAGCGCTTCTGGTCATCCGAAAGGATCTCGTAGGCTTCGGACGCTTCCTTGAATTTCTCCTCCGCCTCTTTATTCCCCGGATTCTTATCCGGGTGATACTGTATGGCAAGCTTTCGGTAGGCTTTCTTTATATCGTCTTTGGAAGCGTCTTTGGGGACACCAAGGACTTCGTAATAATCTCGCTTAGCCACTGATTTACCCTTGAAAAATTGGGGGCTGTTCCAAAATTGAAGTTTTGGAACAGCTCCCATGGATTAGAGGAAAAACCGGGCTTTGACCGGTTTTTCCAAAAGTTTGTTCCATATAAACCGGAGGTTAGTAACTGTCAAACAATAAAATGTTCCACATTTTATTGTTATTTCTTGACAGTTCCTTAGCGCTAACCGGGTTTTGGAACAAACTCATTTATCGTTGTCTACCACCTCGTAATCCGCGTCTTCGGCGCCCTTGGTGTTGCCCCCGGCGGAATTGCCGCCGGGCTCCGCTCCGGGGGTCGCTCCCGGCATATCCGGTCCCGCCGCGCCTTGGGCTCCCTGTTGCTTGTACAGGTCCTCGGCTATCTTATAGGAAGCCTGTTTCAGGGCTTCGGTCTTGGCCTTTATGGCCTGGATATCGCCGCCTTCCATGGCCCGGCGAAGATCGGCGATGGCTTCCTCGGCTTTGGCCTTGTCCTCGGGGTTTGCCTTGTCCCCCAGATCCTTGATGCTCTTTTCGATGCTGTAGATCATGCTGTCCGCTTCGTTGTGGACCTCCGCCTTTTCCCGTTCCTTCTTGTCCTCTTCGGCGTGGAGTTCCGCCTCCTTGACCATGCGCTCGATTTCTTGGTCATTCAGCCCGGAGGAGCTTTCGATACGTATCTTCTGCTCCTTGCCGGTGCCCAAGTCTTTGGCGGACACATGCACGATGCCGTTGGCGTCAATGTCGAAGGCAACTTCAATCTGGGGCACCCCCCTCGGCGCGGGCGGCAGGCCCACCAGGTCGAAGCGACCCAGGGTGCGGTTTTGGCTGGACATTTCCCGTTCGCCCTGAAGCACGTTGATGGAAACCGCGCTCTGCCCGTCCGCGGCGGTGGAGAAGATCTGGCTCTTCCGGGTGGGGATGGTGGTGTTCCGGGGGATGAGTTTGGTCATAACCCCGCCCAGGGTCTCGATCCCCAGGGAGAGGGGAGTTACATCCAGGAGGAGGACATCCTTGACATCGCCTCCCAGGATACCCCCCTGAATGGCCGCGCCAATGGCCACCGCTTCATCAGGGTTGACCCCCTTGTTTGGCTCCTTCCGGAAAAGATCCTTGACGATCTGCTGAACCGCGGGGATCCGGGTGGAACCTCCTACCAGGATCACCTCGTCGATCTGATCCGCGTTAAGCTGGGCGTCCGCCAGGGCCTTCTTGCAGGGCTCCTTGGAGCGCTCCAGGAGATCGTCCACCATCTGCTCAAATTTCGCCCGGGTGAGGGTCTTCTGCAGATGTTTGGGACCGCTTTGATCCGCGGTAATAAAGGGCAGGTTTATCTCCGTGGTCTGGGTGGCGGATAATTCTATCTTGGCCTTTTCCGAGGCCTCCCGAAGCCGCTGCAGGGCCATCCGGTCCTGACCGAGATCTATCCCCGTATCCTTCTTGAATTCCGCGATAAGCCATTCCATGATCCGGCGGTCAAAATCATCGCCCCCCAGGTGGGTATCACCGTTGGTGGATTTGACCTCAAAGACCCCTTCCCCCAATTCCAGGATAGAAATATCAAAGGTACCACCCCCCAAGTCGTAGACTGCGATGGTTTTTTCTTTCTTCTGGTCCTTATTGAACCCAAAGGCCAGGGAGGCTGCGGTGGGCTCGTTGATGATCCGTTTGACCTCAAGTCCGGCGATCTTTCCCGCGTCCTTGGTAGCCTGGCGCTGGGCGTCGTTAAAATAGGCCGGCACCGTGATCACCGCTTCGGTAACCGCTTCGCCCAGGTAGTCCTCGGCGGTTTTTTTCATCTTCTGCAATACAAAGGCGGATATTTCCTGGGGAGAATACAACTTCCCATCGATATTCACCCGGACATCATCTCCCTGCTCCACCACATTATAGGGAACCAGCTTGGTCTCCCCGGGGACCTCCGAATACCGGCGGCCCATAAATCTTTTAATAGAATAAACGGTATTTTCGGGGTTGGTGATCATCTGATTTTTGGCCGGCTGGCCCACAACCCGTTCTCCCTTGCTGGTAAAACCAACGATAGAAGGAGTTGTCCGGCCCCCTTCGGAATTTTGAATAACGATAGGCTCACCGCCCTCAAGAACGGCGACACATGAATTGGTAGTTCCCAGGTCAATTCCGATTATCTTACCCATTTTTAAGCTCCTTTTTAGAAGATACTAAATCTAAGACTGTTTTTCCAAAATTACCCATACAACCCATGGATACAAAATTATTTATGTTCCTTCCCCGTTTTCCGGGGGGGTATCTTCAGCGTTTTGAGTCTCCTCCGGCATCAGGACCTTTACTTTGGCGCTTCTCACCACCCGATCTTTCAGAATATATCCCTTAATAAAATCTTCCGCTACCAAGGGTTCTGAAATTTCAGCGGACTTTTCCATCATAATCGCCTCATGCCGGGTTGGATCAAAGACTTCTCCGGCGGAATCAAACCGTTTAAGCCCCCATTTGTTTTCAAGCTGGGAGACCAGCCGTTTTTCAATCATACTGATCCCTTCATAGAGGCTGGTAAACTCCGGTGAGGTGGACCCGGCGCTTTCGGCGGATTTTATCGCCCGTTCAAAATCATCAATTATGGGAATAAGATCCAGCAGCAAGGTTTGATTCGCATAATCAATAGCCTCCTGTTTTTCCCGATTCATCCGTTTACGGAAATTTTCAAATTCCGCAGCCTTTCTGAGGTATTGATCGTTGGCTCCCGCCAGTTTGGCTTCCAAGTCCTGGATCTGCGCCGCGGGATCAGGACTTTTGGCCCCACATCCCGCTTCCATCTCCTCCGAAGCCGGAATTTCCGCCTCATCGGGACGCTGACCGCCGGTATCTCCGGGGCTTATAACTTCCCCTTCCCTATGCTTGTCGTCATGAGATGTGTGCTTTGACATGAAAACGTCCTACATTTTTTTTAACCGTCCCAAACGTTCGGGACTTATTCTGTCCAGGGTTCTCCCTGTAAGCTTTTATTAAAACATACCCATCCTGCGCGTAAAGGTCAAGAAAAATCGGACCAGGATAAAAAATTTGTAAAAAAAATCAAAAAAAATATTGACAAGTCTGAATTTCAGTTCTACAATAACCTTAATAATTGGTAAGATAAGTTTACCACTTACGTCTTTTTAATCGAACCAGCCATAAAAAGGAGCGAAGCATGGAGTTACTCGGTAATCCGCG
>JAITEG010000039.1 GCA_031282145.1 Spirochaetaceae bacterium | reverse complement strand
CCCAAGAGGTAACATAATTTCTTCATCGGCAATTACTCCTTGGATTGCAGAATATTCAGCGCTATGATCCGGCTCTGAGCTAAATATACCCAATCCCATTCATTTTGCCAATTATTAATTACCCCTTGATAGGCCGCTATGGCGGCATCGTAGTTGTTTAACGATTCCTCCAACCGTCCTATGGCAAACTGGGCTCTATGGGCGGCAGGGAAATCCGAAAAATCCATACATTCGGTATACAGGGCTATGGCCGCTTCTATACTCCCCTGCTCCTCCGCCGCCACCGCGGCGTTATAAAGGGCCACCGGCGCCAGATAGGTCTTTGGCGCCTTCCGGGCGGCATTGGTCCAGGCTTCCTGAGCTTCAGCCCAGGATTTTTTATCCCCATAGATATTTCCCAGAAGGGAATACGCCCGGGCGCCCGCGTAAGAAAAGATCCCCGATGCAAAAGTTTTCAGCTCATCCTCCAATGCCCGGACCTCTTCCTCCTTTGAGGCTTCGTTGATCTCGACACGAAGGGCCTCGTAGCGCTCCCTCAAACCTTCAACCTTGCCTATGGCCTTGGTTTGAAGGGTGTCCTGGATAGCGACGGCGGCGATTAACACCGCAAAAATAACGATAACCCCAAGCATCACCGTAAATAAAATTTTACGGTTGTTTTGAATAAAATCAACTAACGTGTCATTTATTTTTTTATCCTTTTCCGCTTTTTCAATAATAGTTGTTGCCATACGCTCAATGCTCCTTAGGATTAATATCTAGTTCTTTAATCAACCTGGATAAATAGGTCCGTTGAATATCCAAGGCTTTAGCGGTTTCGGTCTGATTCCAATGATGTTCCCGTAACACTTTTTGAATGAAATGGGCCTTAAATAGGTTGATCGCTGTTTTCAGGTTGCGGTCTCCCTTCGTCCCGTATTCCGGTGGGGACGTTTCGTTTTTAAGAAAAAGGACGTCCCGTTGTATCCGCGGGGGTTTTCCGATAACACAGGCCCGCTCAATGCAATTCTCCAATTCCCGGACATTCCCCGGCCATGAGTAGGACAGCATCGCTTCCATGGCTTCGTCGGAAAACCCCTCAAAGGGTTTTTTTATGGTCCGGACGCATTTTTTAAGAAAAAATACCGCCAATTCAGGAATATCTTCGGGGCGCTGCCTGAGGGGGGGAATATACAGAGGCAGCACATTAAGGCGGTAATATAGATCGCTACGGAATTCCCCTTTTTTTACCAAACCATCAATATCCTTATTGGTCGCCGCCAGGATTCTCACATTAACCCGCTGGGAAATATCGGATCCGACCTTTTCAAAGGTTTTTTCCTGAATTACCCGGAGCAATTTTGCCTGTAACGAAAGGGGTAAATCACCGATTTCATCCAGAAATATGGTTCCCCCCTCGGCCATTTCAAACCGTCCGCGCCGGTTTCCAATCGCGTTGGTAAAGGCGCCCTTGACATGCCCAAAGAGTTCACTCTCCAAAAGCCCCTCGGGTAACGCGGCGCAGTTTACCCGGATAAAGGGTTCCTTGCTCCGGGGACTGCGGAGGTGGATCTGTTCGGCGAAAACCTCTTTACCTACACCACTTTCGCCCAAAATCAGGACCGACGAATCGGTTTTCGCTATCCGGTCAATAAGCTCGATTTTTTCCAGTGTCACCGGGCTTTTAGCAATGATCCGGTGGTACCCTTCTTCCGTATAAAGCTCATCCTGGAGTAAACGGATTTCCTCCCGGGCTCGTTCTATGCTTCGGGCATTCTGCAGGGCAATGGCCGCCTGATTGGAAAAAATTTCAAGCCATTCCAATTCGTCCTGGGTAAAATACTTATCGTTTTGCTTATTAATAAGCTCAATAACCCCGATACATTTGTCTTTAATCCGCATGGGAACCGCCATCATGGTCTTACAAGGATAACCAATTTGTTTAAACAGTTCGACAAGATAGCGGGTATCATTTTGCACATCGTTAACGATGACGGACTTGTCATGTTCCACCACCCAACCGGCAATACCCTCACCGGCTTTCATGGTGTGTTTTTTTACCTCCGCCCCCAGACCCAAGGCAACCTCAAAATAAAGCTCCCCCGTCTCCCGGTTAAGGAGCATCAGGGTTGAAGCTTCTCCCTCGCAGAGACGGGCGGCGGAATCAAGGATTTGGGTCAAAAGCGTATGCACATCAGAATAATCTGAGTTAATAAGATTATTAATCTCAATTAGAGTATTAAATTTTTGAACATCAATGGTTGACAGCATACAAATGCGGTCTTCTAATTGGTACCCTTAGACTTTAGAAAATCTCCCAGGGTATACTTGGAATCCTCCGCCTCCTCCGCCGCCATATAACGGGAAAGTTCATCCCGCTGGACCTTTTTCTGATAATCCCGGATTGAGAAGGCTACCATCGATTTTTCAGGCTGTAATTCCAGCACCACCGCCTTTATTTTGTCCCCAACCTGGTATTTTTTCAGGGCCTCGTCGGGATTTTCATCCCGGTTCTCCGGGAGGTTTGATTTGTGGATAAGTCCTTCTATGCCGCCGGGAACTTTAACAAAAATACCAAAATCCTTAACAGAAGACACCTCTCCTTCAACTAAACTTCCGGGTCTATAGGTTTCAGCAAAACTTTGCCATGGATCTTCCGAGAGCTGTTTGATACCAAGCCGGATATGGTGATTTTCCTGGTCTACACCGATAACCATTACCTCTACCTCTTGGCCCACCGAAAGTTCACTGCCGGGACGTTTCTTTTTAGTCCAAGAGAGATCATCTCCATGAAGGAACCCATCGATCCCCTCTTCCAGGTTGACAAAAGCCCCCGCGTTGGTAATTTTTACGACCTTCCGGGAGAGCCTCGTACCCACCGGATACTTTTCATTGATATCGTTCCAGGGATTGGTAGTAACCTGTTTCAGCCCCAGGGATACCCTCCCCGCCTGGAGATCATATCCCAGGATCATACATTCCACTTCATCCCCAATGGCCAAGACTTCCCCGGGCTTCTGGATCTTCCGTACCCAGGAAAATTCCGAAATATGGGCCAATCCTTCGATGCCTTCCTCCAGTTCAATGAAGGCGCCGAAATCGGTTAATTTCGTTACCCTGCCCTTGACGATGTCATTTACATGGTATTTATCCTCAAAATGCACCCAGGGATCATCGGTAAAATGCTTAAGGGACAAATTGATCCGTTTTTCCACCGGATCGATTCTGATAACCTTAAGGTGTATTTCCTGGCCTTTTTTGACGAAATCCTTTGGCCGGGTGACATGGCCCCAACTCATATCGTTAATATGGAGCAGCCCGTCAAATCCTCCCAAATCTATAAAAGCGCCGAAGGAGGTAAAACTCTTCACCGTCCCGGTAACTTCAGCGCCTATGGGGGTATTCTCAAAGAAATCGGCCCGTTTACGCTCAATTTCCTCTTCGAGCCATTTTCGGCGATTTATCACGATGTTGACTTTACCGTCCGAATAAAGCCGCTCCACATAAAAGGAGGTCTTTACCCCGAGGAGTTTTTCCGGTTTATCGACCTTTTGGGCGTCTGACTGACTTATGGGGAGGAAGGCCCGTACCCCGGCCCCCAAATCCACGTCATAGCCGCCTTTAACCAGCTTTTCGATGGTTCCTTCCACCACCGCATGGTCCTGAAAAGCCTGCCGGAGATTTTTCCAAAACAACTTAACATCCGCTTTTTGCTTGGAAACAATCACTTCCCCGTGTTTATTCTCTTTGGTAATGAGAATAACCGAAACCACATCCCCCACATTGGGAATATCGGTGAATTCCGCAATTGGAATCTTTCCCTCGGATTTGTAACCCACGTCGATAAAGACCTGCTCCGGGGTAACCTGAATAACCGATCCGTCGACCAGTTGGCCTTCTTCGAGTTGTTCAAGTGATTTAAGATACTCTTCCTGTAATTGTGTCTGGATATTGTCCGCGGAATTTTTAGACTCATCCATTTCCACTTCCATCTGAGCCATGGTTGATCCTTATAACTGTATTTTCTCTATTAATTTGTCATAAACTTGGCTTATGGTCAAGTACGAAGTATCAAAATAAATCACTTCCGGGGTGATTTTAAGGCTTCCTTCGGCTTTATTTTTATCAATTTCATCCCGTTCCATGATGGCGCGTTTTATTTCTTCGACACTGAGTTGGGAGGTCCCCTGGTCATAACGCCTTTGGGCACGGGCATCCGCCGAGGCATCCAAAAAGAAGCGGTATTCCGCCTGGGGGAACACCACAGTGGTCATATCCCTCCCCTCCACTACCACGTCAAGTCCCTGGGCGATCTTCCGGATAAGATCGTTTACCACATGCCGGATGGGAACGATGGCTGATAAGGGGGCGGAATACCGGTCTATTTCGTCGGTATGAAGAAGGGAAACCACATTTTCCCCTTCCAGGTATACCGCTTCGTTCCGGTATTCAATCCGGGCGTTTTTTGCATAATCCAAAGCCCGTTTTTCGTCCTTGGGATCGATATTATTCCGTAAACACCCCAAGGTAATGGCCCGGTAGAGATTTCCCGAATTAATGTAGGTAAATCCCAGGCCCGCTGCCAACATCTTGGCCATAGTACTCTTTCCTGACCCTGCGGGTCCGTCTATGGCAATAACCACACTCCCCTCCTCCGGTAATCGATACCCCTCAAATACCACCGCTTAAATACTTAATTGCCTGTTTAAAAAGCTGTTTTTCCCTTTCCGCTTCGGGTATATCCGGCGTTAGGGCGGCCTCTGCCTTACCCAGGGCCTCAACCGCCGCCTTCCGGTCATAACCCATGCCGATCAAGGCCTCCGCCAACTCCCCGTAGGAGGTCCCGGGCGCCTCCACCGGGGAGGTGAGGCGGCCCTTTAAGGCCAGGATCATCTTTTGGGCGGTTTTTTTCCCCAACCCCGGTACCGCTTCAAGCCGGCCCAGGTCTCCGTTTTCCAAGGCCCGTTCCAGTTCTTCCTGCCCTATCCCTCCCAAGATCTTAATCGCCCCCTTAGGACCTATCCCTTCGACCTTGAGGAGTTCCAGGAAGGTGTTCCGACGTTTAGCATCGGAAAAGCCGAAAAGCCGCATCTGATCCTCCCGGTGGTACAGCCAGGTAAAGACCCTTCCCTCCTCGCCTACCGGGGGAAGCCGGTTTATATCCGTGGTGGGAACCGTGATGTCCCATTCCACATTCCCGGACAGAATAAAGAGGGTATCGGCATGTTTTTCGGTAATAATCCCCCGGATACTGTTAAACATAGCTCCCCTATACCTCTAAAAAAGACAAGTGGGCACAGCATACCGCCGCCCCCAGGGCATCCGCGGCATGGTCCGGAGTGGGGATGACCGCCAGTCCCAGGATCAGCCGAACCATTTCCTGAATTTGTCCCTTGTCCGCGGCACCCCTGCCCACCACCGCCTGTTTGATCAAAGCGGGGGTAAACTCCCGAACCGGTATTTCCCGTTCCGCGAGGGCCATAGCAAGCACCCCCCGGGCTTCGGCCACCGGCATGGCGCTGGTAATGTTTCGGCCAAAATAGAGGGTTTCGATGGCGGACTCCCCGGGTTTATACATATCCAACACGGAACAAAAGGCTTTGTAAATGTAAAAAAGCCGTTCCGAGCCGGAACGATCCGGACGGGTTTCAATACAACCATGGGCTATATGAATAAGCCGTTGATTATCAAAATCAACAATCCCCCAGCCTGAGGCGGCAAGACCGGGATCAACCCCAATGATCCGCCGTATCCGGCATCCGGTTATCCCCGCAACCGGTGCAACCGAAGGTTCTACAACCTTCGGTTCTTCCGCGGATACCAACCCCGGGGGCAGTTTTTTTTTATTCCGCTTCAAAACCTTCGGGGATTTCAATGTTGGAATATACGTTCTGTACGTCGTCATTTTCTTCGAGCCGGTCTATCAGGCGCAGTATCTTCGCGGTGGCGTCATTGTCCAGGGTCACCCCCGCTTCGGGCACCATACTGATTTCGGCGTTAAGGGTTTCAAGCCCTTTCTCGTTCAGGGCGTTTAAGACCGCCTCAAAATCCTCGGGGGTGGTGGTAACCTCAATGACCCCATCGGAAAGGGCCACATCCTCAGCCCCTCCTTCCAGGGCGGCCTCCATAATCTGATCTTCAGTGTATTTTTCCCCATCAAAGGTGATGATCCCCTGGCGTTTGAAAAGCCGGGACACCGCACCGGCGGTGGCCAGGTTTCCCCCACCCCGGGTCAGGATATTCCGCACATCCGCAGCAGCCCGGTTTTTATTGTCCGTAAGGACCTCGATTAAAACCGCCACGCCGCCGGGAGCATAGGCCTCGTAGGTGAGTTCTTCGTAATTGACCCCTTCCAGCTCGCCGGTACCCTTCTTAATGGCCCGGTCGATATTATCCTTGGGCATATTCGCCCCCCGGGCTTTTAAAACAGCGGTTCGTAACCGGGGGTTACCCTCGGGATCACCCCCCCCCATCCGGGCGGCAATGGAAATTTCTTTAATCAACTTAGTGAACATTTGACCGCGTTTCGCGTCCGCGGCGCCCTTCTTGTGCTTAATAGTCGCCCATTTACTGTGGCCGGACATGATAACTCCTTCTGTGGAATACGGATTTTTCCGTACTTCTTTTTATTTCCGATGGTCGCATGGATGGAATTCGCGCCATATAACCATCAGATTTACCGGTTTTCAAATTTACCGGTTTGCATTGCCTTTTCAATAGAATCCTGTAATAAACGGTCATACCATTCATAGGCAAAGGGCTGTTTTGTCCTGACCACGGGTTTTAAGGATAATTCCAGCTGATCTTTGCAGGATTCACAGATGTCCCGATGGGCTAAATGAAAATAATTACGTCCCACCACCGGTTGGGATATGCTTTTTTTACAAATATCACAAGTTAAGGTTTTCATTACCATCTCCTTATATGAATTGAAACAAGCTCATATATTAATGAATAATATCCTAATATATTCAAAATGTCGAGAGCGGCTGTTTCAAAATTTACTATTTTGGAATAGCCGCTATTAAGAAAAAATATGTTTTCATCGGTCAATGCAGCCGATCATAGGAGAAGATACGTCATGGAACTTACCTACGCCCCCCGGGATTTTATCATCAATCATATCCCGTATAACCGGAAAAAGGTCCTCGTCATCGCCGAATTGGGTACCTCCCATGGCGCGGACAGCGTAAAAGCCCGGGAAATGATCGATGCCGCGGCTAAAGCCGGAGCGGATTGTATCAAATTTCAAATAGTCTATGCCGATGAGATCCTCCACCCCAATACCGGAGAAGTTGCCTTGCCCGGCGGAAAGATCCCTCTCTATGACCGGTTTAAACAACTGGAAAGGCCCCCGGATTTTTACGCGGAACTCAAGGAAGAGGTGGAATCCCGGGGGCTTTTGTTCCTGGCGACCCCCTTTGGCCTCCGGAGCGCCAGGGAATTAAAGGCCCTAAACCCTCAGGTCCTTAAGGTCGCTTCTCCGGAACTCAACTATACCTCCCTGATTGGTGAATTGGCCTCATATCATATACCGATGCTGCTCTCCACCGGGGTTTCCAAGGTGTCGGATATTGAGGCCGCCCTGGATATTACCGGTTCCGACGGGGTCTGCCTCCTCCACTGTGTCACCGCTTATCCCGCGCCGGAAGGGGATTACAACCTCCGGCTCCTTCCGAATCTCGGCGCCCTTTTCGGGGTGAGTATCGGGATAAGCGATCATAGTCCTGACCCGGAGCTAGTTCCCGTCCTGGCCGTGGCCATGGGAACGGCGGCCATTGAAAAACATTTTTGTCTTTCCCGGAACGATCCCGGGCTTGATGACCCCATCGCCCTGCCCCCGGCGGATTTTTCCCGGATGACCGCGGCCGTAAGGCGGGCCTCATCCATGGAAACCGGGGATATAGTGGAGGCCCTCTCCAAAGAGCGGGGTTACGGAACGGTGAAGGCGGTCCTGGGGGACGGGGTGAAGCGGCTTGCCCCATCGGAGGAGGCCAATTACGAACGGACCAACCGCTCGATCCATGGGATCCGTGATATATCCCGGGGACAAATAATACGGCCTGGAGATCTGGCCATACTGAGGACGGAAAAAATACTCCGCCCGGGTCTTCCCCCTTTCTGGGAACCCTGGTTATACGGTAGAAAGGCCCGGAATTTTATTCCCGCCGGTCAGGGCATACGTTTTGATGATATATAGGGAACCTCCGGTTTGGTTTTCAGCGCTTCGCTCGTCAAACTCCGCATCATTGCCTTGAAATAATTATAATTATCGGTAAATATAGATATATAAATGTAATTTTTATCTATTTTTTCTTGAGTCGGTTTTAAAACTTGGTTATTTTTAAATTTGGAGGTTTTCAAAAAACCGATAGGGTTTAAGGAAAAGTTTCTTGTTTTGGTGTATACTTTGGAGCATATCCTATGACAAATTCTCTGACCGGACCGGCTCACTACTTAAAGAAATTTAGCGATCAGAGTATCGTATGTAATAAATATGCTTTAAACAAGTTGGGGGTAGAACGGGGGCAGTGTTTCTTCAAAATAGGTGAGTATGTTATCCTTTGTATGCCCTTTCAACTCGGTTTTAAACGATCCCTGTTTCTTGCTTCCCTTTCAAAGCAGGAACTACTCTTCTTTAAAAGATATGTTAATGAAATTGTGGGGCTTTCCATCACCTTTGCCCGGGCCGGCAGAGGTGAGCCGTTTAAATTTTTTATCCGCTGTAACCTCACCACTATAGGGCAGATGAAGGGAAAGGAAAATGTGGGGTTATTTGTGGTGGATTTTAAGAATACCCCCAATGACTTTATCACCGTCATGGGGGATTTTTTGGAAAATGAAGAGCGGATGAAGACCCAATATGAGGATTATGGTAAAACCGCTATACGGATAAACCCGGTAACCGCCGAAATGATGGGATACAATCTATATGCCGCCATCGTCGAACCCAATGGGGCGGCTCAGCGTATTCAAGTTTATAGCATAAGCACCAAGACGATTGAACATTTGGAGCCGCCCGGTTCTTCCTACCGGCTTCCCGGAACTTCCGTGGTATACCAGCTTTTTTTTAAAAAATACCGGATTGTCACCACCGGTACCATTACTTCCGTGGTAACCCTCTCCCAGGGTATTGTAAAAACAGTCGCGTCTTTAGCGTTTAGTCCGGAATTGGTGGAAATAATAAACGATTATTGGTATAATTTTCAGTCGAGCCCTGCGTTGGAAAAAGTCCGTTAAAGAGCAGCGCCAGGGAGATTTGCTTTTCCTGATGTGGAGTTAGTATATGGCTGATATTATTACCCCCAAAATACTCAAAGGTTTTCGGGATTTTTTACCGGGAGCGGAAATTAAACGCCGGGACCTCGTGGAGCGGATAGAAAAGTCTTTTCGCTCCTATGGTTTTGTGCCCATTGATACGCCGGTATTGGAATATGCGGAAATACTTCTGGGTAAGGGAGGGGGAGAAACGGAAAAGCAGATCTACCGTTTCCATGACCATGGCGGCCGGGATGTGGCCCTGCGCTTTGATCTTACCGTACCCTTTGCCAGGTTTTTAGCGGAGCACCGGTCGGAACTGACCCTTCCCTTTAAGCGGTATCATATCGCCAAGGTGTGGCGGGGTGAAAACACCCAGCGGGGCAGATACCGGGAGTTCACCCAATGCGATTTTGATATCGTGGGCAGCGACAGTCCCGCCGCGGATTTTGAGATCCTCCTTTTGATGCGGGATACCCTCTCGGCTATCGGCGCGGGGGAGGTAACCATCCGCCTAAACCACCGGGGCCTGTTTAACCGGTTCCTGGCAAAAATCAATGCCGGAGAAAAATCACCGGAAATTTTGCGGATTGTGGATAAACTTGCCAAAATAGGCAGGGAAGAGACCGGGAAACTCCTGGGGGAACTTCTGGGAGAAGCGCGGGCCCAGACCGTGCTCGGCTATATTGAGGCCCATGGCTCCTATGAGGATACCTTGCGGACCATGACCCGGTTTGCCCAGGGGGACACCCCTGGGGATACCCCCGAATCGGACCGGCTTTGGATGCTCCGCCGCTTTATGGAAGATACCGGAACCGCCGCTTCCTTTGTTTTAGATCCGTCTATTACCCGGGGGCTTGATTATTATACCGGGGTGGTTTACGAAACCTTTTTACCGGGGCTTCCGGAAATAGGTTCGGTGTGTTCCGGCGGCCGTTACGACAATTTGGCGGGTCTGTATTCCCGGGAAAAAATTCCCGGGGTTGGTTCTTCCATAGGCTTGGACCGGCTTATCGCCGCGTTAGAAACCCTGGAAAAAAACACGGAAAAAAACACCTGCGCCCCCCTCGTGATTGCCTGTATCCGGGAAGAGGACGCGGGGGCATATCAACGCTTGGCCGGCAGGTTTAGGGAAGCAGGAATCGCCTGTGAGGTGTTTTTTGAGCCAAAAAAGCTTACCCAACAGTTTATTTTAGCGGAAAAAAAAGGCGCCCGGTGGGTAGCGATACCCGCTGGAGAGGCTCCCCTGGATAGCCCCCTTACCCTGCGGAAAATCGCCCTCCGCAAAGATCAGGAGCATCTTTCCTGGGAAGAGGTTGCCCGGATAATACAAGAAACGCCTTAAAGACGTGCCCACTCGGCGGCGGCTTTTTTAAAGGCCTCTGCAGAGGCTTTTATCACTCCTTCGTCCACACAATAGGCAAAACGCACCCAGCCGGGCTTGCCGAAACCGCTCCCCCCTACTCCCAGAATAAGGTGCTTTTTGAGGTGATCTACAAAGGCCTGGTCGTCCCCGCTTTTTCCGGGAACCTGGGCGAAAAGATAAAAAGCCCCCTCGGGTTCGGCATAGGAAATACCCGCGTCATCCAAAGCCTTTTTAAAAGCATCCCGCCGCCGGGCATATACCTCCACATCCACTTGAGCGTCGGTAAGCTCCGCCACGATCCGCTGCATCAAAGCCGGGGCATTTACATAGCCCAAAACTCTGGTGGCGTAAATAAGGGCGGCCAGGACCTGATCCTGATCCCGAATGCCCGGATTTACCGCAATATACCCAATGCGTTCACCGGGCAGGGAAAGGCTTTTGGAATAGGAGGTCACCGAGAGGGATTCCTCATAGGCGGAAAGTACCGGGGGTACCCGGATTTGATTATAGACGATTTCCCGGTAGGGTTCGTCGGCAATAAGATAGGGATAACGGCCGGTTTTTTTGCCGTGATTCCGCAGAACCTCCGCCAAGGCGGCAATGGTTTTTTCCGGATAGATCCTCCCGGTAGGATTATGGGGGGAATTGATCAATACCGCGGCGGTTTTTTTCGAGAGCCCCGCGGCTATACCGGGGATATTCAGGTTAAAATCGGGCAGGGAATCTACCTCGACGAGACGTCCCCCATGGTTTGCCGCATAGGCCTTGTACTCCATAAAATAAGGCCGGGAGACCACTACCTCATCTCCGGGATTAAGCAGGGCCTTGAGGACCACATTGAGCCCCCCTGCGGCCCCAACCGCCATGATAATATGGGAACCCGCCAGGGTTACTCCCTGTTCCCCGGAAGCTTTTTTGGCCAGGGTTTCCCGTACTTCGGGAAACCCCGCATTGGGCATATAGCCGTGGGAACCTTTTTTATCCTCCTCCGCGAGTTTTACCAATACCTTATGAAACTCGGGGGGGGGATCTATATCGGGGTTTCCGATAGAAAAATCAAATACCTTATCGGCTCCATATCGTTTTTTGAGCTGGGCCCCCTCTTCAAACATCTTGCGAATCAGGGATGATGAACTTAAGGCTTCTTTTACTACCTCTGCTATGGGCATACTGTTCCTCCGTTTAGTGTTTTTTTCCTATACCAAAGTCCTGGCGATCCGGACAATATCGGCGAAGATCCCTCCGGCAGTTACCTGGGCTCCCGCGCCGGGGCCTTTTATTACCATGGGGAGAGCTGTATACCGATCCGTGGTAATCACCACGATATTGTCCGAATCAACCAGGGAACAGAAGGGGCTGCCGGCCGGCTCGGCCCGGAGGGAAAGCCGGGCGGAACCTTCTTCAATATTTGCCACATACCGCAGAACTTTTTCTTGAGCGGCCGCTTCGGCCCGGCGTTGTTCAAAGAGCCCGTCGGCTTTTTCCAGTTCCGAAAAAAACTTTTCCACCCCGGAGGCTTCAAAACAAGCCGGGGGCAGGATGGACTCGATCACCACCGCGGAAAACTCCAGGGACATATCACATTCCCGGGCCAGGATCAGGGCCTTCCGGGCGGCATCCATGGCATTAAGGTCATCCCGGGGATCCGGCTCAGTATACCCCTTGGCCTTTGCCTCCCGGACCAAGGCGGAAAAGGGTTTAGAACCGTCAAAATTGTTAAAGATGAAACTCAAGGTACCCGAGAGGACCGCTTCAATACGCCTGACCCGGTCCCCGGAAACCGAGAGGTCCCGCAGGGTAGAAATTACCGGAAGGCCCGCACAGACGGTGGTCTCATACAGATAGGGGATGCCCCGATCCCGGGAGTACCCGGTGAGGGTTTTATAATAATCCAGGGTACCGGAAACCCCCCGCTTATTGGGGGTGATGATAGGAATTGACGACCGGAGAATTTCGGCGTGTCGGGAGGCAATTTCATCACTGGCGGTACAATCACAAAAGGCCGTGTTGGGCAGGTTAAAGGCCTTCATCTTTTCCAAAAACACCGATAAATCAAAGCCTTCAGCCTCATCCAGAAGGGTTTTGGCGTTTCCCGGATCGATCCCTTCGGTATTAAAGAGCATCTTCCGGGAATTGGCAATCCCCACGAGATTGATCCGGATTTGATGTTCATCCGCGAGAATTTCCCGGTGGACCGCGATTTGTTCCGCCAGGGTTCCCCCGATAAGCCCGGTGCCCATAAGGAAAAGATTCACCGAGCGAACCCCGGAAAGGAAAAAAGCCTCATGAATGGCGTTGAGGGCCTTGGCTTCATCCTGTCGGGATACCACTGCCGAAATGTTAAGCTCCGACGAACCCTGGGCGATGGCAATAACATTGACCCCGTTTCTTCCCAGGGCATGAAAAACCTTTCCGGAAATACCCGAAGTATTTTTCATCCGAGAACCTACCACGGCAATTATCGAAAGATTCTGCTCCACCACCGGCGGTTCAATAATCATGGAGGATATTTCCCAGGTGAGTTCATCTTTTATAGCTGCCGAAGCGGCCTTTCCGTCCTGGGGTAATACCGCGAAACAGATAGAATATTCGCTGGACGCTTGAGAAATGAGGATAATATTTATCTTCCGTTTTGCCAGGGCCCCGAAGAGCCGGGAAGAAAACCCCGCCACCCCCGCCATTCCGGAACCTTGAACCCTAACCAGGGTTACGTTCCCTATGGAACTGATTCCCCGGATGGGAAAGGGACTGGGATCTACTTCGTCCCGTATGATCGTTCCGGTTCCCGCCGGGTTAAAGGTATTCCGAATTCTGATGGGAATACCCTTTTCCAGGGCGGGCCGTATGGTGGGAGGATGCAGAACCTTTGCCCCAAAATGGGAAAGCTCCATGGCTTCCACATAGGATATCTCTTCAATGGTAAAGGCATTTTTTACGAGCCGTGGATCCGCGGTAAGAATCCCGTCCACATCGGTCCAAATTTCCACTATGTCGGCGTCTATGGCGGCGCCAAAAATGGCCGCGGACAAGTCCGAACCGCCCCGCCCTAGGGTGGTGGTATTCCCCTCGGCGCTGGCCCCGATAAAACCGGTGGCTATTTGCAGGGCAGGCCGTTTTGCCAGGATTGATTTGATATTAAAAAAACTTTCCCCCAGGAGAAAACGGGCGGCTCCATATTGCTCATCGGTGGTTATGAGCGGGCGAGTATCAAGGTAATCGGAGGGTATTCCCGAAACCGTGCATATCCGGGCAATCAACGACGCCGAAAGCCGTTCCCCAAAGCTCATGATCGTATCAAGAATCCGGGGAGAAAGTTCCCTGAGGATCATCACCCCATCCAAAATGCGGCAGAGTTCGGTAAAACAGGTACCAGTATAGGTATCCGCCTCCTCTCGCTCGGCGCCATTAAGAAAAAAAGCGCTCATATCCAAATGCCGTTTCCGCATGGTTTCTATGGCAACGGCATAGGTATTATCCCCCCGGGATGCTTTTTCGGCAATTTCGATTAACCCGTTGGTTATCCCGGAAAAAGCGGAAACCACCACTACCCGGACTTTACCCGCATGTTCCTTATCCTTTAAAACCTCAATAAGCTTACTTACCGCATCAGGGGACCCAACCGAGGTACCTCCGAATTTTAAAACGAGCATATAATCTCCCTCTTGATGAATATAAACCGCGAAGCCGAAGAAGGGGAAGGGGGGTTTCACCGTGAAGCCGGAGACCCCTCGGCGGGTTTCAGCCTTTGTAGGCTTATTCCCCGCCCGGCAGGGCCTTGGTCGACAAAGAGACGGTAATGGCGGGCAAAGCCTCTTAGTGATTTATGCGGCGTTGCCGTTACCTGACGAGAGTGCAAGGGCCGCGCGGCCTTCTTACTTCTTGCCTTTCCTTCTTCGCCTTATTCTCATTTAATTGACCACGAAGCGGTCTACTTTGCGGTGAATAATTCTTCTTATTCATTCGACTTTACGGTAAATATTCTTCCGTCCGGGTGGTTCATGGCGCTCGCCCTAGATGCCGATCCCTGTAGCCAGGTAGCTGCCTTCTATAATATAAGTGTTATTATGATATTTGATACGATACCCTTTATCAAAGCTCCGGTTCCGTTCATTCGTGCATATGACCGCGAAAGATCCCCCTGCATATTATTCAGAAGGGACGCGGATCTGAAAAAATCCGGAAAGGCCGTCATGTATCTCTGCGGGCTCGGTTACGCCTATGGTTATATCAACGGCGAAGCCTGGAGCGCGGATCTCTTTACGGCCCCGGTCAGCGATTACCGGAAGACCCTGTGGTATACGGTCCATGACGTAACGGATCTGATACGGGAAGGGCGCAATTCCTTCGCGGTTCTCTGCGGAAACGGTTTTTACAACGAGTCCCTTCCTTCATCGTGGAATTTCGACCGGGCCCCGTGGCGGGACAACCCGAAATTCATCATGCGCCTTGACATTGACGGCAGGATGGTTTTGAGTTCAGGAGATCCCTGGAAATGCACCGATAGAACGCCGGTGCGGTACAACGAGCTGCGTAGCGGCGAACATTTTGACGCCCGCCTGTACCGTTCCGATTTCGCGACCGTCCCGGCGGATGAACGTTTTATGGACGCCCTTGTCGACGACACGCCGCCGGGCGGCGTATTCCGGGAGCATGCCTACGAGCCCGTTCGGGAATGCGCGGTATATCCGGCGATTAAAAGTTTTCAAACGGGTCCAAAGCGGTTTGTGTTCGATACCGGCCAGAATATTTCAGGATACGTCAGGCTCAGGGTCAGACAGAAACCGGGGGACCGCCTGACCATCCGCTATGCCGAAAGCCTGAAAGAGGATCGTTCCCTTGAGCTTTTTACCATGGACCGCCATTATCCCTCGTCGCCCTTTATGACCGATGTGTTTATCTGCAACGGCGAAGAATTTACCTGGTCGCCCCGTTTCACCTACCATGGGTTCAGGTATATTGAAATTGAGGGCCTCGACAAGGGGGATCTCGATCAGGTTTCGGGCGTATTTGTCCATCAGGATATTCCGGCGGCATCGTCCTTTGAATGTTCCGATCCGGTGCTGACCGGCTTGTTCCGTATCGGGCGGATGGCGTCGTGGTCCAACTTTTTTTACATGCCCACCGACTGCCCGACCAGGGAAAAGCTGGGCTGGGCAAACGACGCCCAGTCTTCGGCGGAGCAGATGCTTATCAACTTTTCCACCGCCGGCTTTTTCAAGAAGTGGTACG
>JAITEG010000030.1 GCA_031282145.1 Spirochaetaceae bacterium | reverse complement strand
CAAAGCCTTAACTTTCCCCCTGACCAGCCCCCTGAGCCGGTTTATCTGGGAGACTCACGACTGGTACTGACCGGAGAATATTACATTGATGTGGATGATCTGCAGCACTTTCAGTTGTGGTTATGGAACAGCGCCAGCGGTTCCCTGGTATATACCGATGAAATGGTTTTTGAAGATATGGAAGAAGCGGAGGGGTATTTACCGCCCATGGTAAGCTGGATTTTTTCCCATGTACCGGTGGATCAGCGCATAACCGTACTGCAGACCGGCCCCCAGGAGGAAGTAACCGACCAAGGGGCTGATGAAGACCAAGAGACCCGGAACTCGCTCTTTACCGGACGCTTATACCTGGGTCTGCGCGGCGGTGGTTCCTTTAATGCCTATTCTTCCCTGGTAGGCGGGGGTTATGAAGCGGGTACGAGCCAGGGGTTCAGCGGCAACGGCGCGGTGGTATTGGAGTTCAGAATATTCCGCTTCTTAGGACTTCAGGCGGAGGCGATCTTTAACTACGATACCTTTAAGGTAGCGAAAATAACCGCTAATCTCCCCACCGTCGGCCAGTCGCTCCGTTCTACCGACCGGTTTAGCGCCATGTCCCTGATGTTCCCCCTGTTGGTCAAGGTACCCCTGGAGATAGGGGTCTTTAGCCTGTCTCCTTTCGTGGGGATTTATTACGCCATGCCCCTGGGGAAAGTACACATGGACCCCAGCGATTCCAGGACGGCAGCGGCCGCGTCCTATACCTATACGGTAAATCCGCCTCTTGGACTGGTGTTGGGAATAGATACCGGCTTAACCCTGGGGCCCGGAGAACTATTCCTCGATCTGCGTTTTAGCCGGGATATAGGCATGACGGTCGCTGAAAAGGGATATGGGATTCAATATGTCCGAAACCAGATAGGTTTATCCCTGGGCTATAAATTCCTTATTTGGAAGAAGCGTCCGGTACTGTAGCCGCGCCCTATTCCAACGCTGACCTTGGGACGCGAGTCCCGCGCCCCAAGGTCACGAATCCCGCTATAGCGGGTTAAAAGCTACTGGCCAGGACGGGTAAAAAAAGCCGCGAAGGCCCGATGGGCCATGTATAGATCGGCTTTAGCGGCGGCCTCAAAGGGGGAATGCATGGAAAGGAGGGGCACCCCCAAATCAACCGTGGGGATATCCAGGGCGGCAAAAAACCGGGAAAGGGTTCCGCTGCTTTCGGCGTCAACCTGGCCGCCTTCGCCGGTCTGCCAGAGTACCCCCGCGTCGTCCAGGATTCTCCGTAGGTTTGCCACGGTTTCGGCCTGGGCATCGTTGGTGTTTTCCTTGCCCCCTCTTCCCCAATACCGAAAGAGGATAACCCCGTGGTTCAGCGCCGCCTCTCCATGGGGATCAAATACCTCCGGGTAGAGGGGATAATAGGCGGTGTTAACGTCGGCGGAAAGGCAAAAGGACTGGGATAAAATGACCCGGGCCTTTTCCCCTGAGGATTCGGCGAGATCCTCAATAAAATTGCTGAAAAAAGCCCCCTGCATGCCGGTCATACCCAGGGAACCGGTCTCTTCTTTGTCCGCGAGGACCACACAGGCGGTGTATTCCGGCGCTTCGGCCGCAAACAGGGCGGTCAGGGCCGGATAAACGCAGACCTTGTCGTCCTGGCCGTAACCGCCGACCATGCTCCGGTCCAGCCCCAGGTCCCGGGCCGGAAAGGCGGGTACCACCGAAAGCTCCGCCGAGATAAGGTCCTCTTCGGTGATATGGTATTTTTCGTGGAGGATCCTGAGGATATTACGTTTTATCCGGCCCTCGCCGGAGGCGCCGGGGAAGGACCGGAGCCCCGCCAGCACGTCCAGATCTTCGGCCTTAACCAGTTCCTTGCCGGGACGCTCCATCTGGGTTTTCGCCAAATGGGGCAGGAGGTCGGCGATAAACAAAACCGGATCTTCCCTCTCCTCCCCGATACACACCGGCACCCCGCTGCCGTCTTTGCGGACAATATACCCATGCAGGGCCAGGGGGATGCCGGTCCACTGGTAGGTTTTGATCCCCCCGTAGTAGTGGGTGTCGAGATAGGCCATCCCCGCCTCCTCATAGAGGGGCCGCATTTTAAGGTCTAACCGCGGGGAATCAATATGGGAACTTATGATGGAGATCCCCTCGGACAGGGGCCGCTTTCCGCGGACACAGAAGATCACCGCTTTTCCCCGCTGGTTAACATACACCCGCGCAGCCGTCCCGCCGGCGTCCGCGGCAAAACTCATGCCCTGCCGCCAGGGAACAAAGGCCTTCCCCTGGGCCATGCGGATGGCTTCAGTAACCGCTTCCCGTTCGGTTTTGGCCCGGTTCAAAAAGCCGATGTACCCTTCGGCGTAGGTATCGGCCGCTTCAGTTTCGGTTTTCCCCATAACATCGGCGGCATTTTTGTGCTGAAAAAGCAGCTTGTCTTCCGGCTCATGCATGGCGTCACCCCTGTTTTTGGTCATGGTCTTCCAAAAGATTCTGAGTGTCGTTTCCTTCAATCAGCGCTATTTCCGGCAAAGAACTGCCGGCTATGCCTTTAATTGAGCCGATAAACCCATTGGTATTCAACAGTATTTTTTCAAGCTGTTTTTCCCGGGTCTTCCATATTTTTTCCATTCTGTTTCGTTCATCAAGATAGCCCTTCTGCAGATCGCTAAAGCTCTCAAGTATCGCCTTAAACTGGGATGAGAATTCTTTGCCGGTAAGATAATCATAGAGCATTTGCATTTTTTCACCTTTATTTGTTTGAGAAGCATACACTTCACTGACCCGGAGGATACTGTCGCGCAGCACCAGCGCAAGTCCTTTGAATTCGGTGAATGTACAAATCCACACTCCATCTTTTTGACCGATTCGTTCAACGTCATCGGGAAGCGCGTCGGTAACCAGCACACAGATATCGGCTTTTACCCGTCCGCCGTCTTCCTTTAATTTGCTTATCCAGTCTTTCCCAAACGCTTTGGTACGTTTGCTTTCATAGGCAATGACACCGGCTTCATTGCCGATGTGATTACGGACTTTCTGGATGACATCCGCCCCGGTTATGCCTTTGGGCACGCTTTCAATAACATCGAAACGAAAAGTTTCTTTGAGTATGTCTTCAATGGCCAGTTCCTGAACTTCACCCTGTAATTGCATTGAGCCCTGCTCGGCCTTACGTTTCATTTCTTCCGCCAGGGCGGTTTGATCCTCAAGTTTCTTCCGCATTTCCGCAAGCTTAAGATCGTTCTCTTCCGCGGCTTCTCTTTTGATCCGCTCCCGTTCAGCCTCAAGAAACGCTTTCTGCGTTTCCAGCGCATCTTTTATTTTCTTGGCAAATTCAGCGTCCTTCGCGGCCATTATTCTGGATTCAATTTCATCCTTTTCAAGCCTGACCCGCTCCAGTTCGGCTTTGGTTTTATTGAGTTCAATTACCTGCTCGGACTTTTCCTTGAGGGATTTTTGAAGGGACTTAAACCCTTCTTCGTTCTCCTTGGTAAGTTCTTTGCGCATTTTTTCTATTTCAGTATTTAAACGTTGTATGTACTCTTTTTCCTTTTCTTTTGATACCGTTGCTTCAATTTCCGTTTTTTCCAGTTGAAGTTTTTCAATCTCAGCAAGATGCTTGCTGCTCTGAGCGGAAAATTCAACTTTTAGGCGTTCTTCGATCTCATGACTTAAGGCCGTGTTTACATCAATTTCAGTCCCGCACTTCGGACACTTAATCTTTTCAACCACATTCATGTCTTCTCCTTAATAAGAACAACCATACCCCGTCCATTCTGCGGCGGAGTTAGTTGATTTTATCTCATTATTAGTGATATTCTCAAGATATCATAGAATGTGGGTAAAGGGAACCGTCCCGAAACGGGTAGAAGTCTCTCTGAAAAAAAGGACAGGGCATGGATTATAAACAAGCCGGGGTTAATATTGAGGAAGGCTACAAGGCGGTGGCGAAATACCGGGACCTGGCCGCCGGGACTGCCAATCCGGCGGTGATCAATGGGATAGGCAGTTTCGCGGGGATGTTCTCCCTCAAGGACTTGATAAGGGCCGGCGCCGGAATGGAAGAACCGGTTCTGGTTTCGGGGACCGATGGGGTTGGTACCAAGCTGGAACTGGCCTTTCAGTTGAAAAAATACGATACCGTGGGCATTGATTGTGTGGCCATGTGTGTGAACGACCTCCTCTGTCATGGAGGACGGCCCCTCTTTTTTCTGGATTATATCGCCTGTGGTAAACTCGATGCGGAGGTGGCGGCGGACCTCGTTAAGGGGGTAGCCATAGGATGCCGGGAGACCGGAAGCGTCCTCCTGGGGGGGGAAACCGCGGAGATGCCCGGTTTCTACGAAGCGGGTAAATACGACATGGCGGGATTCGCCGTGGGTATCGTGGACCGGAAGCATATTATCGACGGAAGCAAGATCCAGGAAGGTGATGTCCTCGTCGGGATTGCCTCATCCGGGCCCCACTCAAACGGCTTTAGCCTTATCCGCAGGGTCCTTCCCGATTTACATGAGGATTTCGGCGGCATGCCCCTGGGGATGGCCCTGCTGGAGCCGACCCGGCTGTATGTAAAACCCGTGCTGGCCCTGTTGGAACAGCTAGAAGTCCGAGGCATGGCCCATATCACCGGGGGGGGCTTTTACGAAAACGTGCCCCGGATGTTTTGCCGTCCCCTGGACGCGGTCTTCGGCCTCCCCCCCACTAAGATCGGCAGAGCCGGTCAGACCAGTTCTGCCGGTGAAGCTTGGACCATTCCCCCCATCTTTGCCCGGATTGCTGCGGGAGTGAAGGGCGGCGCCGGTTTTGGTCAGGAGGCCCAGGAGGCCGGGGCGGAACTGCTGGAAACGGATGAAGCCTTAAGGGAATTGATGTTCAACACCTACAATATGGGTATAGGCTTTGTCCTCGCCCTGGCCCCGAAGGACTCGGGCAGGGCGATAGATTTCCTCGACAGCCGGGGGTATCCCGCCTGGGAGATAGGGACCGTCCGGGCTGCCCAGGGCAATACCGGAGCAGTGACTTTTGTCTAAACCGCTGGTTTCCGGGGAAAGACCGGTGGATATGCTGGTCCTGGTTTCCGGGGGGGGAACCAACCTCCAGGCCCTGTTGGATGCGGAAAAACAGGGCCGTTTTGGCGATCCTTCCCCGTCCGGCCGGGAAAGAATCGCCCGGGTGGCCCGGGTGGCCCTAGTGGTTTCGGATCGCCCCGAAGTCTATGCCCTCAAGCGGGCAGAGGCCGCCGGCGTTCCCGCCCTGACAGAACCGGTGAACCTTCTCCTGCCTCCAAAGGAGCGGCGGCGGGATCTTTCGGATCGGATCCTGGGGATAGCCCGGGAATGGAAAATCGGCCTCGTGGTGCTGGCGGGTTTCCTCTCTATTTTGGAAGGGGAATTTATCCAGGCCTATGGGGGCAGGATCATCAACCTCCATCCAAGCCTGCTGCCCAAGTTCGGGGGACCGGGTATGTACGGCCTCCGGGTTCACCGAGCCGTGCTGGAGGCCGGGGAAAAAGAGTCGGGCTGTACGGTACACCTGGTTGACGCGGGAACCGACACCGGGCCGATCCTCCTGCAGCGGAAGGTTCCGGTTCTTCCCGGGGATACCCCGGAGGATCTCGCGGAACGGATCCACCGGGAGGAGCATATCGCCATCGTTGAAGCGGCGGCCATGATGGTAAAAAAAATTAAAAGTTGAGGAGCGTACATGAAACAACGGGCATTGATCAGTGTATTTAACAAGGACGGTATCCGGGAACTGGCTTCATTTTTGGCCGGAGCCGGTTGGGAGATCCTCTCCACCGGGGGAACCGCGAAATATCTGGGGGAACAGGGGATCCCCGTCATTGATGTGGCGGCGGTGACCGGGTTTCCTGAATGTCTGGACGGCCGGGTAAAAACCCTGCATCCCGCGATTCACGCGGGGCTCCTCGCCCGGCGGAATGAAAAGTCCCACCTCACCACCCTGGAAAATTTGGGGATTTCCCCCATTGACCTCGTCTGTGTGAACCTCTACCCGTTTTTTGAGAAGGTGCGGTCAGCGCTTTCCCTGGAAGAGACCGTGGAGTTTATCGACATTGGGGGACCCACCATGCTCCGTTCGGCGGCGAAAAACTACCGGGACGTGCTGGTCCTGACCGACCCGGCGGATTATGGGGACCTTATCGCCGCCCTCAAGACGGGAACCGTACCCGCGGAATTCCGGAAACGCCTCGCGGGTAAGGTCTTTGACCTTACCGCCGCTTATGACGGGGCCATAGCCCGGTACCTCCTGGATGAGCAATACCCGGAATACCTGCCCCTGTCCCTCCGTAAATCCCAAACCCTGCGGTACGGTGAAAACGGCCACCAGGGGGCGGCCCTTTATTTGAACACCGACCGCCCCGGGGCGCTGGGGGCTATGGAACAGCTCCACGGCAAGGAACTCAGTTACAACAATATCCGGGATCTGGACCTGGCTTGGAAAGCGGTATGCGCCTTTGGACTTGAAGCGGACCATACCAAACCCCAGGGAGAGGAAGACCTGGAGCGGCTTTTACCGGAGCTTTCGCGCAAGGCCAAGGGGACCGCCCCGGCCTGTTGTGTGGCAATAAAACATAACACCCCCTGCGGGATAGCCCTGGGAAATACCCTGGGAGAGGCCTACGAAAAAGCCTATGCCTGCGATCCGGTTTCTATCTTTGGGGGTATTGTCGCTTCCAATGTTCCGGTGGACGCGGATACCGCGGAAAAAATGGGAGAACTTTTTCTGGAGATCGTGGCCGCCCCGGCTTTTGAGGACGAAGCCCTGGAGATCCTAAAAAAGAAAAAAAACCTCCGGATCATCCGTATCCCGGCCGCTCCCCGGGAGAATTTGGAATATGTTGCCGTTGACGGCGGCCTTTTGGTGCAGGAGGCAAACCGCCGGCTCCTGGAAAAATGGGAGGTGGTTACCAAAACCAAACCCGCGCCGGAGGATAGGGAGGACATGATCTTTGGCATGAGGGCGGTGGCCTATGTTAAGTCCAATGCCATCGTGGTGGTAAAAAATCAGGCCGCGGTGGGTATAGGGGGAGGTGAAACCAACCGGATCTGGGCGGCGGAGTTGGCCCTGAACCGAAGCGCACGGCTTATCACCGCGGCCGCTAAAGCCGGAAAAGACGACGGCGTCCCTGCCCGGGTTCTGGCTTCGGACGCCTTTTTCCCATTTCCGGATGTGGCGGAGGCCGCCGCCGCGGCGGGGATCAAAACCATCATCCAGCCAGGGGGTTCCCAAAACGACCGGCTTTCTATTGAAACCTGCGATAAGCTCGATCTTGCCATGGTTTTTACCGGGATCCGGCACTTTAAACATTAATTAAATTAAAGGAAGTGATTTATGAAAGTTTTGATTATTGGTTCGGGGGGAAGGGAACATGCCATCGCCTGGAAGCTGGCCCAGTCGGATGCGGTAACCCGGATTTTTGTGGCCCCCGGAAACGGCGGTACCGCCGGAGAAGCCAAATGCGTTAACCTTCCCATTCCCGGGGGGGATCCTGCCGCCGAAAAAGCCCAGAAGGACCTGGCCGCCTGGGCCCGGAAGGAAAAGATAGACCTCACCGTGGTAGGCCCCGAGGCGCCTTTGGCGGCGGGCCTGGTGGATCGATTCCGCGCCGCGGGCTTGCCGATTGTGGGCCCGGACAAAAATGCCGCTCAGCTGGAGTCAAGCAAGGCGTTTGCCAAATCTTTTATGGAAAAATACGGCGTACGGACGGTCCGGAGCAAAACCTTTATCGATCAGATCTCGGCGATAGATTACGCGGAGGAACATTTCGCCCAGGATAATCCACCTCCCCTGGTGGTCAAAGCCAACGGCCTGGCCGCGGGCAAGGGGGTGATTATCGCCCTCAGCCAGAGTGAGGCGGAGAACGTCCTGCAGTCTTTCATGCGGGAAAGGACCCTGGGGGAAGCGGGACGGATCGTGGTGCTGGAGGATTATATTGAGGGCAGGGAAGTGTCGATCCTGGCCGCGGTGAGTTCTATCCCCGGGAAAGCCGGGGGAACTATCCTCCCCTTTGTGTCCGCCCGGGATCATAAACGCCGTTTTGAGGGGGGCCGGGGACCCAATACCGGAGGTATGGGGGCCATTGCCCCGGTACCGGATTTTACCCCCGCCATCGAGGAGGATTTCCGGAGGGCCATCCTGGAACCGACCCTGCGGGGTATGGAGCGGGAAGGGATGGATTACCGGGGATTTATCTTTTTCGGCCTCATGATCCGGGAGGATCGTTGTTTTCTTTTAGAATACAATGTGCGGTTAGGAGATCCCGAGACCCAGGCGGTGCTTCCCCTCTTAAAATCGGATCTGGGGGAACTTTGCCTTTCCATGCTCGACGGGAGCCTTGGGAGCTTTTCCCTGCAATGGGAGTCCGGCGCGGTTTGCGCTCCGGTGGCGGTCGCCGGGGGTTACCCCAGTTCATACTTCAAGGGGAACCTCATCACCATAGACCGGGAGGAATTAGCCCAAACCGGAGCCCAGCTTTTTATCGCCGGCGCAACCGCCGACCATGTGGTCACAACCGGGGGACAGGCCAACGTATCCGCCGGTTACGATCGGGACCTCTACACCGCCGGGGGCCGGGTCCTGGCAATATCCGCCTGGGGCGCCGACGAGGAAGATGCCCGGGCCCGGGCCTACAAAGCCATAAGGGCCGTAAGGTTTAACGGTATGGCCTTCCGCCGGGACATAGGCCGGGAATAGGGTTCCTTATATTGCCGGATCGATTATCATTTGATATATTCACCAATAGCTTAATCTGAGGAGCGTATTTATGGAAGAAATTATCAAATTTTTGCAGGAACAAAAGGTTTTTTTTCTTGCCACGACCGAGGGGGATCAACCCAGGCTTCGGCCCATGGGATTTGTGATGAAGTATAAGGACAGGCTCTGCTTCGGTACGAATAACCGGAAGGAGATGTATAAGCAGATGAAGGCCAACCCCAAGGTGGAGATCTGCGCCTGTTCACCGGAGGGGCAGACCCTCAGGCTTTCCGGAACGGCGGCCTTTGACACGTCCCGGGAAGCAAAGGAGCGGGCCTTGGAAGCGGCTCCTATGCTCAAGGGGATGTACTCCGCGGACGACGGTATTTTCGAGATTTTCTATCTTGAAAGGGGCACCGCGGTTTTTAGCGATATGCAGGGGGGGAAGCGGGAGATTCGCTTATAAGGACCGGCCCGGTTCCGGGAGATGATGGGCTTGCTCAATTTGAGGGACCTTCATAAATTCGCGGCGGCTTCCCGGTCGGTTACCACGTAACAGTTGGGGTGGCGCTGCAAAATGCTCGCGGGCACCGAAGGATCCACCGGTTCACGAAGGGCCCGGCGCAGAATATCCGCTTTTTGGCTGCCGTTGGCGATTAATATGAGCCGTTCCGCCGCCATGATCTGTTTTAATCCCTGGGTAATGCCGTGATCCAGTTCGTAAACCCGGTCAAAATACTTAGAGCTTACCGACTTGGTTACCGCCGCGAGGGGGATCACATGGGCATTCAGATTAAAATCGACCCCGTCCTCGTTAAAGCCCAGGTGCCCGTTGAGGCCTATCCCCAAAACACTAACCTTGAGGGGGCCGTATTTTTCGATAAAGGCGTTGAGCCTGCCGCATTCCGCGGAAATATCCTCTGCTTGACCGTTAATAATAAAAGTCTCCTGAAAGGGTTTCTTGAGTTTATTTAACAAGTGGGTCTGGTTAAACCACGCGCAGGAACCGCGGTTATTGGTTCCCAGCCCAACCCACTCATCCAGGGATACATAACGGGTCCGGGATATATCAACCAGTCCCGCGTTAACGATGGTAACGAAGGTTTCCACCATCCCCAGGGCGGTATCCCCGCCCGGAAAACTGATAAGGCTTTCCCGGTCCTGGGGAATTCCCTCGGCGGCTAAGGTGGCGGCTTTTATCGACATTTCGTAGTAGTTTTCGCAAATAATGAGGTTCATAAAATTCTCCTTGCGGTTTTCTTAAAAACCGCGGGTCCTTAAGGAACCGGCTCCGAATTGAATTCCAAAAGGAGTTCAGGGGATGATATGTATCTTCCGCAGGTACTCAAGATTCCGCTTTGCCGCAGCAAAGGCCTCTGCCGCCGTCGCCCGGGGTTTATCCATCTCTATGATCCCGATTCCGGAATAGCCGATATGATCCAGCACCTGTTTTAATTCGGTAAAATCAATAATGCCCTGATCCAAATCTCCCATCACATCCAGGTCAAAGGCCGTATCTGAATCCAGGTGTTCCTCTAAGACTTTTTTTCTAATCCTCCCGTCAACGTTCTTAAAATGCAGATACCCAATCCATTTGCTATGGGTTCGTATAAAATCAATGGCGCTCCGGTCAGGGGCCGTGACCCCTCCGTTCACATAAGCGTGATGCCCCGTATCAAAACAGAGCCTCTGGCCGCAATACTCGATCATCCCTTCGATTTCGTCTTCGGTTTCTACCAATGAACGGATATGGGGGTGGAATACCGTTTCGACATCGAAGGTTTCGCGGGTAAAAATACCCAGGCGCCGGAACATTTCAAAATACTTGGTCCGGAGTTCCGGAGAGAACCGGGCCTTTTTTTCGCTGAACCTTCCCACATCGGACTCATCCATGGCAACCAGGTATTTTGCCCCCAGGGCGCTCACCCGCCGGCATAAGGCTTCCACCACGGGACGGAAATCGTCGAACCCCTGATAGGTGTCGAAACGGAAACAGGCGGTTCCCGCGCAGATACTCAGGTTCCTCTTGGCCAACTCTTCCCGCAGCCGCCCTTCATCGGTGGGCAGATACCCCAGAGGGCCGAGTTCCAGGGCACGATACCCCGCCGCCGCCGCTTGATCCAGAAATACCTCCCAGGGAGTTCCCGAGGGCCTGCCGTCGGCGTACCACACCCCCCAGGAACAGGGGGCGGTGGCGATGGTTACGTCGGCGGTCATTGGGCGTTTCCTTTCCCGATTGCGCCAACAATGAGCTCAAAGGTCTTTAAATCCTCCAGCGCATCGGCCAGATCCGTTTTTGGCTGCCGTTGGTGGATTATACAATCGCAAAATTCGTGCAATTCGGCAACAAAGGGATCCCGGTATGAGGGGCCGAAAATTCTTTTCCCGGTTTCGGTTTTGGTGGAATCCACTACTTCCAGGTACTGGGGCTGGTAACGGATATAGGGAGTTTCGTATTTGATGCTTATTTTCCTCGTATGCTGGAATATTTCTATGGCGGCGTCAAATTGTACGATATCCTGATCGTTTATCAATTCGTAGATCCCGAGGAATTCGTCGTACTCCATAACCACGACCAGGTGGGCGCCGCCTTTTGCGGTGGTAACGGAATGGATTGTTTTCGGCTGTCCAAAAAGCTCCCGTACCGCGGAAAAACTATGGCACCCGAGGCCGGTCAGCATCTGATAGGCGGTCCGCTGTTCCTCGGTGGCGCCGGAACCAAGGGCCCAATTCAGATGTTCCTGGCGGCGTTTTTTTCCCTCTTCAATAATATCCGGGGGAATGTCCTTGGGATAAAAAACCGGGCGGGTTTGCCCGATATAAAAAGGACCTTCGCAGATAATGTCCCTGAACCGGAGATATTCCGTCTTGAGGGGAGCGGCGGTGAGGAGTTCCTTTGCTTTGAGAAAGGGATCCGCGAAACGGCGCATAAGCCCAACCATAATTATTTGATCGGGGTATTCCTGCTGCAATAACAAAAGTTTTTTCAGTTCCTCTGACGCCAGGACTGCGGGTTTTTCCACGAAAATATGTTTTTGCTTTTTTAAGGCCCATTCTATATATTCACCATGATATTGATCCGGGGCTAAAATAAAAATTGCCTTGGCATCTGATTTTTCGATAAGTTCCCGGGCATCCAAATAGCCCTGAGGAATTTGATACGCATCCTTCACGTACCCCACCAAAGAGGGGGATACATCGGAAACCGCGGTGATTTGAAATTTATCCCTGCAATCCTTTAATAAAGGCAGATGCATGAGTTGTGCCACTTCCCCTAAACCGATTAAACCTACTTTCATACAGCTCCTCTTCGGACATACAAACACGGGATTGAATTCCACAATCCTCTTTATAGTATGACATTAACAAAAATGGAATACAAGGGATAATTGACTAATTTATTAAGAATAAAGGCTTTTATCAAGGATCAAATATTGAAAAATGCTTTTTTTTGTGAAGATTTTTGTTGTAATTTATGAAAAAAGTGTTTAAAATAAAACAATCGACCAATATCGGTCTAAAATGATTAGTGCTACTTATGGAGGAAGAAATGCAGAGAGTTATGAAAGGAACGGGCCTGTTTTTGCTTGGGATTTGTCTCTTGGCCCCTTTGTTCGGCGGCGGCGGCCGGGATTCGGCCTCATCAGGAAAGACGGTGATTATCAATTATCCAACTTTCCAGTGCGGGGTAAACACGGCGGCGCCGGTAGTGGAACAACTGATCCGGGAATTTAACCAGGAGTACGCGGGTAAATACGAAATCCGAAAAGAGGATGTTCCCGGGGACCAGAACTATGTCGATAAGATCCAGGTACAGTTGAGTACCGGCGATTTGCCCCCGGTGGTTTACGGCGGCGGGTATAACCTCCTCGATCCGGCTTTGGCCCGGGACCTCGTGGTGGACCTCTCCGCGGTGATTAACGCTGATCCCGGCTGGAAAGCCCTGTACAGCGCCACGGCCCTGGAGACCAACAGCCGGAACGGGAAAATATACGCATCCTCCTCGGAGGGCAGCGTGATCGGCTACTTCTATAACAAGGAGCTTTTCAGCAAAGCGGGAATTACCGCGCCGGCCAAGACCTGGGATGAATTCTTCCGCCAATGCGACCGGCTTAAAGCCGCCGGGATCACCCCCCTGGCGATGGATACCGCCGATTCCGCCTGGGTTACCATGCTGTGGATGGGGGCCCTGGTGGGTACGGAAAATGCCGCGGGTCTGGCCCTGATGCGGCAGATGAACCCGAAAAATTACAACACCCCGGAAATGATAAAGGCGGTGGGGCAGATTCAGAATATGTTCCGTAATTATACCACCAGCGATGCCGTAGGCGGGGCCTATGAACACGCGGCCAATAATTTCCTTTCCGGCAAGGCGGCGATGATAGCAAACGGTCCCTGGATGATGGGCGATTTCTCGGACACCACAAAAACCACCCCCGGATTTGCCGACAAGGTCGGTGTTGCGGTGTATCCCGGTAACTTTGTCTACGATGCCCCCATACAGGGCTATTTTGTAACCAAACAAAAGGATCCGGCCCTTCAGGAAGCGGCAATCGCCATGGTGAAATTCTTTACCAGCGCCCATGCCCAGCAGGTGGCCCTGGAAGTACAGGGCATGGTCCCCAGCTCTCCGACGGTGGAGATTACCTCCCTGGCCAAGCAGAAATGGAACCTGCTGGCGGATTTCCTTAACCAGGCAAACGCCGCCCAGTACCGGTCAGACAACCTGCAGGCGACCATGTATCCCAATCTGCTTGATATTGTAAGCCAGGAACTGCCCAGGCTTGCTTCGGGGACCATAAGTCCCGCCGAATTTTGTCAACTTCTGAGCGCCGGAGCGGCTAAAAACAATTAGCGCCCGATTTGACACGGGACAAGAGCATAACCATGGGGGACCGATGAGGCCCTCCATGGTTAAATTTTTTAAAGTTATGGGCGGGATGTTTTATGCGGGTGAAAAAACGATGGTTTTTTATTTTTCTCTCTCCAACGGTGATCCTTTTTTTGCTTATCTACGCAATCCCCCTGGGGGTGGTCCTGGGAAGCTCCCTGACGGATTACCGCCTGATGTCCCGGGAAGTGCATTTTACGGGCTTGGCTAATTATTTCCGGATGTTAACGGATCCTGATTTTTATACGGCCCTGAAAAACACTTTTGTCTGGATCCTCATCCATTGTATTGCCCATGTGGCGCTGGGGGTATTTATCGCCCTGCTTTTGTATAAAAAACCCAAGGGCTGGAAGGTAATCCGTACCGCCTATATGGTACCCAATATCATTTCCAATGCCGCCATGGGGATGATCTTTGTCAATATTTTTAATCCCCAGTTTGGAGTACTGAATTCGATATTGCGGTTAATCGGCTTGGAAGGACTGACCACTAATTGGCTGATGAATCCCCTCACCGCTTTTCCCTCGGTAACTATGACCTGGTTTCTTTTCGCGGGGTACACCGCTACTATTGTGCTTGCCCAGGCAATCAGCATAGACGAGTCCATGCTGGAAGCGGCGAAGGTCGACGGGGCGAACAACTTTCAAATTGATTGTTTTATCATGCTGCCCCTGCTGAAAAAAATAATCGGAACCACCATGGTAATGGCCGCAACCTATATGCTGCAGATGTTTGATCTTATTTATATTACCACCAACGGCGGTCCCGGTAAAATGACCACCAATCTTCCCCTGTTGCTGTACGGGGTGTACAAATCCGAATACCACTACGCCTACGCTAATACCATCGGGGTATGTATCATCGTCATTGGAGCCATTGCTATGACCCTTATCAATAAGTCCCTTAAGGTTAACGAAAATGACTATTAAAAAAAATCCGAGGGAAAAGATACCGGTTTTGTTCATCTATGTTTTCTTGATCCTCTGTGTTTGTGTCGCCCTGTTTCCCATAGCGTGGGTTATCATGTCTTCCTTTAAAACTAACGCGGAGATCCTTTCCAGCGGTATATCCCTCCCCTCAAGCGTGAGTTTCAGGGGATATGCCGAGGCGCTACGTATATCCCCGATACTTCGTTATTTTTGGAACAGCGTGGTTATCACTTCCTTTACCACTTTTTTTAATGTGCTGTTCCTTTCTATGGCCGGTTATGTTTTTGCCCGGTACCGGTTCCGGGGCAAGGACACCCTGTATTTTGTGCTTTCCCTGTCATTGGTTATTCCCATGACCGCCCTCCTGCACCCGGTCTACATGACGGTAAACGCATTGAAGACGGCCAATACCAAAACAGGCCTCGTCCTGGTGTATACCGCCCTTAACCTTCCCATTTCTTTGCTGATCCTGCGGAGCGCTTTTCAGGCTGTTCCCGCCAGCCTGGAAGAAGCGGCGGTGATGGACGGGGCGGGGTTTGCCCGGACCTTTTTCCAGATCATGATGCCCGTTGCCAAGGGAGGGCTGACCAGCGCGGGGGTACTGACCTTTCTTAACTGCTGGAATGAATTCACCTTCGCCTTGGTCCTGACCAGTTCTCAAAGCGCCCGGACCCTGCCCTTGTCCTTGAGTTATTTTACTTCCCAGTTCAGTTTTAATTATACCGCCATGTTTGCGGCGATCACCATCGCGGTTATTCCCAGTATCGTGGTATTTGCCCTCTTTCAGGAACAGGTGGTAAGCAGCTTGACCGCCGGCGCGGTTAAAGGCTAAGGACCCTGCGGTTCGGGACCCTGCGGGTCCTTACCCACAGGGTCTTAGCGGCCGAGCAGATACAGGGTCAGGGCGGAAGCCATAAGGGCGTGAACATAGGGGGGGCGGCCCATGTTTTGGAACACCTCTTCCACCGGGACGATTTCCACATCCACATATTCATCTTCATCCAAATGCTGGGCCTCCCGGCGTTCCAAGGATTCGGCTAAAAAAAAGTGAATCCGGTTGGACATGAGCGCCGGATTGGGACGCATGTCCCCGAGTTTTCGGATCTTTCCCGGCGCATAGGCGGTTTCTTCTTCCAATTCCCGGGCGGCGGCTTCTTCGGGACTTTCCCCGCGCTCCAAAACGCCCCCGGGGAATTCCAGGCTCAATTCCTGGGAACCATGCCGCCATTGCCGGACCATGACAAAGGCCTTTCCCTGTTCCGTTTCCAGCACCGGAATGACCATGGCCCAATCCATCGCGTCCAGCACGGTAAAAGCCTTACTTTCCCCCTCCGGGGCCAGGCTGGAAGTTTCCCAAATCGAAAATACCGGGCAGGTAAAGACCTGTTTCCGGCCTTTTTCCTTCCAGACAAGATGTCCATTATCCATGAGTAGAATATACCGTATATCCTTGGGCCCGTCAATTTAATCGTTTATGAACCATGAGGCAAAAAAGGGATGAACCGCTCGCCCTATTCAGTCATCCTTGCGTTATCCTTTCGATTTGACATTTACAGAAGATACTACTAAACATAAAGAAGGAGATAATTATGACCATAAAAAAAGCGGCATGGTTAATAAATGCCCTTACCATATGTTTTATTTTTTTAGCCGGAGTATTTTTATTATACTTGACCCGGAAAATCACCGAAACCGATAAAGCGGCCTCCGACCGCTATTATAACATGATACTGGTAGACGAACTTCGTGAGAGCTCGGAGGAGCTGACCCGGCAGGTACGGCTCTGCGCCGCGGGCCGGACCGAGGCGGAAGCCGCCTACAACCAGGTGCTTGCGGTACGCAACGGAGAGGCAAGCCGACCCGCGGATGCCCAGATTGCCCCTGGCCAAAAATGGGTCCTGTTGAATTTGTTAAAGATGCACGGCATCACCCCCGAAGAATTCGGTCTGGTTGAAAAAGCCAACGCCCTTTCGGACAGCCTCGTGAACCTTGAGGTTGAGGCCATGAACGCGGTCAAGGGGATCTTCAAGGACCGTGATGGGAACTACACGATCCAAGGTGAGCCGAACCGGGGCTTTGCCCTGACCCTGGTATACGGGGATGAGTATCTTGCGGAAGTAGAAAAAATAATGGCCCCTATGGAGGAATTTCAGGCTAAGGTAAACGAACGTACCGCGAGGACGCTAAAAGAAGCGGCGGCGGCTCAAAGCGCCGCCGAATTGGCCGCCGGCACGGCCTTGGCGCTGGTTTTCCTGATTGCGGTATTCAATATCCTGTTCAATCGAACCGCCGTTATAGGCCCCCTTTCAAGGATTACGGCAGCCCTGAAAACCGTTACCGTTGACGGCAAGACCTATTTGGGCAAACGGATTAATCTCAAGAGCAAAAACGAAATCGGGGAACTGGCCGGATTTTTTAACCAAACCTTTGAAACCATCGAGGGCCTTATTGAAATCATAAAAACCAAGACCGATTCGCTTACGGATACCGGGGTGAAGCTTGCCGCCAATATGAACGAAACCGCGGCAGCAATAAATCAAATATCGGCAAACATTGAAAGCATCAGGGGCCTCGTAACGAAACAGCAAAACGGGGTGAGTGAAGCGGACGCGGCGGTGGAACGCATCAACGCCAATATAGCGAACCTCAACAAGGTGATAGAAGAACAGGCCGGAAGCGTGGACGTTTCCTCTTCCGCCATAGAAGAAATGACGGCGAACATTCATTCGGTAACCCAGACCTTGGTTGAAAACAGCAGGAACGTACAGGTTTTAGCGGAAGCGTCGGAGAACGGCAGGACGGGCCTCCAGACCGTTGTACAGGACATACAGGAAATTGCCAAGGAATCGGAGGGGCTTTTGGAGATAAACGCGGTGATGGAGAACATCGCCAGCCAGACAAACCTGCTGTCCATGAACGCCGCCATAGAAGCCGCCCACGCGGGAGAAGCGGGAAAAGGTTTCGCGGTGGTGGCCGACGAAATCCGCAAACTTGCCGAATCTTCCGGGGAACAGTCAAAAACCACCACCACCATGCTGAAAAAGATAAAAGCGTCCATAGACAACATCACAAAATCTTCCGACGAGGTGCTTGCCCGGTTTGAAGCAATAAGCGCCGGGGTACATACGGTGTCGGAACACGAACAGACCATCCGGGCCGCCATGGAAGAACAGGAGGTGGGGGGCCAACAGATACTTGAATCCGTAGGGCAGCTTAATCATATTACCGGTACGGTAAAAAAAGGCTCCGGGGACATGACCGCGGCGAGCGGGGCGCTGCTCAGGGAAACCAGCGAACTTATGAAAATAAGTAAAGAGACCGCAAACGGCATGAACGAAATGGTAGGCGGGGTAAACCAAATAAATTCCGCGGTAAACGGGATAAACAACATGAGTACGGAAAACAAAATGAACATCGACGCCCTGACCCAGCAAGTGGAAATGTTTGTTACCGGCACATAGGCGGGGAGCCGCCGCCATAGGCGTATACGCAGGAATTCCTCTGAGCAAGGCAGAACAATTGGCAAAGTAAAAACAAAGTGGTATAATTTGACCACTTTCAAGCGGCTCTGCCATAGGGCTTGAGTCCCCGAAAGTTTTATACCAGGAGGGACCATGAAAACCGTATGCGGAATTGATCTGGGAACCCAAAGCTGTAAAGTGGTTCTCTACGATTACGAACATAAAACCATCGCCGCATCTTCCCAGGCGGCGATAGAGCTGATCGCGGAGAACGACGGGACCAGGGAACAAAAGGCCGAGTGGTACCGGGACGCTTTGGCGGGCTGCTTTGCGGCGCTGCCGGAGGACGCGAAAAAAACCATCGCCGCCGCCGGCGTTTCCGGCCAGCAGCACGGTTTCGTGCCGCTGGACGAAAACGGCAAACCCCTCTACAACGTCAAGCTCTGGTGCGACACCGCCACCGCCGCGGAATGTGACGACATTACCAGGGCCGCCGGCGGGGAAGACGCCGTTATTGCCGCCGCGGGGCTTCCCCTGCGGCCCGGCTATACCGCGCCAAAGGTACTGTGGCTTAAAAAACACCGGCCCGAAGCCTTCAAGCAACTGGCCCATATCCTGCTTCCCCACGATTATGTAAACTATCTTTTAACCGGCGCTTACACCGCCGAATACGGCGATGCTTCCGGGACCGCTCTCTTTGACGTCCGCCGGCGGGAATGGTCTTCCCGGATAGCCGCCCTGATCGATCCTAAAGTGATTGACTGCCTGCCCGCTCTTGTTAAGCCCGAAGCCGCCGCGGGAACCCTATCCGCGGCGGCGGCGGCGGAATTCGGCATACCCCCGGGAATTCCCGTGGCCTCAGGCGGAGGGGACAATATGATGGGGGCGGTGGGCACCGGCACGGTAAGGGACGGCTTTTTAACCATGAGCTTGGGAACTTCCGGCACCCTCTACGGTTATTCGGATTCGCCGGTGATCGATCCCACCGGGGATCTGGCGGCGTTCTGCTCGTCCACCGGGGGCTGGCTTCCCCTGCTCTGTACGATGAAC
>JAITEG010000258.1 GCA_031282145.1 Spirochaetaceae bacterium | reverse complement strand
GGGTGGGTAAACAGGTCCAGGGTACCGGTGCGCCATTCTTCCCGGGCTTCCATCACCAGGGCTTCCGCTTCCCGCCAGGAATCGGCCCGGGGGCCGGGGAGGCCGCGGTTGGTGGAATTGGTGAACACGATGGTCCGGTACCCGTGGTCCCGGAGCTGGATGACATTGGCGGGGGTATCGTCGATGTAGACGTGGGCCCCCACCGCGCCTTTGTCGTTCATGAAGCAGAGGTCCCAATAGGGAATGTCGTAGCTGTCCAGCCAGTCCACGGTTTGGGTGATGGAGGTGCGGTGGGAATATTTGAGGAAGAGCCGATGGGTGATAATGCGGATACGGATTCCGTGATTGGAGAGTTTCCGCAAAATGGCGGGAGCGTCCCGAATGGGTTTCATATCCCGGAAAAGGTTCCGCTGGGTCACGGCAAAACGGTGAAGCCGGTCATATCCGCCGTATTCGGCAATGCCCCATTCATCCAGCCCGTAACTTACCTCATCGGTCAGGGCTTCCACCGGCTTATTCAGCCACTCTGCGGCGATGACCCGCATGGCCCCATAGAAATCCCCCACTACCCCGTCGAGGTCAACCCCCAGGATAAAACTGCTCTCGTCCATGGCTTATCCTTTGAATTGTGAAATGAGGATCACCATACTGTGGCCCTTAACGAGGTACGTGTCCTCCCGGGTAAGGGGCTGTTCCTTCCCCGGCGGGGTTATATCCTCCGGGGGAGAGAGGCTGGTATCCACCGCCCGGACCCAGGTTTTTCCCTCCAGGGCTTCGCAAAGCGCAAAGGGAACCGGCGCTTCTCCTCCGTTAAACATGATAAAAAAGTCATTATCATCCTGATCCGCGAGGATATCCGCCCGGCTGCCGTCCATCCGCAGGGCGAGGCACAGCCCCATCTTTTCCCAATCCGGGGTATTACCATTTTCATCAAACCAGCTGATGTCGGGGATGGCGTTATAATTGCCGTCCCGGCCGGTATAAAATTCCGGGCGCATAAACCCATGGTGCCGCAGCCGGAAGGCTATCATTCCCCGGACAAAGCGGAAAAGGCCCTGGTTTTTTTTCAGAAAAGACCAGTCGTACCAGGATATTTCATTGTCCTGGCAATAGGCGTTGTTATTCCCCTGCTGGGTCCGCCCAAATTCATCCCCCCCCAGGATCATGGGGGTCCCCAGGGATACCATCAGGGTGGCGATAAAATTTTTGATCTGCTGTACCCGCAGGGCTTCTATTATCGGATTGGTGGAAACCCCCTCTATCCCGTAATTGGCGCTGTAATTGGCGTCGCCGCCGTCCCGGTTATCCTCCCCATTGTTTTCGTTGTGCTTCTTTTCATAAGAGACCAAATCCCACAGGGTGAAGCCGTCGTGGCTGGTAACAAAGTTGACGGAATGGAAGGGTTTCCTCCCGTCCCGGAGGTACAGGTCCGAGCTTCCCGAAAGCCGGGTGGCCAGATGCCGCGTTTCGTGGCCGTCCCCCCGCCAGAACCTCCGCACCTCGTCCCGGAAACGGTCGTTCCATTCCGCCCAGCGGCCCCCAGGGAACCAGCCCACCTGGTAGGCGCCTCCGGCGTCCCAGGCTTCGGCGATGAGCTTGGTGTTCCGCAGCACCGGGTCCTCGGCAATCTGTTCCAGCACCGGGGGGTTTTCCATGAGCCGGCCCTGCTGGTCCCGGCCCAGGATCGATCCCAGGTCGAAGCGGAAGCCGTCCACGTGCATCTCCGTTACCCAATACCGGAGGCAGTCCATGATCAGGGTCCGCACTACCGGATGGTTGCAGTTTACCGTGTTCCCGCAGCCGGAATAATTCTTATAGTACCGTTTGTTTTCATCCAAAATATAGTAAATCGTGTTATCCAGGCCCCGGAAAGAAAAGGTCGGCCCCCGCTCATTTCCCTCGGCGGTATGGTTAAAAACCACATCCAGGATTACCTCAATGCCGGCCTTGTGCAGTTCCCGGACCATCTCTTTGAATTCCCTTACCTGCCCGCCGGGGGTTTTATCCCAGGTGTAGGAACCCTTGGGGGCAAAAAAAGCCGCCGTGGAGTAACCCCAATAATTCACCAGGGGTTTTCCGGTCCGGGGATTTATCCGGGGCAGTTCCCGCTCGTTGAACTCCTGGATGGGAAGAAACTCCAGACTGGTGATACCCAGGTCTTTGAAAAAGGGGATCTTCTCTACCACCCCCCGGAAGGTCCCCGGATATTGGGAATCGGAGCTGGGATGTATGGTAAGACCCCGGACATGGGTTTCGTAGAGTACGCTGAACCGGAGGGGGTAATTCAAGGGCAGATCCCCCTGCCAGTCAAAGGAGTCGTCTATCACCACGCACCGGGGCTGGGTCGCCACATCATCCTTATACGAGTAGGAAAGGTCGGTAGAGGGCTCATCGGGCTTATCCCCCGGGTTATACCCCATACAGGCCAGGATGTCCCACTGGTCAAAATCCGTCAGGGCCTTGGCATAGGGATCGATCAGGGCTTTATGGATGTTGAACCGGAAGCCCTTTTCCGGGAGGTAGGGCCCATCGGCCCGGTAAAGATAAAGCGCTCCCGCTTTAAGGTCCCGAATATGACAATGCCAGACATCCCCGGTCCGATTTTTTTGCCGGTCAAGGACTATCTCTTTATAGGCGCTGTCCGAAGCCGGAGACTCAAAAAGGATCAGGATCACCGAAAGGGCGTTCCGGGAAAAAATAGAAAAATTCACCCCGGTATCGGTTAATACCGCACCTAAAGGAAGGGGCCTACCATTCTCAACGATGAAATTACCAAAACTCATAGCTCCATCCTGTTATGAATATACTAAAAAACGGAGCCTATTCCAAAACCCGAGTTTTTGGAACCGCTTCACCTGTTTCAAGTCCGGTGATCCGGAAGGCTCATGGCGCTGAAAAGGGCCCAAAACCCTCTTTTCCGCGGGCATCACGGAACAAGTCAACAAAATACCGGGGATCAATATTCCGGGCACCCAGAGCATCCTTATAGTCCAAAGGCATCCCCAGATCCAGAAAGGCAAACCCCGCGTCCTTGAGATATTGGGTCATTAATACCATCTGAACAGTCCCGGCATTATCCTCATCATAATACCCGGAATAACTGGTGTATACCCTGCCTGCGACAACACCAAATTCACCGGCCTTTAATTCCCCATCCCGGTAAACCCCAAAAGAAACGGGCCGTACCGGGGAATTATTCAGGCCGCGGATCAGGCGGATGTTTTCCCTTAAGGGGGCGGTAAGCCAGTCATCTCCATGAATTTCCACACAACGGTTCATAATCCGTTCAAAATCCCGGTCTACCTCCAGCTTATACCGGGAAAGCAGGGATTTAAGGCTCTTTTTTACATGAAGATCCCCAAAAAAAAGCACCGATCGGGTAAGGTGAAGTTTAGGAAGCAAGAGATAACCGGAGTTTTCATCCTCTTCCGCGTCCGAAGACTCCTCCTCAACTTTCGTTGACATGACCAGGAATCCCGCTGCCATAAGATGCGTGATAAATACCGGTTCAAAATCAGAGGCCAGGCAGAACTCCTCAGCATAATTTATATCCAGCAGCGCATCTATAGTACGGTCCAGGTTATCCTGGGGAAAGATAACCACATAGCCAGTTGGGGTAAAACGAAGATGTAACGCATCCATGGGTATTGTAGCATAACACGATTTTCAGGGGATCACAAGCAAAAAATTTATTTTCATACTTGACAATGCCTATAGATTTTATATGATATTATTTATATTGATTTAATAGGATAATGATATGGCAGAAAAAATTGCGTTGGATGTTACCGGCCTTATTGGCAATACCCCGCTGGTAAGGTTGAACCGGCTTGTTCCCCCGGGGGCGGCGGAGGTTCTGGTCAAACTTGAATCCTTCAATGCCGGAGGGTCAGTAAAAGACCGGATAGCCCTCAATATGATCAATGCCGCCGAGGCTGAAGGAAAAATAAAGCCCGGTGACACCCTTATTGAGGTAACCAGTGGTAATACCGGCATCGGATTGGCCCTGGTAGCGGCGGTCAAGGGGTACAAACTCATCGTGGTAATGGGGGACAATGTGAGCCTGGAACGGCGGCAGATCATGCAGGCTTACGGCGCCGAAGTGGTGATCGTATCCGCCGTGGGGGGCATCAAGAATTCCTTTGACAAGGCTGCGGAACTCATCGCCCAACATGGGTATTTTGAGGTAAAGCAGTTCGAGAATCCCCATAACCCCGAAATTCATTGGAGAACCACGGGTCCGGAAATCGAAAATGCCCTGGACGGAAGGATCCCCGACGCCTTTGTGGCGGGCATAGGCACCGGGGGGACCATCACCGGCGCGGGGGCTTATCTGCGCGAAAAACGGCCGGATATCCGCATTGTGGCGGTCGAACCCGATGCCTCGCCGGTTTTGAGCGGCGGGGAGCCGGGGCCCCACGTCATACAGGGCATAGGGGCGGGCATCATCCCCAAGGTACTCAATACCGGTATCTACGATGAGATTATCCGGGTAACCAATGATGAGGCCATTGATCTGGCCCGCCGTCTTGCCGCCCGGGAAGGGCTTTTCCTGGGGTATTCGTCGGCCGCCGCGGTTTTCGCGGCCCTTAAGACCGCGGAAAAGCTCGGGACGGGCAAGCGGGTGGTCACCGTGGCGCCGGATACAGGGGAACGGTACCTTTCCACGCCGCTTTACCGGTTTGATTCAGTATAATGAAAAATAAGCAAAAATTTCAGTGGCAGAGCTTCTTTCCCGCAGCGGCTTTGCTGGCGGTGTTCCTGGCGCACCGGTATATACCGGTACACCCGGAGTATCATGTCAAGCTGCTGCCCTATTTCGGCTGGGTCCTTGAAGCGCTGTTGGTGTTTTTTATCCTCTGGGCCTTGGCGGGTTTTGTGCTACCGGGGGCCGTCAAAATCCTGACATTCAAAGCGCCGTTTTTCGCCGCGGCGTTTCTGTTTCTCGGGATCTATGATTTATGCACCATAAAACTCAACCTGCTGCCGGGTCTTTTTTTCCCCGCTCCGGAACGGGTACTGGACGCCTTTAGAAAGGAGTGGTTTTTTATTTTGCGCTGCCTCGCCTATTCCTTGAGGCTTCTGATCCTGGGTTACCTCTCCGGCGCGCTTGCCGGGGTACTTACCGGGACCATCATCGGCTGGAGCGCCCGTTGCAACTACTGGATCATGCCGGTGATCCGTACCATCGGCCCCATACCCTCAACGGCCTGGATCCCCATTGCCCTGGTGGTCTTTACCAAGCCGGCTACTGCGGGGATATTCCTGATCGCCCTGGGGGTCTGGTTCCCTACAACTATCCTGACCAGTTCCGGTATTTTGAATGTGCGCAAAACCTACTTTGAGGTTTCCAGTACCTTGGGAGCGGGTACCCTGAGGAACATCGTTTCCGTAGCCCTGCCGGCCGCCGCACCGAGCATCTTTACCGGGCTTTTTAACGGGACCGCTTCATCCTTCCTCACTTTGATGGCCGCCGAAATGATCGGCTGTAAATACGGAATCGGGTGGTACATTAACTGGCAGCGGGATGTTCTGGCCTATTCGCAGGTTTACGCGGCCCTCATCGTGATCGCCGTAACTTTTTCGGTCCTTATCGGCCTCCAATTTAAGCTGCAAAACCGGATACTGAGCTGGCAAAAAGGCTTGATCCGCTGGTAAGGGGAAAAAATGGAAAGGGCAAACCAAGAAACAGGACTGATCATCATAGACAAACTCTGTAAACGTTTCCCCCGGAACGAAGGGGAGGACATACCCGTATTGGATAACGTGAGCCTCCGTTTCGAGCCGGGGTGTTTTACCGGCCTGGTAGGGCCTTCGGGCTGCGGAAAATCGACGCTGCTCAGACTTATCGCCGGGCTTGAAAGGGCGGACTCAGGGAAGATCCTGCTTGACGGGGAGGAGATTAAAAAACCAGGTTATGAACGGGGACTGGTATTTCAGGACCCCACCCTGTTCCCCTGGAAAAATGTTTACCACAACATAGCCTACGGGCTCCATTCCCGGGGAGTATACCGGCGCGAAAAGCATATTATTCCTGATTTTGTAAAACTCGTAGGTCTTGAGGGTTTTGAAAAATCCCATCCCCATCAGCTTTCCGGGGGTATGGCGCAGCGGGCCGCCCTGGCCCGTGCCCTGGTCAACAAACCTAAGGTATTGCTTCTGGACGAATCCCTGGGAGCCCTTGACGCCTTTACCCGGATGAACATGCAGGACGAGATCCTCAAGGTCTGGGAACAGCAGAAGATGACCACCGTGATGGTTACCCACGATGTGGATGAGGCGATCTATATGGCCGATGCTATCGTGGTAATGTCCGCCCGGCCCGCAAAGATAGAAAAGGTGATCCAGGTAGAATTGGGGCGTCCCCGGCGGCGGGATGATCCTGAATTTCTGGAACTCCGGTCAACCATTCTGCGGATCCTCAACTTTACGGGGCAGCGGGTGGAACCCCAGTATTACCTGTAAATTCCGGTTGCGCGGGCTATACCCGCGCGGCCTGAATGGTGTTGCCGGAAACAATACGTTCCGGACAACGCCCACATAAAAACCCAAGGAGGGTATATGAAAAACAAGAAGTGGATTCTTGCGGCGGCGTTAGTTTTATGGGCGGTTTCCGGTGTTTTCGCCGGGGGCAGCAAAGCGAAGGCGCCGGTGGCGGATGATGACTATGTCATCAAGATTGGGTATGGAATCGGCCCCGGGCTCTGTTCGGCGCCGTTCTTTATCGCCGAAGAATTGGGGTATTTTGAGGAAGAGGGACTTAAATGGGAACACATAATGATAGATATCAGTCAGATCCCGCTGCTTTTGACCAATGGTACCATAGATATTACCAACAACCTCCTGGATGGCATGATCCAGCCGATTGCCAACGGCCTCGAGATCAAGATACCTTTGGGCCTCCACACCGGATGCACCAGGATATTGGTACAAAAAGATGGTCCCATCCAAAAACTATCGGACCTGCGGGGTAAGCGCATCGGGACCACGGGCCTGGCTTCTCCCCCCAATATCATCCTTCAGCGCTACCTGGCCGAAGAAGGGATCCGCACGGTAGAGCCAAACAGCGAAGTGGAATGGGTCGTCTATTCCGGGCCGGAACTGACCCTGGCCCTGAAAAACGGACAGGTTGACGCGATTGCCACCGGCGATCCCCCGGCCCATGCCGCGGAAAAAGAAGGCTGGGCCAGAACCATCGCCGACACCTCAAAAGACGGCTACCTTAAAGACGAATATTGCTGCGTAGTCGCGGTGAACAACGAGGTGGCGAAAAACCACCCCGTGGTACTCGCCAAGGTGCTCCGGGCAATACAGAAGGCGGCCAAATATACCGCGGAACATCCGGAAGAAACCGCCCGGCTGGTTGCTGAAAAACAATACGCCGCAGGCAATGTGGAAGACAACATCGACTTCCTCAAGGCGTACAATTACCGCGCCACGGTGAGCGGAGTTGAAAAAGGCATCCGGCGCACCACCGAAGACTTAAAACGGATCGGCTTATTGGACAATTCCGTGGATGTCGACCAGCTTACCAATAACGTGTTTATCGCCATACCGGGGGTGCCCGACTCGCTTTAAGGCGTATCCGGCGGGACCGGTTAAATACAACTTCGGAACCGGCCGCTTGCTTTCAGGCGGCCGGTATTTTA
>JAITEG010000201.1 GCA_031282145.1 Spirochaetaceae bacterium | reverse complement strand
GCGGGGATCAGCTTCGGCGAAAAGGCGTCCGGCGCCGTGGGGAACCATTCGGCGGCCCAGGCGGCGATTTCCGCTTCGCCGGGGAGACCGTAGTCAGCCGGGTTATACGGGGTTCTGGGTATAGTCATAGTAGTCACCGACTTCCACGTCTTCCAAAACCGCCAGGGCGTCATCGGCGAGGATCGCGGCGGAACAGTACACCGAAAGGAGGTAGGATGCCACGCCGTCATCGTCGACGCCCCTGAAACGGACCGAGAGGCCCCGGGATTGTTCATTGGGGATTCCGGTCTGGTAGAGGCCGATGACACCCCGGTTGGCTTCCCCTGAACGGACCAGGAGGATGTTGGTTTTGCCGGTTTTGGCTTTGGGGTTTTTCAGGCCGTCCACAAAGAGTTTGTCCGTGGGGATGATGGGCACCCCCCGCCAGGCGATAAAGGTTCCCCCGGCGATGTTCACCGTTACCGGCGGCACGCCCCGGCGGGTACATTCCCGTTCAAAGGCGGCGATTGCCCGGGGGTGGGCCAAAAAGAAGGACGGGTCTTTCCAGACCTTGGTGAGGAGTTCGTCCAGGTCGTCGGGCATGGGCCGGCCATAGCGGGGCTGGATGCGCTGGCTCTCCGCGGCGTTTTTGAGAAGGCCGTAATCGTCGCTGTTGATGATCTGGCTTTCCTGCCGTTCTTTGAGGCTTTCCACGGCCAGGGCCAGCTGTTCCTTGGTCTGATCATAGGGGGCGCTGTACACATCCTGCACCTTGGTATCCACGTTGATGATGGTGCTGATGGAACTGAGACGGTACTCCCGGGGTTTGGTCTGGTACTCAATGTAGCCCTGGGGAATATCGACCTTCTTCGGATCCTGGCTGCACAAAACATCCAAGGGGGTTTCCCCTTCCACCACCCGGTTTACCCGGTAGATACCGGCTTCCAGGCCCTTGAATTCCAAAATCCGGGCAAGCCATTTGGGGGTCAGGGCTCCGTACTGGGGCGGCGTTTTGGTAACGTTCGCCAGTTGATACGCCGCGTCCTGTCCCAGCGCGTTGATTACTTTTTCTGCCATGTTTTCTCTCCTTGCAATTACTTAAAATTTAGGTGCCTGGCACCTTTAATAAACCGGCAATGATCGATCCACCTCCTTTGCCCAGGCGTTGAAGCCGTCCTGGAGATTGAGGAGTCTGCCTTTATACCCGGCCTCCCGGAGGGCGCGGATGGCGAAAATGCTCCGCTGGCCTATTTTGCAGATAAATACCGCATCGATCCGCTCATCAAACTCCTCTATGCGGCGGACCATCTGGCCCAGGGGGATGGATTTCGCGTTGGGAAATTTCGCTATGGCCCGTTCGTGGGGTTCCCTGATGTCGATGATTTGCAGGGGATCGGAATTGTCCAGCCGCTCTTTCAATTCCTTTGCGGTGATAATGTCCACCGGATCTTCACCGGCATCTTTTTTAAGGCCGCAGAACTGTTCATAGTCGATGAGTTCATGGATAGACGGGTCCTCGCCGCAGACAGGACAGCGGGGGTCCTTGTCCAGTTTGAGGGTGCGGAAACTCATCTTCCACGCGTCAAAGAGGAGGAGCTTGCCCACGAGGGTTTCGGCGGAATGGGTGGAATACTTGCTGGAACCCACGATAAGCTTCACCACCTCAGTGGCCTGAATACAGCCGATAATGCCCGGCAGCACCCCCACTACTCCCCCTTCGGCACAGGAAGGCACCAGCCCCGGGGGCGGCGGTTCCGGGTAGAGGCAGCGGTAGCAGGGGCCTTCCTTGGTGGAAAAAATCGAGGCCTGCCCCTCAAATTGGAATATCGAACCATAGACGTTGGGCTTTCCCAGGAGCACACAAGCGTCGTTGACGAGATAACGGGTCTGATAGTTGTCGGTACCGTCGGCCACGAGGTCATAGTCCCGGATAATGTCCAGGGCATTGGCACTGGTGAGCATAGTGTTGTAGGTAATGACTTTGATGTGGGGATTGATCCCTTTAATACGGTCCTTGGCGGAAGCGACTTTAGGCCGCCCCACATCCCGAACACCGTGGATCACCTGACGCTGAAGATTCGATTCTTCCACCAGGTCAAAATCCACGATCCCCAGGGTTCCCACCCCGGCAGCGGCGAGGTAGAGCCCCAAGGGCGCTCCAAGGCCGCCGGTTCCCACCAAAAGAACCTTCGCCGCCTTGAGCCGCCGCTGTCCCTGGACGCCGATTTCGGGCAGCAACAGATGGCGGCTGTAGCGGGAAATTTCTTCGTTGGAAAGATCCGTTAAACGGCTGTCGGGAATAACGCTGAGCCCCATTATACTTGGCCCCCGGCAATGGCGGGAACCAGCATCAGTACCGCGCCGTCGGAAAGGACCGTATCCAGGCCCTGCAATTTTTTGATATTGGTATCCCCGATAAATACATTGATAAATGAGCGGAGCGTGTTATCATCCTGATACAGATGACGCCTGATATCCGGGTACTGCGCCGCCAGAGCTTCAAGGGCCGCCCCCACGGTAGCCCCCGCAACGAGCACTTCGTCCTGCCGGTCCGTGAAATTCCGCAGGGCCGTAGGAATTTGTATGGTTATGGCCATAGTATTATCTTCTCCTCCAAAAATTGATCTCTCGTGTCGGTGAGTTCCCAGCTGGTTAATTCCGCGGCCCTGCCTCCCCGGACCGCAACGATGACGTAGGAATAAAAGGGCAGGGCCTGTTCCCGGTCATAATCCGAAGGCCGGGCGGGATGATCCGGGTGGGAATGGTAAATCCCCAGGATCTCTTTCTTTTGCCGGCGGGCTTCCATTTCGGCCCGCATAAAATCTTCCGGAGTCATAATAAAACGGTGGTATTGTTCCCCCGCTTCCCAGGTATTCGCCACCGTCACCATGACGCCGGCCCGTTTTTCCCCGTCAGCCAGGACGCCCAGCAAGAAACCGCAGCATTCGTTGGGCCAGGCCCGTTCCCCTTCTTCGCGGATCCGTTTTTCCACATCGGCGGTTAAGGCAATCATGAGCTTCCGCCTCCATTTCCGTACCAGAACTGGTCCGACACGTACCGCATACCAGTATCGCAGAGGATCGTGACGATCACCGCGGGGGCGCTGAGGGTTTCAGCCAGCTTCAGGGCCGCCAGGACATTGGCCGCGGAACTGACCCCGGCGTGGATCCCCTCCTCCCGGGCAAGCCGCCGGGCCAACTGATAAGCTTCTTCGGTATTCACCTCAAGAAAAGCGTCGGCCTGTTTTTCGTCATAAAAACCGGGCTTAATAGTACTGGCCATGTGTTTGGTCCCTTCGATACCATGGAAGGGGGAATCGGGCTGGACCGCAATCATGGAGACCCCGGGATTCAGCTCCTTGAGCCGCCGGGAAGTCCCCATAAAGGTACCGGAGGTCCCCATGCCGCAGATGAAATGGGTCAGCGTTCCCTGGGTTTGCTCCCAGATTTCACGGCCCGTACCCTGATAATGGGCCTTCCAGTTAGCATCGTTGTTGTACTGGTTGGGATAAAAGTACTTTTCGGGATGGGCTTCCACCTCTTCCCGGACCGCGAGGTACGCGCCGTCGGAACCTTCCAAGGGGCTGGTTTCCACGATTTCCGCGCCGTATTGCCGCATAATCCCCTTACGTTCCATTGACGCGTTGGCCGGAAGGAAGACTTTGACCGGAAAACCCAAAGCAGCGCCTATCATGGAGTAGGCAATGCCGGTATTACCGCTGGTAGCGTCTATGATGGTTTTCCCGGGCCCGAGCGTCCCCTCCGCTATACCTTCCCGGATCATAGCCTTGGCGGCCCGGTCCTTGATCGACCCCGAGGGGTTACAGAATTCGGCCTTGGCATAGAGGACTACCCCGGAGGGCCGGGGCTTTCCCGGCTTGAGGGAGATTTTTGACAGTTCCAAGAGGGGGGTATTCCCCACCAAATCCACTATATTCATAATCTTTATAATTATTCCGATAGATATACTAAGATATATAACTTGTTAATTAATTTTTGTCAAGAGCATTTGCAAAGTGCTGTCAAGTGGCTTTTTTATCGAACCGAAAGGTCTAGCGGAATTTTGAAAAAGGCTAAATCTTGTAAATTTTTTTTTGATCGTCATAATTCCGACACAATTGTCCTATATATTTAGGGAAGCTCTGAAAGCCCCGGTTGGATTTCCGGAGCTTCCCCTTAGACATGACGAGTAGAGGTAAGTATGGGAAACGTAAAATCGAGTTCCTTCCGTATCGGCGGTATGACCTGCATAAACTGCCAAAACCGGATTGAAAAAAAGCTGAAAAGTACCGTGGGCGTTGAAGACGCGGCGGTGAATTTTACTACCGGGATGGCGGTGGTTACCTATAATCCCTCGGTCATTACCCTTAATGAAATTACGGCGGCTATTCTGCAGCTGGATTATCAGGTTATAAACGGCAAAGCGCGGAAGCCGGTCATGGAGATCGTGGGGACCCTGGTGATCATTCTCTCCCTTTATGTGCTTTTACGGGGATTGGGGATTAGTACCCTGAGTTCGGCTTTTCCCCTGGCCGAGGCGGGCATGGGCTACGGTATGCTGTTCGTCATTGGCCTTATTACCTCGGTTCACTGTGTGGCCATGTGCGGGGGGATTAACCTCTCCCAATGTATCTCCGCCGCGGTCCCGGCGGAGGAAAACCGCCGGCGGATGTTGTTTCCTTCAATCCTTTACAACGCCGGGCGGGTTATTTCCTATACTATCGTAGGGATTCTGGTAGGGGCCTTGGGTTCGGCGATCAGCGTATCGGGCCGTTTTCAAGGGGTGATCCAGCTTGCCGCGGGTTTCTTTATGGTGATCATGGGGCTCAATATGCTGGGGCTTTTCCAAGGTTCCGCAGGAACCATCCTGCGCCGTTTTAACCTCCGGCTTCCCCAATTTTTTGCCCGGAAAATAGACAAGCAAAAAGCCGGCAACAAAAATCCCCTGTTTATCGGCCTCCTCAATGGCCTGATGCCCTGCGGCCCCTTACAGGCCATGCAGCTCTATGCCCTGTCCACGGGAAACCCCATCGCCGGGGGGATCTCCATGTTCCTTTTCAGCATGGGAACAGTGCCCCTGATGTTCGGCCTTGGGGCCTTGAGTTCGGCGCTGGGGAATACCACCAAAGGCCCCGCCTTTACCCGCCGGGTGATGAAAACCGGGGCGATCCTTGTTACGGTGATGGGGATGACCATGTTCACCTATGGCTTGAATCTGAGCGGTTTTTCCGACCCCCTGGGGTCTACCCTTGATTTTGCCGATAAGGCCATGGCCGCGATAAATCCTGTTATTTCTAAGGCAAGCTGGAGGAGGAACGAGGCTGTTCCGCCGGCATCCCCCGTTCAAATAGAAAAGGGCGTACAGTTGGTTAATTCGACCCTGAGCGGAGGGCGGTATCCGGCGATTACGGTTCAGGCGGGAATTCCGGTGCGCTGGACGATCAACGCCCCCGCGGAAAGTATCAACGGATGCAACAACCGCATGATCATCCGGGAATACGGCATTGAATACCGGTTTAAGCCCGGGGAAAACGTGATCGAATTTACCCCGGAACGGACCGGCAAATTCTCCTATTCCTGCTGGATGGGGATGATCCGCAGTTCTATTACGGTAAGCGCCGAGGGGGTGGCAGCGGCGGAACCGGAAGTGGAACCGGACCTGGTCCCCATTCCCGCAGGGGTGGCGATTCCTACGGATACGGTAGCGCTGGCGGAAATGCGGGATGGATACCAGCTGGTAAGCATACAGCTCCGGGATGACGGGATAGAGCCCGCGATTATGGTGATACAAAAGTCGGTTCCCACGGCCTGGGTTATTCACCACGATTCCCTGGACCCGGGGAACGACCGGCTCATTTTTCCCGCCTATTATACCCAAATTGATATGGAACCGGGGGAGAATGTTATCGAGCTTATGCCCACCGGGGATTTTGATTTTTCCACGGCGGATAATGTGTTTTACGGTTATGTGAAAGTAGTAGAGGATTTAAATACGGTTGATATGGACGAAATAAAAGGGGAAGTGGCGGAACATGAAACCTTGATATATCCTGACGCTTATTTTGAAGCGGCGGCCCCGGGCGGGTCCTGCTGCGGGAGGTGATGTTTATTATGGAAAAGTGTTTTTGGAAAAACAAACGATTGGTTTTAACGGTGCTCCTGGCCGTTACGGGTTCCGTTGTCTTCGCGCAGCAGAATGTGATCAAACCGGCGATTGCCGACCGGGACTTGGTGATAGAGACCGCGGAGGTGACGGAAAACGCGCTCTTTTATCCGGTTGATATTGAGGGGACCCGGCTGGAGGTTTTGGCGGTAAAGGCCCCGGACGGAACCGTGAGGACGGCCTTTAATACCTGTCAGGTGTGTTATCGTTCGGGCCGGGGTTTTTACAAACAGCAGGGAACGGTGCTGGTATGCCAGAACTGCGGCAACCGTTTCCGGATGAGCCAGGTTGGCCTCCGCTCCGGGGGTTGTAATCCGGTTCCGATCCCTCAGGCTAATAAAAAAGTAACGGAGACGACCATCACCATTTCACAGGATTTCTTAAAAGAAGCCAAGGCTATTTTCGCCCGGTGGAGAAGGAGTTAGCGGAATGCCGCCCTCTGTCCCCTGCGGTAAATTTTCCCTTGCGAAACTCTTTTTTTTGTATGAAAATAACCTTATGCGAAAAATTATCATTAGTTTTTTTATAGTATGCGGCTTATGCGCCCTTGCCGGCTGTGTTTCCACCGGAAACACACCCCAGGACATCCGGTATACGCTGCATAAGGACCTTAGCTACGGCGCTTATGAACGGAATCTCGTGGATATTTCGATTCCCCACACAGCGCCTCAAGGGGTTATCCTGTTTATCCACGGCGGGATATGGATGTACGGCGATAAGAGTAACTGTCCGATTTTTTTGGACACCTTCCGGGACCGCTTCGTTACTGCGTCTATGAGCCACCGGTATCTGGATGAAACTACCCATATGCAGGATCTTGAAGGCGACGTGGCCGCCGCCGTGAGTTTTATCCGGGACTTCTGCGCCGAGCAGAACATTGACCCGGGAAAGCTTATCCTCATGGGCCACTCTTCCGGCGCGCACCTGGCAATGCTCTATGCCTACAAACAGCATGAGCCGGCCCTGCCAATAGCATTCTGCGTCAATATGGCCGGCCCCGCGGACCTCGCGGATACCGCCTTTTTGTACAACTTCAAGAAACTGCGGTGGGAAAAACTCTTTTACGAGCTGGCGGAAAAAGCGACCGGCCATCATATTGAAACGGGGGATATTACCAGCGAGGGATACAGTGAATCCAGCCTGAAAATCCTGGAGGCCATTTCTCCGATTTATTTTGTCACCGCCGAAAGCCCTCCTACCATTATCGCCCACGACGCCGCGGATCGTTTGGTGCCCTACGCGAATTCCACGGCTTTGAACAGCGTCTTTAATGTGTACGGGATTGACCATGAGTTTATTGCCCTCTACTCCGGTATCGGTCATTTCCTCGGCGCCAAACTGGTTAAGGGCGGGGCGCTGCTCTACGATAAACCCCTGGAAGAGCGGATTATCAGGGCAATGAATGAATATATAGAAAAGTACTGCGGTCATCCCCCAAAAAAGCAGGAGAACGAATCCCGGTAAGGAGCACACAACATGCAAAATGAGACCTTAAGTATCGGCGGTATGACCTGCGCGGCCTGCGCGGGACGAATAGAAAAAACGGTGCGAAAAATAGAAGGAGTTACCGCCGCTTCGGTGAACCTGGCCAGCGAAAAACTCTTTGTGGAGTACCAGAACACCCAAACCCTCTCCGGCATTAAAGAAGCGGTAGTTAAAATCGGGTACCAGGTGTTGGAGAAACCCCAGGGCATAACCGTAACCATACCTATCGGCGGCATGACCTGTGCGGCCTGCGCGGCCCGGGTCGAAAAGGCGATCCGCAGGCTGGAGGGCATAGAAAACGCCGCGGTGAACCTTGCCACGGAAAAAGCAACGGTGGTTTACCACCCCACGACAGTCAGAGTCTCGGCAATAAAAGCGTCTATTGAAAAGGCGGGATACCAGGCCCTGGAAATATCCAGGGACCATGCCGTAGACGAAGATAAATTACGCAAGGAAAAAGAAATCCGGGTCCTTAAAACAAAATTTATCGTCGCCGCGGCCCTGGGCTTACCCCTGCTTTATATCGCCATGGTTCCCATGATCACCGCCTTCAACCTTCCCTTCCCCCGCTCTTTGGCGCCGATGAATTTCCCCTTCATCTATGCCCTGGCGGAACTGGCCCTGGTCATTCCCATTATCGCGGTAGGTTACCGCTTCTACACGGTGGGATTCAGGAACCTGCTTCACCGGAGCCCGAACATGGACAGCCTTATCGCTGTTGGTACCTCAGCGGCATTTATCTACAGCATCTTTAATGTCTGGCAGATTTACCAGGGCAACTTCCGGGCGGTAGAATCCCTGTACTTTGAAACCGCCGGGGTCATTATCGCGCTCATTCTGCTGGGTAAAACCCTGGAGGCGGTCTCCAAGGGCCGTACCAGCGAGGCTATCAAAAAACTCATGGGCCTTGCCCCCAAAACCGCCCTCATCATCGAAAACGGGGAAGAAAAAGAAATCCCCATTGACGAGGTACTTCCCGGTGATATCGTGGTGGTAAAACCGGGGGCAAAAATTCCGGTGGACGGTATAGTAACCGAAGGGAACAGTTCCATCGACGAATCCATGCTCACCGGGGAAAGTATGCCGGTGGACAAGAAGCCGGGGGATCCGGTCTATGGGGCCACTATCAACGCCAACGGCCTCATCCGCTTCAAGGCAACCAAAGTGGGGAGCGATACCGCGCTGGCCCAGATCATCCGTTTGGTGGAGGACGCCCAGGGTTCAAAGGCCCCTATCGCGCAGTTAGCGGATATTGTGTCGGGCTACTTTGTTCCCATTGTTTGTCTGATTGCGGTGCTCGCGGGGCTCGCCTGGTTCGCCGCCGCTTCCGTGGGCCTCGTCAACCTGCCCGCGGGCAAATCACCTTTGGAGTTCTCCCTCACCATTTTTATTTCCGTGCTGGTCATCGCCTGTCCCTGTGCCCTGGGGCTTGCTACTCCCACGGCGATCATGGTGGGGACCGGTAAGGGCGCGGGGAACGGCATCCTGATTAAAGGCGGTGAGGCTCTGGAGACCGCCCACAAAATCAACACGATGGTGTTTGACAAAACCGGAACCCTCACCGAAGGGAAGCCCGAAGTGACCGATGTGCTGGTTCCGGAAGGGGAAGCCGGTCCAAAGGCGGCCCTTTTTGGGCATGGAGAGTCGCAAGGCAAACCCTTGAGTCCCGAAGACCTGCTCCTGCAAATTGCCGCCTCCGCGGAAAAAGGCTCGGAACATCCCCTGGGGCAGGCGATTGTGCAGGGCGCCCAAAACAAGGGGCTGGAAATTTTCAGTACCGATAATTTTCAAGCCCTGCCGGGACGGGGTATCGAAGCGGTCATAAAGGGCGTTACGGTGCTGGCGGGCAACCGAAAGCTTATGGAGGAACGGAACATCTCCCTCTCAAAACTGGAAGCCGAAAGCGACCGCCTCGCCGGAGAAGGGAAAACCCCGATGTACCTTGCCCTGGAGGAAAGCGCCCATACGGAGGGCATGAGGGCCGTGGGGATCGTGGCGGTGGCGGACGTGCTGAAAAAAAGCAGCAAGGAGGCTATCGAGCGGCTCCACAAAATGGGAATCAAGACCGCCATGATCACCGGGGACAACCAAAAAACCGCCGCCGCCATTGCCCGCCAAGTGGGGATTGATCGGGTGCTGTCCGAGGTGCTTCCCCAGGACAAGGCGGCGGAAATAAAAAAACTGCAAAGTGAACATAGTGAGGAGAGCGGGAGCGTGCAGAAGGTATCAAACCCCTTCGGCACGAATCATCGGAACCATGCTTCGGTGGATCGTCACAACATAGTCGCCATGATAGGGGACGGCATCAACGACGCCCCGGCCCTGGCCCAGGCGGATATCGGCATCGCCATTGGCAGCGGCACCGATGTAGCCATGGAGTCGGCGGACATTGTGCTTATGCGCAGCGATCTTATGGATGTTCCCACGGCTATCAATTTGAGCAAGCAGACGATCCGTATCATCAAGCAGAACCTGTTTTGGGCTTTCGGCTACAATACCCTGGGTATTCCCATTGCCGCCGGCCTGTTGTACCTCTTTGGGGGGCCCCTCCTTAACCCCATATTCGCCGCCGCCGCCATGAGCATGAGTTCCGTATCGGTACTGACCAACGCCCTCCGGCTCAAGCGGTTTAACCCGGCCCAAAGCGCGCCGAAAAAAATTGAAACCCTGGAGAATACAATGGTACGCGGCTGCTGTTAGGCCCCGCACAAAAAAACACCGGAGAAAATAACATGAAAACAACAACGATAAAAAACGCTTTTTTAACCCTGCTTGCCTTGTCGGCCCTTTCCTGCGGAAAACTTGACGTGGTGGGAACCGATTCGGTGAAATCCTTTGAAAAGATCCTGCGGCAGGCGGCCGGGCTGGTAACGCCGGATGAAAAAAACAACGGCTGGTCCCTGGCGGCCCCGGACAGCAGCGTCCGGTTCATCTGGACCCGGAATTACGCGGAAAGCCCCCGGTATGACGTGATGATTGAATTTGACGCCGCCCCCTTTATTGCCGCGGGGCTGGACCCCCAAAAGCTGCCTGAAAATTTCGTGTTTCACGAAGGTAAAATTACGGCGGGAACAAAACTCGGAACGGAAACCTTAACCTACTCAGGCGAAGTGAGCCCCCTTGCCTCCTATGAACAGATCGTTAAACGGAAACGGAAAGCCATCGGTTATCACCTGGCCATGGATCATTACGGGGTAAACCTGGGAAACGGCAATCTTTTTGAATGGGCCAAGGATATGAGCGCCAATGACAAGGACCTGGTCTTTGTCCTTAACCCCGAACCGTTCCTCAATGCCGGAACTGATCCGAACCGGATAGACGGCTGGGTTTTTACCAAAGTTACCGTGGACGACGAAAACGGCAAACCCATAGAGGTGGACAAGATATTGAAACCCTTTGATTTGCTATAGGGCAGGAGGCGCCATGTGCGTTCACGCAGGAGGCGGCTCATTCAGCTCATGTTTCACGCGCCGCTCCTAAGTTTCACCCCTGTCCTCCCGCTTCTCCGCCAGGGCGAACATCTCCCGCAGTGAACCTATCTGCAGAGTGTTGGCCATAAGGTTGCGCTGCCGGGCCGGGAATGTACAGGGACACGATGGCTAAGACAAAACCCACCACGGATACCACCACCGAGATGGAGGCTTTATGAACTTCTTGATACGCAAGAAAACGCCGTTCCCCGGAAAAAGCGTCTGGTTGATGTTTTCCACGAGGCGTTGTACTTTTTTGAAAGACGCAATTGGAATCAAGCACTAGAAGGCTTTTCGGTTACAACATTTTCTGTAATAATAAATTTTCCGGAGCAAGCTCCGGGGTATGGACCCCGGCCTTCCAATCAACAACCCCGCGGCAGAGCCGCGGGGTATGAAACCCTCAACACGAATCAAAATACAAGCAGAACTTGTCAGGCGGTCCTGGATTTTAAGTTTCTGTAAAACAATTCGTGCGGATTAAAGGCTGTTTCAAGAACAAACGGACCTTGGAACGGTTTTCACACGGGTGAGTTTGTTTCAAAACTGAAATTTTGAAACAAACTCACCTGCCTGCCATT
>JAITEG010000188.1 GCA_031282145.1 Spirochaetaceae bacterium | reverse complement strand
CGCTCCCCAAAGCCCACCAGGGTCCCCTGCACATGACGGCACCCCCCGTTAACCGCCGAGAGGGCGTTGGCTATGGCCAGCCCCATGTCGTTGTGGGCGTGGATCCCCAGGGCCCATCCTCCGCTTGCTATCCCGTGAAGAACCGCCCCAAGGGCGGCGCGGATCTCGTCCGGAAAACTGCCGCCGTTGGTGTCGCAGAGAACGACGGTCTTCGCCCCGGCGTCAAGGGCGGTCCTTACCGTCGCGAGGGCATACTCCGGGTTGGCCTTCCAGCCGTCAAAGAAGTGCTCCGCGTCGTAGAAGACCCTGCGGCCCCGGGCGGTAAGCAGGGCCACGGTGTCGGCGATCATGGCGAGGTTTTCCTCAAGGGATACCCGGAGAACCTCCAGCACCTGGAGGTCCCAGCTCTTCCCGAATATCACCACCCCTTCGGTCTCCGCCTCAAGCAGGCTGCGGAGCTGACCGTCCCGGGAGGCTTCGGTCCCCGGCTTTCGGGTCGGGCCAAAAGCGCAGAGCCGGCTATGTTCCAGGCTCAGCCCCCGGGCAAGGCCGAAGAACTCCGCGTCCTTGGGATTACTCCCCGGGTTCCCCGCCTCGATCCAGGCCACCCCGAGGCCGTCCAGAGCCCGGACCACGGCGAGTTTATCCTGTATCGAAAAACTGATCCCCTCGCCCTGGGCCCCGTCCCTCAAGGTCGTGTCAAGGATTTCAATCCCCCCGCCCTCTTGCGGGGCCCTTTCCCTCAGGGTGGCATCGGGAATCCCCAAGTCCGCTGTTTCGCTCACCTTTTCCGCTCCTTCCGGAGTATACCATACCTCGTTTTCCCCTCCCTTAAAACCCCCTAGGGGCGGCGCGGGGGGACGCAGAGGGCGAAGGAGGGCGCGGGATGTCGCTCCTTCGTCCCCTTCCGGGGGCTAAAACCCACTGGTGGGGGAGAACAAGAATTGTTCGGCGTTCCGCAGGCACGAGGAAAAGTCCCCAAAGCTGGTTCGGGTTTGGGGCAAGGAGCGGATGAAAAAGGCCCCGTACCATTTGCGAAGGATCCGGCCGTCCAGAACGGCCACAACCCCCCGGTCCCCCGAGCGGCGTATGAGCCGACCGAAGCCCTGTTTGAACTTCATCACCGCCTCGGGAAGGGAAAGCTCCATAAAGGCATTGCGCCCCTGCTTCTCCAGCGCCTCCCGGCGGGCCTCAAACACCGGGTCCCGGGGGGTCTTGAAGGGAAGGCGGCAGAGGAGCACCATCCGCAGGGTGTCCCCCGGAGCGTCCACCCCCTCCCAGAAGGAGTCGGTGCCGAAAAGCACGCTGGATTCGTCCGCGAGGAAGGCCGCGAGGAGCCGGCTCCGGTCGTCGTCCCCCTGCTTCAAACAGCGGATCCCCTGCTTCTCCAGGACCGGGGCCGCGGCGGCATAGGCGCTTTTGAGGGCTTCGTAGGAGGTAAAAAGCACGAGCACCGACCCCCCGGCCAGCTCGGCGAGGCGCAGCACCGCCCGGTCCACAAAGGCCCGGTAGTGCCCCTCGTCGGGGAGGGGGGCGTCCGCCGGGGCGGCGAGCAGCACCGACCGGGCATAGGGAAAGGGGGAAGGGAACTGCCCGGTCAGGGGTTCCCGCCCCGCGACCCGGGTGATCCCCGAACGGCTGTTCCAATAGGCAAAGGCCCCGGAACTAGGGTTCCCCGGGTCCCCGGAAGCCGGGTTCTCCGCCGTCGTGAGGGTGGCGGAAAGGCATACCACGGTCTTGTGGGGCCCGAAAAGGGCGGAGGCGAGCACCGGGGCCACCTCAAGGGGGGTCGCGGTAAAGACCGCGTAGGGATCGGCTTTGGCGGCGGCGCCCCGGCGGGCCTCTATCCACATAACCTCCCCGGGACGCTCGGCGTATTCCACAAAAGAGGCCGCCACCGCCGCCACCGCCTCAAGCCGCCTGAGGACCGCCTTCACCTCCCAGGCCGCGGCCTCCGCCCCCGAATCGGGGGCGGAGGGCTCCGGTTCCTCTTCAACCGCCTCGACCAGGGAACGGAGGATGCCTCCCAGGGCGCTCAAGCGCTTCCGCAGGGTTACGAGGGGGGAAATCAACACCGGAAGAAACCGCTCCTCCCGGGAGGGACAGAGCCGGAAGACCCCGTCGTCGGCGGCAAGCTCCAGGGCCGCCCCGTCCAAATCATCCGCCGCGTCCCGGACCCGCTTAATGGCCTCCGCCGCGTCCTCCAACTCCGGGGGAATCATGCCGGGAAGCCGCAAAAGCAGCCCTGTCCGGCGGTTCCCCCGCCGGTGGTAGAGCCGTCCGAGCTGGCGGTAGAGGGAGAATCGGCTAAATTCCTTGGAAAAGAAGGAGGTGGCCGCGTCCTCTATCTTGTGGGCCTCGTCAATGACGATCCGGCTGTAGGGGGGCAGCACCACCGTGGCGTCGTACCCCGCCCCTTCCCGCCGGGCGGCTATGTCCGCGAAAAGGAGGTGGTGGTTCACCACGAGGACCCGGGCGTCGGCGGCTTCCTTCCGCAGGGCGAGGACGAAACACCGCTCCCGCTCGGGACAGCGCATCCCCATGCAGAGGTCCGCCTCGGAACAGATCCGGGACCAAAGCTCGTCCCGGGGCATAAACGAGAGGTCCGACCGGCTCCCGGTCTTGGTGGTCTCCGACCAGGCGAGAATTGGGCGGATCTCGTCACCCTCTTCCTCGAAAAGGCTCTGCTCCCGGATGGCGTCTTCCAAACGGCGGCGGCAGAGGTAATTCCCCCTCCCCTTGACGAGGACCGCCTTGACCTTCTTGTCCAGCGCCGCCGCCACGAGGGGGATGTCCTTGTCGAAAAGCTGCTGCTGCAGGGTGATGGTGGCGGTGGAAAGGACGATCCGTTCCCCGTTTTCCAGGGCGAACATCAGGGCGGGGAGGAGGTACGCGAAGGACTTCCCCACCCCGGTCCCCGCCTCGGCGGCGGCCAGGGCGTCCTCGTTAAAGCCCCGGATAATGAACCGCATCAGCTCCAGCTGGGATTCCCGGATTTCAAAGGAGGGAAGCCGCCGGCTTATGGCCCCCCCTGCTTCCAGGGCGGCGCAGAGTTCCTCCGGCTCCAGCTTCTTCCGCTTCCGCCGCAGGGTGGGTTCGGCAATAACGTAGACCTTCTCGACCCGGTTGTCCACGATGAAGGAACCCATCCCCCCCTCGGCAGCCCGGGAAGCGATGACGAGGTCGTTGTCGCTCGGGGTAAGAAACGCCGAGGGGTGGTTGTGGATGAGTACGTCCGGCTGCCGGGACGCGTCCCGGACCTTATCCAGGGCAAGGACCGTCTCCTCGTTCCCCCGGGCCCTGACTTCCAGGGCGGCCACCAAACCCGCCTCGTCGCAATACCCCAGGGCAAACACCTCGTTCCCCCCCGCGTCCTCAATCTCCGCCCGGAGCCGGGCCCTGGATTCTTCGGTAAACCGTTTCGCCGCCTGCACCCGATATCCCCCGAAGGGAGCATACACCACCGGGGGCGCGGAGTGAAAGCCCTGAAGCCGTTTTCCGTGCGGTGGCCTTTTCCGGGGCTCCCGTCGCGCTGCCTTTTGGCGTTGCCACGCTTGCGCGTGCCCCATTGGACGGGGCTACCCCCCCCTGAGGGGTCCTATGAGGGGGAACGGTCGCCACCTCCACCATAAACCCGGAAAAAATTGTCTTCGGTTACGGCCTCCAGCTCCCCGGGGGTAGCGCAGGGGCTTCCCGCCTCCTTCCGCAGGGCAGCCGCACCCCGGAGTATCAGGGGCAGGTCCTCCCAATGGGAAAAGGCCCGGCCCCTGAGGGGCTGATAGGGGGCGTCGGTCTCCAGGAGGAGCCGTTCCGGGGGGAGGAGGGCGCAGGCCTCCATGGCGGTCTTGTGGTTGAGGTGCAAGGGGGTTCCAAAGGAAAAATAGGCTTCCACCCCCCGCTTTAAGAGGGCCAACCCCTCCCGGAGGGTCCCCGAATAGGAATGTAACACCACGGCGGGAAGCTTTTTCAGAGTCCGGGCATAGAAAAAAACCTTATCCATGGCCCGGCGCAGGTGAAGCACCAGGGGGAGCTCTTTTTTTACGGCCCATTCCAGATGCCGGACAAACAGATCCTCCTGTTGAGCCGCGGTAGCCCGGTAGCTTTGGTTGAAGAAGTCAAAGCCGGTCTCCCCAATCGCCGCGAGGCGGCCTTCCTCAGCCAGGGTTTCCAGCAGGGCCAGGGATTCCTTGACGGAAAAGCGGGGAGGAAGGCCCTCCGCGCCGGGGCGGAGCTTTTCCTCGATCTCCGCCGCGGGCAGTTGGGGATGTACCCCAAAACAGCAAACCAGCCGGGGAGAAGCAGCCTGCCGGGCGAGGGCTTCGTGGGAGATAAAGTCCTCCCGGTTCCAGGCACTGGCGGCACAGGCAATACGGAGCCGGCGCCGTTCCTCCTCGGCGGGGGGGAAACGGAGGAGGAGTTCCCGGAGATGGCAATGGGCATCGGTGATCATGATCTTATTATACCTCCGCCGGCGGGTTTTAGCCCCGTCGGCTCGTGCCCGCCCATTACCTGCGCTATGGCCCTTAAAAACTGCCGGCGGACCTTTCTTTTGGAATCCCGGTATATTATACTAAATAAAGGTAGTTTCAAAAAAGTCAAAATAAGTTATGGTAGTGAAGGAGGGGTAACATGGAAACGGCATCTTTTCTTAATGATTCCGGAATAGCGTTAACAGAGGCAAACCGTCCGAATGAGGCGATTTTCTTATTTCGAAAGGCCCTGATCATGGAACCGGAAAATCCTCTTCTGTGGCTGAATATGGGTATAGCCCAGCAGCGGACCGGTGATTATGAGGAAGCGTTATCCAGCTTTCAGCGGGCCCTGTATATTGACGACCGTCTTGCCGAAGCATGGGTTTCCATGGGCCTGATTCATTACGAGCTGGAACAATTTGACTCGGCGGAAGAATGTTACCAGGCCGCCCTGCAGCGGGACGAGCAGGTCCCCAAGACCTGGAACAACCTGGGGGTGCTGTATTTTGTTGAGGGCAGTTATGAAGAAGCCCGGCATTGTTTTGAAAAAGCCATAAGTTTGGCCCCCCTGTATCAGGAGGCCCTGTACAACCTGCGGGATACCTGCCGGGAGCTCCAGGATTTCCGGGCGGCGGCGGAATTTGAACGGATCCTTTCAGGATTATCCGACCGGCCGGGGTCTTATACCTATCAAGACCGTACCGAATAAAGAACCTGTTATGACCATCCTTTATGTGGCGGAAATAGTCGGCAAAGTCGGGGTGTATGCCTTTAAAACAGGGCTGGCGGATCTTAAAAAACAATATTCCATTGATTTCGTTATCGCCTGCGGTGACGGGGCCACCGGGGGAAGCGGCCTCGGCAGAAATCACGCGGCTTATTTACACAAACTGGGGGCGGACGTACTTACCACCGGGGAATGTTGCTTTTATAAAAAGGATCTGGTAGAAAACATCGGCCATATCCCCTACGTGCTGCGGCCTTTCAACCTGAATCCCGGAGCCCCCGGCATCGGCTCCCGGATTTTCAAGACCCCCCGGGGAAAAATCGCCGTGGCGGTGCTTTTAGGCCAAAGCGGATACGGAAAACTCCACGGGGACAACCCCTTTTACGCGCTGCCGGCGCTGTTGGAACGGCTCCGCCAGGAAACTCCCCTGGTGATTATTGATTTTCACGCCGGGGCGACCGCGGAAAAACGCACCCTCTTCGCCATGGCCGCGGGGAACTGTTCCGCGGTGATCGGTTCCCATACCCGGGTTCAGACCGCCGATGAGGAGATCCTTCCCGGAGGGACCGCGGTGATCACCGACGCGGGCCGGACCGGCAGTATTGACTCCGTAGGGGGGACCGATATAAGCGAACGGACCGCCGAGTACCTCTCGGGCATCCCCGACCGGACCCGGGACGCCTGGGCCCGGCCCGAGTTACAGGGGGTGCTGATTGAACTGAACGAGGCGGGAAAGGCCCTGGCCATAGAGCGGATCCGCCATCCCCTACCGGAACTCAAGAATCCGGGACTCAATTCCCCGGAAAAAGAGGCGGTTCTTGAGCCGCCCGAGGAAGCGGATCGTGACTGAAACCGGCTGGGTTCGGGAAATATCCGGGGATCTGGTCACTTTACGCCTGGATCGGTCCCGGGCCTGTTCGGGCTGCGGTTATGGGGGCTGCCGTCCCGGGGCCCCCGGCTCCGGGACCGGCGCAAACGAGGAATGCCCGCCGAATCATGGCATGGTAACCGCGGTGAACCGGAAAAAGCTCCCCCTCCTTCCGGGCCAGCGGGTGGCGGTGGAGTTCCCCCGGGGCGACGCCCCGGTGCAAGCCGTAACGGCCCTGCTCCCCCCCCTCTTGGGCTTTATCGCGGGGTATGTCCTGGGGGGCATGGCCCTTTCCCCGGAAAACCAGGACCTGCGGGCCGCCGCCGGAGGGGCGGGACTCTTTATTTCCGCCGGCCTCGTCTATTTAATCCGCAAATATCTTCCCCCCCGGAAGCCAACCGTGATATATTATATATAAGGGTTTTCGAAACCAACCGGGTTTGGGGAAACCCTTACCGGATCGCTCGTTAGAGGGTCCATCTCATCGGCCGGGCCGTAAGGCCGGCGGCATCCAGAGGATGCAAAGGAGCCTATTATGAAAGGCAATAAAGGGTACATGGATTTGGGCGTCATATTGGACGAGATCTTCGAGGCCGCCCAAAATTTCAGCGATGAATTCCGGAATTTCGATTTCTGCGGCGGGCCGGACGGATTCGGCCGGCGGGGGCCCTTCGGCCCCAAAAATCCCTTTGACGAAAACATCGACTACTACCCCAATTACTCTTATCCCCCCATGAACGTGTATATGACCGGGGACCGGCGCATGATCTTCGAGTTTGCCCTGGCGGGATTTGATGAAAAGGACATCAGTTTGTCCTTTCAGGGGGACTATATGGTTTTTTCCGCAAAAATAAACGACCGTTCCTCCCCGGGGGAAACCGGCGCGAACCCTCCGGCGGATGACACCCTCCGGTACTTTAAAAGGCGGCTCAAACTCAAGGACATCGAGAAGCAAAAGTACTACGTCCCCCTGGATAAATACGCCCAGGAACAGGTAAAGGCGGTGTTCAAAAACGGCATCCTCAAGGTTACCGTTCCCCCCAAGGATGAGCCGGATCAGAACGACGGCATTAAGATCGAGATAATCAAAGAAGAAGATTAACCGTTCCGGGCGGGCCGCGAAAGGGGGGTTCACCCCGGACCTGGCATAACCGGCCGGAGGAGCGGACCCTCCCTCCAGCGGAACGCGCCCATCCCGGGGCCATCCCGGACTATCCGGGAGTGTTCCCGAACGCTTCGGGAGTGTTCCCGAACGAACCGGGAATGGTCCCGAACAGTCAGGAAGTGTACCCTAACGGTTCTGTACAAGTATGAGACGGTTGCACCCCGGTACGAAACGGTTCCGTACCGGGGGGACCGGTATATGGCGCCGGGCGGAGGCCTTCCGGAAAAAAACGCACTTTTTTTTGTTTTTTTTTCCAAAAAACTGGATTTTTCGGACAAAGTGGGATATAATATATAGGTATAAGCGTTTGTTTGAAAATGCGAACCGAACGCCCGGCTTTCCGGCCGTGGGCGTCTAATGCGGGTTTCTATAAAAGAGGGACCCCGGGGCAGTGCTGATTTCTTGGCAGGAACGACACTACACCGGGGCTCAGCCTAACGCTAACGTAATTTTAGCCCAGCGGGTAATCAATTACAAGCGTAGGTCCTCTTTTAAAACCCTGGTGCGGGGAATGGCGTTGAGCGTCATTCCCTGTGCTGGGGACCCTCTCGATCTGATCTGGGGGGTATATTTTTTAAGGAGGGCTCTATGAAAAAGAGTCTCTTGTTCTTGCTTATCGCGGTAGTATCCGCGGGATTTATCATGGTGGGATGCAGCCAGTCCGACGATCCGGTAACGGCGGTATCGGGTGGACCGATTGGGGGAGAAACCACCGTCACCATAAAAAGCAGGGTAACCGCCAATGAACTGGCCGATCTCCTTGCCGACAATGCGGTGGTAACCCTGGTCGGCGACTATAAGGAAACCATCGTCATCTACGACACCAAAGACGGTACGATTCAACCCACCACCCTCCACGTCACCACGGACCGGACCCTGGTAGTCGGCAAGAACGTAACGCTGATCTTTGACGACGACCACCTTTCCGTCGAACCGGGCGGGAAAGTGCGGGTAGCCAAAGATGGGGCCCTGGTCATGGTGAATAGCACCACTGCCACCCCCAACCCCTTTGTATCGACCGGGGACCTCCGGGGGGAGATTGTCGTTGAGGAGGGGGGCCTCTTCATCGATATGAACAGCACCGGCACCCTGTGGGGCGCGACCCCCCAACAGGGTACCGGCAAGATAACCTACCAGGCGGGCGCCATCATCTATGGCGCCGGGGGCGGGGCCGCCTACTATACCACTCCGGCAACCGATCCCGTAACCGCCATTGATCTGACCACCGCCGCCGCGAAAGCCCAGAAACGGTTCGGTCCCAAGGATGATCCCGACGCGACTATACAGCTCCTCTCGGGGGATTTTATCCAGCGGAAAACAACATACGAGCTTGACGGCGACGCGGTGCTGGCCAAAAACTACGGCGTTACCTCCGACCTCACCCTCCAGATTAACGAGGGGAAGACCGCCACTCTCAAGGCGCCCTTCGCCCTGGTGGTGGATATCGGGGAGACGACCAGCGGCAAGCTCACCGGCGCGGGCAAGCTGGTTGCGGGCAGCACCGAATTCTCAGGCGGCACCGGCGGCTGGCAGGCGGTTCTGAGCGCCGCTAACGCGGCTGTTCAAAGCGTCGCGATAATCCCCGATCCCGCGGTCGACGCGGCCGCATTGGTCATAGTGAGTGACGCCGATGTCGTGCTTACCGGCGGCGCCGGCGGCAGCATCACCCAGAAGATTGGGCCCACCAGCGCCCTGACCGTCGGTGACGCCACCACGGAGGCGGTAATAAACCTGGGCGGGACCGTCACCTATGACGAGAGTAACCGGCCCATACCCGTCGCGGGGGCGCAGCTCATTCTGAAAGGGGATCCCAACTGGACCGCTTCCTCTACCATCGCGGGCTCGGTTATTCTGGCAAACACCGACAGCGTAATACTGGGTGGCGCGTCGGCGGGGGTAGCTTTCGGGACCAATGCGTTTACCACGGCGGCGAAAATCGGCGGGAGGAACATCGCCAAAATTAGCGCTACACCCCCCACCGCAAGTTCAACGCAAATCCATACCGACACCCAGGGCGTGGGTCCGACCCCCGCCGCGGGGAATTTCGTGGCCATAGCGGTAGGAACCGCTAACGACGGCATCGCCTCCGGCAGCACTGAAGACCTTATCATCGACAGCACCCAAAGGGTAGAATAACCGCGTTATCCGGTAACTTCGCGGGGCTTTCCCTCAAGGAAAGCCCCGCTTTTGTTTTACCGCCCCCTCAAGCGAAAGGGTGGTCCCGGCCCCCCTTACGCTTGAGGGGGCGGTGTGGTAGGATGGGGACAAATACTGAAAGGGAGTGGCGCTATGAAAGCATTGGTACTGGAAGCGAAAAAAAACTTGAGCCTGCGGGATTTTCCGATTACGGAGACCGTCGGTCCCCATGATGTCAAAATACAGATTAAGGCCTGCGGCATCTGCGGCAGCGACATCCACTATTACGTGGAAGGGGCCATCGGCGATTTTGTCGTCAAAGAGCCCATGATCCTGGGGCACGAAGCCGCGGGGGTCATCATCGAGAAGGGCGAAAAAGTTACCAACCTGAACATCGGCGACCTCGTCTGCATGGAACCGGGGATCCCCAACCGGCGTTCGGCGGAAGTAATGGAAGGGATGTACAACATCGACCCCGACGTGGTTTTCTGGGCAACCCCTCCGGTACACGGATGCCTGCGGGAAACGGTGGTTCACCCCGCCCAGTTCTGCTTCCGCCTCCCCCCGGGGATGAGCGCGGCGGAGGGGGCCATGATGGAACCCCTGGCCATCGGCATTGAGGCGGCAAAAAAGGCCGCCATCAAACCCGGGGATACGGCGTTGGTGGTGGGCTGCGGAACCATCGGCGTTATGTGCGCCATATCCGCCTTGGCCGGCGGGTGTGGCAAGGTGTTTATTTCCGACATAAAGCAGGAGAAGCTGGACCTCGCGGGGGCCTATGACAAAAACATCATTCCGGTAAACACCGCCCGGGAGGACCTCCGGGAGGTCGTGATGCGGGGGACCGGTGGGAAGGGCTGCCAGGTCCTCTTTGAAGCCTCAGGCAGCCCCAGGGTCTACCCCGACTTCTTCCGGTGCGCCCGGAAAGGGGGAAGGGCCGTACTCGTGGGCATGATGAACGGTACGGTCCCGCTGGACGTGGCCTTCCTCCAGGGCCAGGGGCTCAGCATTGAAACCATATTCCGGTATGTCAACTGTTTTGACCGGGCCATAGCCCTGGTAAATGCGGGAAAGATCGACATCAAGCGGTTCATCAGCAAAACCTTCAGGTTTGAGGACGCCGTGGCCGCCTATGAATACGCCGCCGCGGGGCACCCGGACGTGGTCAAGGTTATGATAGAACTTTCCTGAAACAAGCGGCTCAAAGACAAGGAGGATGGTATGGCGTATTATATCGGTATTGATTGCGGAACCCAGGGGACCAAGGTGGTGGTCTACGATCCGGAGGCCAAGCGTTTCCTGGGGGACGGCTACGGGGGGCACGAGATCTTTTCCAACGAGCGGGGCGGCAGGGAACAGGAACCGGAATGGTGGATAAACGCCCTGGACCTCGCCATGAAGGAGGCCTTGAAAAACCTTTCCCCCGGGGAACGGAAACAAATCGCCGGGATCGGCGTTTCAGGGCAGCAGCACGGCCTCGTGGTGCTGGACAGGGACAAAAAGGTACTGCGCCGGGCGAAACTCTGGAACGACACCGAAACCGCTGGGGCGAACCAGAAGTACATCGACAGCGCCGGGGGCCCGGCGGGGGTTATCGCCGCCATCGGCACCTCCCTTCCCGTGGGTTACACGGTTTCAAAACTCATCTGGCTTAAAGAGGCGGAGCCTGCGACCTTTGAAAAAATCGCCTGGGTGCTTAACCCCAAGGACTACATTAACCTCTACCTCTCCGGTATTATCGCCACCGACGCGGGCAGCGCCTCCGGTACGGGCTACTACGACGTGATCAACAAGGTCTGGAGCGATAAGATG
>JAITEG010000166.1 GCA_031282145.1 Spirochaetaceae bacterium | reverse complement strand
AAGGTAAGTATCTGCCCAAAACGGAAAGATACAAGTGAAAGTAAATACTCCGGTGTTACCGGAAAAAAGAGAAAAAAAGTCGGCTAAAGGCTTGTCCGATGGTTGACTTTTTATAGGAGCGTGATCATGAGCATAGACGGCTATTTATACAGGGCGCAAGCGGCCCTGTCCGCCCTGGGGCATATTGCGTGCTTCTACGACGAAGAAGCGGATACGCCCCCAAGTGATTTTGGTTTTGGGCTTTCTGTAATCCTTGGACACATCCAGGATGATATAACGGTGGCTTACAACGAGTATGTGAAACCTGAGGAGAAGAAAGTATGAAAAAAGAACGTCAAATCGGCGTCCGTTCACGTTCAGCTCGGCTTATACGATCCTTGAGAGTAATAATGTCATCGCATACAACTTTATCAAAATAAAGCCCGGTTATTCCGCTATCCATCCCCAAAGCGGTGATGTTTCCCTCCGGCGTGTTCGTATTCTTAAAGTTATATCTCAAACTGCCTTCACGGGATATTTCCGCTTTGGGATATACCCCGTGAGCCAGCTTGAAAACCGCCTTTAATTCCTCTCGCTCCATCGCCGAACTGATGGCCCGGATTACGTCGGCAGCCGCCCTGAACGTTTTCCTAATGATCGCGATCCGGTCATTCGGATGAAAAAGCAACCACGCGATAGAGCCGACAAGCGTAATAGCGGTAGTTTTATAACCACCCCGGAATGCCTGTAACGCCCGGGGGCCGTTGCTGTCCCAGCAGTATTTTATCCACTCGGAATGAAGCAGGGTGAGCTTGTCTTTCCCGATAACCAAGCCCAGGCGGTGCGGTTCACGGGCAATAACTTTCAGTGCGTTTTCATCAATCATGGTCCGGGGCTTCCGTTTGCGGGTCAAAGTTTTCCGGGTGTATGTCTCCGGGAGTTTCCTCATCATAGAGCAGCGCCAACCGGGCCCGGGCTTCATCGCTGAGGCCGTCTATCTTAATTGTCTGTGTTTGCGGTTTGATCATTTGGACATACTGCTGGAGCATTTCAAGCGCCTTGTCCCGGTCGGCAAGTTTGATCTTGACTGTTTCAACCCCCTGAGCGTTTACCCTGGTCTCAATGCCCTCGATACAGACGGAAAGCCCCCGCCGGCTGAGTTCCTCAAGGGAATGTAGCAATGCGCCTTTATCATTAACAACTTCCGCAGGGTCATAAAACGCCCGTTTTAACCAGGTGTCGAGTATTCTCTTCTCCAGGGAGATTTTTTCCCGTTGTAATATCTCGGCAATAACGGCGCTCAAATGTTCCTGGATGTTAGGTTTTATTAGGAATCTGGAGGCTTCAACCCTGGCCGTTTCGTAAGAGGCATTGGGGTAGGCTTTTTGATAAGCGGCGGCGGCGTTTTGAAGTCCTGTTCGATGTAATAATTAACAAAGTTTTTTTGCGCCTTCGTCATGCACCCTCCCTATGTAATCCAGAAGCCGGAGCCCCAAGCGGTGCATCATACTGCCCTCTTGCACAACCTCTTCGCCAATAAGCATTTTAATCAGCATACCACAAATATCCGCCGCCATTTCTTTGTTGTTTACCAGCAGGGGGTCATCCAGCAACCGGTCAACTTCTTTAAGATTCTGTAATGCTTCCTGCCGTATCGTGAAGTCTATCCGCGCATTGTCCAGAAGATCGGCAATAATGCTTTTCATTTCTTCCGACATACCTTCCCTCCTCCTTCTCAATTCGCCGCTGTAAATACCAGGCGGCTTTTTTCAGGTCCTCCACCAGGTTCCCCTTGCGGTCGGCACGGGCTATGTACTTCCCCACATGCCACAACAACAGGTCTGCGGGGAACCAGTCTTCAAGAACGTCTATCACCTCGAACCGGCCAAACGTGTAATGTCCCGGATGGTTTACCGGATCATCCCGTGTCCGGGGCTGTTTCGCTTTGCTCAATTATCCCCTCTCCCAAACAACGGCCCGGCAACTATACCACTGTATCCCGCTTCCATTAGGGCCCCTTCAATATCCTGGTAAGACTTGGCTACTATTGCCAAGCCTCCCAGGGCTTTGATGTCTTCCAGGAATTGCCGTTGCTCCGGAGAGAACCGGCCGCACTCGGCCTTACACTCAACGGCCAAGATTTTGCCGCCAGGCAGGCAGCCCAGGATGTCGGCGCTTCCCTTCAGGCCGAAGCTCATAAACTTTCCTGGTCTAATCCGTACCGCCCCGGACGGATTAGACCAGGCTTTTATCTGCCGGAGCTTCAGGTATTTCAAAACCTCGGCTTTAACGCGACCTTCGGGGGTCAAAAGTCAACATCCTCATCCGGAGCGATTGGTGGAGACACGGCAGCCCCGGACACGAGCGGAGCATAACCGGCAATCAACCAACCCCGCCGCAGAGCGGACGGGGTATGGTTAGTTCGATAGGAAATTTATCGTACCGGGGGTTTACTACCCGCCATCATCGAGAGGGAATTGAACCGCCCCAAGGGGCGGGGTATTAAACCCCCATCGAATAAAGATCTTACTATTTTGTTTTTTCACGGAGGATGAAGATGAAAAGATGGTTTACCTTAGGCTTACTCTTGGCAGCGGTTTTGTCCTTGGCCTTTGCTGGCGGGGGCGGACAGCGGGCTTCTTCCGGCGGAGCGGGGGCGATTACCCTGCGGTTTATTGATGTGAGTCCCAGCCCGGCCCGCCAAGCCTATTATAATGCGGTTTTCGAGGCCTTTAAGGCGGAAACGGGGGTTACCGTCAATTATGAAAGTGTCCCCTGGGACGACGCCGCCAACAAACTCACCGTTCTTGGGGCGTCCGGCAGTCTTCCCGACGTGATGACCACCTGGGAGGGCTGGCTGGGTCAATTTACCCAGGCCGGTTGGGTCGTTTCCCTGGAAAAATACATCGCCGGAAAAGAATCCACCTACACCGATGCGGTTACCAAAAAACTCTGGCCGAATCAAAAGTCCCTTTACGGTTCCATCTACACCGTCCCCGACGGCCTCATGGTAAAAGGGATGTTCGTCCGCAGGGACTGGGCCCGGGAAAAGGGCTTGAACCTGGATCCGGCCAAGGGCTGGACCTATGACGAATACTTCGACGCGGTCCGGCGCTTGACCGATACGAGCCAGCGGCATTACGGGGTATCCTACCGGGGTGCCCGGGGGGCCTTTGATCCCTTGTCGGTGTATCTTACGGGATTTACCGGCGGCCGTTTTTACGACGATCAAGGGAACGTCCTCGTCAACAGTCCCGAATGTCTTGATGCCTTTAAAAAGTGGACCGATCTGTACCTCTCAGGCTACGCCCCCCGGGATGCGATAAACTGGGGCTTCACCGAGATGGTAGATAACTTTACCGGCGGTCTTACCGCAACCCTGCTGAACGATTCCGAGGTAGCGGCGACCTGTCAGACCAATATGCAAAGCGGACAATGGATGGTTATGCCCATGCCCAGGAGTAAGGACGGCAAGATATACAATACCATCAACGCCCCCTATTCTTACAGTATTTCCACCCACAGTAAAAATCCTGAAGCCGCATGGAGGCTTATCGAATTCCTCAACCGTCCCGATAACAGCATTGAATATTGTAAAATGGGCGGCCTGATTCCTATAAAGCGGGATATCGCCGGGGACGCGACCTATGGCGAAAACGGGCCCTACAGCGCCTTTGTCCGGCAGCTTAATGATCCGGACACGGTAATCCCCGCTTCATTTGGTCCCTTTAACTACACCGATATGCATCAGGGGATGATGCACGAAGAGGTCCAAAAGTATCTCTTGGGCCAGCAGGACGCGAAAACCGCATTGGATAATATCTGTAATGAACTTCAAGCCCGGATGAAAAAATACCTGGCGGATAATCCGGGGGCGACGGTACAAAAACCTATTGTTAATTTTTAGCGAGGCTTTTCCAAAACCAGCCTTGAGTTTTGGAAAAAGCGCTCGGTAACACCCCGGAAATGGGAGGCGGAGTTTCGTCTCCCATTTCCGGGTTTTTAATCCGGGGAGGTCCTCCTATGCTCAACTTGGTGTTATATCTTGCCGGATTGACGGTGGTGGTGATGGGGTTAATCTCTTTTATGGGGCCCCGGTTAAACCACCGGACCAAGGCCGCCCTGGAGCCTTATCTGTTCATGCTCCCGGTATTTTTACTTCTGGCTTTGCTTTTTGGTTATCCCCTGGTGAGGAGTACCATTATGGCCTTTCAAAATTATAATCTGGGGGATCCCAAAAATATCAGATTTAACGGCCTGGACAATATAAAAAAACTGTTTGCCGATAGGGATATGGGCCTCGTGATCCGGAATTCATTTGTATATGTAATCGTGGCGGTATTGGGACAGTTTCTCTTGGGCTTGACCCTGGCGCTGGCGCTACGCAAGAATTTTCCTTTCCGCGGATTTTATCAGGCGGTGGTTTTTTTGCCCTGGGCTTTTTCTTCATTTGTAATCGGTATCATGTTCCGCTGGTCCTTTAACGGTGAATACGGGGTGGTCAACGATATCCTGTACCGGCTGAAACTCATCGGTGATTCCATTGCCTGGCTGGGGACTCCGGGGCTTTCCCTGTTGGTGGTTATTTTTGCCATGATTTGGATGGGGGTGCCCTTTTTCGCTATCATGATCCTCGCTGCCCTTCAATCCATCCCCGGTAACACCTTCGAGGCCGCGGAGGTGGACGGCTGTGGGCCCATTCGGAAGTTTTTTTGCATTACCCTGCCCTATATCAAACCCACGGTGATAGTTACCATATTACTCAGGACTATTTGGATTTTTAACTCCTTTGACATGATCGTGGTGATTACCGGCGGCGGTCCCGCAAGTACCTCCCAAACACTGCCTTCTTATATGTATACCCGGGCATTTGCGGGGTATGATTTCGGTCTGGCGGCGGCCATGGGGCTGCTGCTTATGGCGATCCTGGCGGTTTACGCGGTAGTCTTTCTCAAGGTGACCACCTATAACAAAGCGGGGGATTTTTGATGAACTGGAGAACCCGCCGTGCCCTGGGAAGGGGGGGACGTTTTGTGATACTGGCGATCTTCTTGCTGGCGGTACTTCTGCCCATGTATTGGATGATCATCACCTCCCTTAAAACAAACCCGGAGATCATCAACGCCCAACGGCTTACCTATTGGCCGGAAACTTTTACCGCGGAAAACTATGTTGCCCTGTTTAAACTCTTTAGTTACGGCGGGCTCCTTAAAAACAGCGTCATTGTGTCGGTTTCCACTGGTATCTGCGTCACCCTGCTTTCGATCCTGGGGGGCTACAGTTTTGCCCGGTATAAGTTTCGCGGCAAGGAAACGATGCTTATCTTTTTTATGGTAACCCAGATGATTCCCGGGATCCTCGTGATCATCCCCCTATATGTTATTTTGTCCCGGATGGGCCTCGTTAATACCCATATAGGCCTGTTTATTTATTACCTCATTGCCAACCTGCCCTTCTGTGTTATTACTATGCGGAGTTTTTTTGAGCGGATCCCCTATACCCTGGAAGAGGCCGCCCGGGTGGACGGATGTACCAGACTGCAAAGCCTGTGGCGTATTGTATTGCCCAGCATGTTCCCCGGGATTGTGGCGGTTTTTGTATTCGCTTTTATCGGGGCCTGGAACGAATTGATCGCCGGAACCATCCTGATCAATACCCCCGAAATGTGGACCATTCCCGTGGGCCTTAAAACCCTCATCGGTAAATACAATGTCCAATGGGGTATCCTTATGGCCGGGGCTACTCTGGCCCTGATACCAACCGCCGTCATGTTCGCCGGTATGCAGAAATTCGTTGTGGAGGGCCTTACCGCCGGGGCGGTCAAGGAATAACCACCAATCCCCGGTTCCGCAATTTTTTCCACACCCCCTTGACCCGCTTCCCGCCAACGAACCCTTCAAGTTCCTGGTAAAAGGCCGCGGGATGGAGACCGCCTGACCGGGCGGCCCGCTCCAAAAGGCCCTTTACCTTTTCCGCGGAGGCCGCCGGC
>JAITEG010000230.1 GCA_031282145.1 Spirochaetaceae bacterium | reverse complement strand
GTATCCACCACGTCAACCAAGTTGATGCGCGAAAACCCTTCCCGTATTTCCCAATAGCCGTCCCGGAATTTCATCACTACCTCCTTTCTTCTTTAACGCTATATCGCAAAATAGAGCGCGGGGATATTAGGGTGCTATCATAAGGAAGTTCTGAAAACCAAATCCATGTTTTCAGAGGTCCCCAAACTTCACGCCATCCCGGTTAAAGACCGGAATTCTGTCCAGGGGAGCGTCCACCCGGATGATCCTGCCCCCTTCAAAGCTTTCACCGGTCCAGGCGTCAATCCACCTTTGTCCTGTGGGAAGATAGACTTCCCGTTCTCTAACCCCCTCGTAGAGGATGGGCGCCACCAGGTAGTTGGGACCGAACATGAACTCGTCTTCGGTCTCCCACGCTCTTTTATCCATGGGAAAATCGTAGAAAAGGGGCCGCATCACCGGTGTCCCCTTTTCATGGGCGGCCCGCATTTGCTCCGCCACATAGGGTCGCAGTTTTTCCCGGAGGAAAAGGTACTTTTTGCAGATTTCGTAGACCTCATCGCTGTAGGACCAGACCTCGTTGTCGGCACCGGAACGGCAGGTGGCACCTCCCGTGGTACCGTACTGCGGCTTGATAGGCTCCCGGTATCCATGGAGCCGCATTACCGGACAGAAACAACCCCACTGGAACCAGCGGATAAGGAGTTCGTGGAAAGCCGGATCGCTTACCAGGCCTCCATGAAAGCCGCCGATATCGGTGGTCCACCAGGGGATCCCCGCGATACCCATATTAAGCCCCGCGGCAAGCTGGTTTCGTAGGCTTAAAAAACTAGAATGAATATCCCCGGACCATACTAAGGCGCCATAACGCTGACTCCCCGCCCAGGCACAACGCAGCAAATTAAGAACGTTTTTTTGTCCTGCCGCGTACATACCGTCAAAAAAAGCCTTGGCATACATTAGGGGATATATATTACCGATCTGAATATCCGGTCCCAAATAATAGCGGTAATTGTCAAAATCGTAAACCGTGTATTCCGGTTCCGCTTCGTCGAGCCAAAAAATTCTTATCCCCTTATCGTAGTAATTTTTTTTCACCTGCTCCCACACAAAGGAACGGGCTTCCGGATTGGTGGCATCAAAATGTATCGTGTTTCCCTGGAAATCCATACCTATACGAAAACCCCGTTCGGTCCGAACAAGAAAACCCTGTTCCAGCATGGTTTTCCAGTTTTCACTTCGGTAATCTACTGTTGGCCAGATGGAAACCATAAGCTCTATACCCATCTTTTTAAGTTCCGCGATCATAGCATCCGGATCCGGCCAATAAACAGGATCGAATTTCCAATCCCCCTGGAGGGGCCAGTGGAAAAAATCTACTACTATAACGGAAATGGGGAGTCCTCGGTTTTTGTATTCTCTGGCTACCTGTAAAAGTTCTTCCTGGGTCTGGTAACGGAGCTTGCACTGCCAGAAACCCATGGCATACTCGGGCATCATAGGGACGGTCCCCGTAACCTTTGCGTAAGCTTCCTCTATTTCGGCGGGAGTGTCCCCAGCGCTTACCCAATAATCCAGTTTTTTTGCGGAAGCGGCTTCCCAGGTAATTATATTTTTTCCAAAACAGGCCCTACCCACCGCAGGGTTGTTCCAGAGAAAACCGTATCCTCGGGAAGAGAGCATGAAGGGAACCGAGGCTTGGGAATTACGTTGGGCCAGTTCCAGATCTGTTCCCTTGAGGTTCAGACAGGGTTGCTGATATTGTCCCATACCGTAGATCTTTTCATTGGGATCAAGGGATTCAAAACGGAGCGTAATTTTATAATCCCCACCGATGATGGGCTTATATTCCCTAGCGTCAATATCTAAGGCGCTGCAATAGGCGGCATTGATGTCCCGGCGATTTCTGAGGTACTCATCCAGGAGAATTTCTCCCCGGCTGTTGTATATGGTAATTTTACCGGCCCTGTTTATCTGTAGTTCTAATTTACCGTTTTTAAGGGAAGCGCCGGATTCTTCTATTTTTATTTCCGCGGCATATGATTCCTGGGGAAGCAGGGCCCAGTCCTCCGAAGGCATCTCCGCCATTTTAGTAGACCGGATCCGAAGACTGTTTTTCCCCCAGGGTTCTATCCAGAGCTTCTCTGCGTCATAACGGTAGATAAGCCGATTTTGTTCTTTGGTAAAAAGTGAAACCATTAAATTGCTCCTGTAAAAATAAAATTCGGTTTTGGACTGTTTAAAGTTTTATCGCTCCCGCAACCATGCCTTTGATGATATGCTTCTGCAACGCAAGATATAAAATAATCGCCGGGGTCAGGGTCAAGACTACTGCGGCCATGGCGTAGTTCCATTCAACTTTGTAGAGTCCAAAAAAATTATACGCCGCAAGTTGAAGGGTATAGAATTTTTTTGAGCCGCTGAGGATCAAAAGGGGAAGCAGAAAATCGTTCCACATCCACATGGCATTTATCACGATAACTGAAACGGTAACCGGCTGCAACAGGGGGAAAATGACCTGAAAAAAAGTACGCCAAGGGGAAGCCCCATCTATACAGGCGCAGTCATCAAGTTCTTTTGGTACAGTTTTTACAAATCCATGGTACATAAAAAGTGCCAGAGAAGCCCCTAGTCCCCAATAAAGGATGCCTAGTCCCCAAGGAGTCCTGGTGAGTTTCATGGTTCTTGCCACCTTGACCAGGGCAATCATAAAGGAATGAAAGGGGATCATCATAGGGGCTATAAGAATGATAAGCAGAACCCAACTGTAAATGGTCTTGGTCCGGGATAACTTATAACCTGCCATAGCGCTTAAAAATACCGTTCCCGTAACACCGATAACAGTAGCGATGAGGGTATTTAAAAAGAGGGGAGGGTAATCCATGATTTTCCAGGTTTCCAAATAATTGGATAGGGCTATTGATTTGGGAAGAGCGATGACATTTGCGGTAATTTCCGCATAGCTTTTTACTGAATTGATGATAACCAGAAAGAGGGGATAGAGGTATACCACGGCAACAACCGTGAGGATACTACTAGTTAGGACAGAAAAAATACGTTCTTTTCTCCGAAGGACCGGATGATTTTTACTCACACTTCCACCTCCCGGGCCTTAAAGAATTTAACTTGAAAGAACGTAAATAACAGAATCAAAAGGAAAAGGACAACCGACTTTGCCGTCCCGTAGCCGAATCTGCTTGTTACAAAGGCAGTTCGGTAAATATCCAGAGCTATGGACGTTGTGGAATGACCGGGACCCCCATTGGTAAGGCTGAATATCACATCAAAAGATTTAAGACTGTTTGAAACCGAATGGAATACTGCCACCGTAATTGATGGCATAATCAGGGGAATGGTTATTCTGAAAAACCGGGCTATTCCACCGGCGCCGTCGATCATAGCTGCTTCAATCACATCCCGGGGAATAACCTGAAGCCCGGCGATATATATAACCATGTAGAACCCGATGGACTGCCAGATTGAAACAATAAGCACACTGAAAAAAGCCATTTTTGCGTCCCCAAGCCAACTCAACATAAGGGGGGGAAATTGGACATATTGATAAAAGGAATTAAAACCCCGGGAAAAAACAAAAAACCAGATATACCCAATTACGATAAGGCTTATAATATTGGGAACATAAAAGGCCGCCCGCAATACGTTTTTACCCCGTATTTCTCCGTCAAGAAACACCGCAAGAAGAAGAGCAATAATATTGGTCAGGATCACTCTGAGCACCGTCTGTTCCAGGGTAAATACCAGGGCATACATCATGTCCGGATCGTCGGTAAAAAGCTCCCGATAGTTTTCAAGGGCGATAAATACCGGTATACGGTCTATACCGTTCCATTTAGTAAAAGAATAGATCACACTCATCATAAAGGGAATTTCCACAGACAAAAGAATTGCCCCAAGGGCAGGAATAATAAACAAAACAAAAATTCCCAGAGTATTCAAATCCTTTTTTTTTAAGTGTGTCATAACAATATTCCGAAGACGGCGACTTGCCGCAAAAGAGATACCGCGAAAAGCTTTGCCCTGCGGTTATAAAAAACAACATTACTACTGTTCGAAAACATCAGGTTCCGAACAAATTTCGCTAAAAAACCATTTCACAACTGGCAAATTAAAAATTCGTACCCGAAAATTGCAAAAGTAAAATAAACTTGTAATCTAAGAAAACCCACCGGGTTGCCAATTTGTTCAGAAATATGGTTTAATACCCCATCGGACCGCAAGTCTGCGCTCTGCTCCGGCTCAAGTAAAGTAACGCTTATCAAATTCGGTATTAAACCAGACGATATTATAAACTTTCTATCGAATGAGCCTCCGTTGAAATAAAATACCTTTAAAGATACCGAGGAGCTCTGCTCTACGGAGGTTCATTATTGGGCAGCCTTAGCAATTTTTGCGTAGGCATCATCCAGGGCCGTAAGGGTTGCCCTCCTGTCGGTAAGACCCGCACAGTAACCTTGCAAAATGGCACCAAGTTCTTGTTCAGTTCCCGTGGGGAACATTTGGTAGAACCATGGATAACCCGGAACTTTTTGCCCCAGCAGCCTGACCGTGTCCTCGGCAATCTGGGAACTGGGCGCACCAGCCCCGTTGATCGGCGAAAGCTGCTTTATCTTCTCGGGGATCCATTTTTTTCCATATTCCGAAGTAGTAAGCCAGCGAAGCCAGGCCACGGCGGCTTTCTCATTTTTTGTTCCTTTCGAAATACGGATTGTTTGATTTGAATCAAACATGATCCCCGCAAGGGAGGCATCGTTTCCCACGGGTCCCAAAAGGAATCCGATATCCGCATTGGGATTTGTCTGTCGGATAGTATCTTCCGCCCAGTTACCCTGGTGGATAATTGCCGCTTTACCAGAGGCAATCATAGAAGTTTGATCATTAAAATCCGATTCATTTGGTTTGGGGCCGCCATATTTTTTGATAAGATCCAGAAGGTCAAACACATTTGCCATTTCAGGAATATCACTGAATTTGATGGTGCCATTATTAAGCCGGTTTACAAAACTGGCATAACCACCGTAATTTTTTTCGACGACCGGCGCCAGGGCCTGCCATGCGGTCTGAGGCAACACCCAAAACTCCCTAAAACCCGTCGCAAAGGGTTGAATACCTGCGGCCTGTATCTTTTGCGCAACCGCCTCGTATTCGGCGAGGGTTCTGGGCAGCGTGGTGATACCGAGATCCGCAAAGATCTTTTTATTGTATATAAACGAATGGGACTGTACCAGGAAAGGATAACCTAAAATCCTGCCGTTTACCGTAACTCCTTCAAGGGCTGCAGGGGAAAGGTTACGGATAAAATCTTCATTTGTAAGATCATAACAGTAGTCTTTATAGGTGTTATTGTCCGCATAGGCGCTGCTCATAAAAACATCGGGAATATCCCCCGAGTTAATCCTGCTCGTGAGGACTGAACGGAAATCGGTTTGCAACACCGTTATGTCCAGGGTAACACCTGTTTCCGCCTTATAGGCCATCACCATATCGTTGTATTGGTTTTGCAGTTCGGGGCTATAGAAAAGCAATGATAGGGTAGTGGCTCCCTGATCCTTCTGACTCCCCGCGAAAAGAAGTGCGGCGGCACAGAACAAAATAAGACAAAGGGCCGTAAATTTTTTCATTTCAACCTCCTGAATTAGTATGATATACGTATATCATACTAAGAGATTTCTGTCAAGGCTTTTTTCTTGATTTTCTTATTTTTATATGAGAATTGATCCGGTTTTTAAATTTGACATTTTAAAACCGTAGTCTCAAAACAGCTTGTATTTTCTGTTCTGCCAAGATATAGTAAAAATATTCATGCGTATCACTCAAAAGGACATCGCCAAAGATCTCGGTATCTCCCTCATCACCGTGAGCCGGGCCTTTAATAACTCAGGCTATGTTTCCCCGGAACTGAAAAAGCGTATCTTTGACTATGCCCGAAAGCGATCTTATGTGCCCCACCGGGCATCCCAGATCCTGGTACGGAACAAAATCAGGATTATCGCGGTCTTTACCTCCACTTTTCCGTCCTTTGTGTGGGACGATATTGAGCGGGGCGTCCGAAGCGCCGCCAGGTACATCGGGCCCCTTAATTACGAGGTTCGTTTTTTCAGGATCCCCGATTTTAACACGGAATATTATCTAAAGACCCTCAAACGGGAAATACGGAATGGCCTTGACGCCGCGGCTTTCCTCTGCATGCGGATGTATCGTATGAAAGAAATCATAGAACTGACCGAAAAGGTCGGTATTCCCTACATTTTTTACAATGTGGACGATCCCGAAACAAACCGGCTCTGCTATGTCGGAACAGATTATCCCGCCGGGGGGAGACTTGCGGCGAATTTCATCGGAAAATCCCTCAGCCTCAAGGGTACCGGAAAGGTCCTGGTCATCGGGGTTAACGAGGATGTGGATCGCATGACCGACGGTCCCGATATTAACGCTAAGCGGATCAGGGGCTTTCTTGAGGTACTCAACGGCCGGTATCCCTTTATCGCAAGCCGGGTAGAATACATTAACATGAAGGCAAAGACCGGAGTCGGCATGCAGATCAAACGGCTCCTTAAAGACAACCAGGGCAGGGTAGATGGGGTGTATTTTGTCCCCGCCTACACCGGCGGCTTTCTTCAGGGCCTTGAAACATACGATTACCGCCGTGCAATCACCCTGCTCCACGACGTCAATGACCATGCTCTGCGCTGCCTGGAAAACGGCCTCCTTACGGCTATTGTATTTCAGGACCCGGTACTCCAGGGTTATACTGCGGTACGGACCCTGGAAAATATCCTGGAATCAAAAAAAAGGGAAAGGCAGCGGGATATAGAGATAGCCCATACCCTTATTTTCCGGGAAAATATCAATTACTTGAAAAACCATTATCTTTTATCGGAACCGGACTGTCCGGTAAGGTAAAAAACCAGGACTAGGGTACTGCCGGAAACGGCGGCGGACAAAAGTAAATGTTTTGCCCCGTTATCCTCTATAATCCTATTGACCTTTTGTTTATAGTGATTCATAATTATAAAACTCTCCAGTTTCCTATCTTTTTGTATAGAAACTGGAATATTTTAATGTAAAGGAGACTCTGAAGTGCCCTGCGGAAGAAAACGCAAACTGAGAAAAATTGCAACCCACAAACGAAAGAAAAAACTGAGAAAAAATCGGCACAAGAATAAATAGTGCGTCCATGAGGGGCTTTTTAAGATAAATTTGCAAGCGGCTCAAGTATTTTCTATATTTCATAGATAAGGCGTTTGTAAGATTTGTTATTTTATAAACGCCCCATGTTATATAGGGGAACTGTTAAAAATTTCAGTTTTTAATGGCTTTCTTACCCAGTGGAGAAATTTGCGTTTGTATAATTTGTTATACTATAAAGAATAAGCAAATTTTTCCGAGGCATTTCTAAAAATCCAACCGGGATTTTTAGAGGTACCCATAGTTATTATGCATGAAGGTATGTCCCTTTTATCCGCAATTCATGAACCCCAGGACCTTTTACGGTTAAATTATAGTGAATTAAACCGCCTGGCTTCGGAATTGAGGGAAAAAATAATGACCACCGTAAGCCGTAACGGGGGTCATTTAGCCTCTAATTTGGGGGTAGTGGAACTCGCTATTGCCCTGCACCGGGTATATGACTCCCCCCGGGATAAAATAGTCTGGGATGTGGGGCATCAGTGCTATGCCCATAAGCTGTTAACCGGCCGTTTTGAGTCCTTTTCCACCCTCCGTAAAGCCGGAGGGCTTTCGGGTTTTCCTAAGACCGGGGAAAGTCCCCATGATGCCTTTGGCACGGGACATGCATCAACCTCTATTTCCGCAGCCTTGGGACTCCTCGCGGGGGAACGTCTCCGGGAAGGGAAGGGAAGGGCAGTGGCGGTTATTGGTGACGGAGCCCTTACCGGCGGACTCGCCTATGAAGCCCTTTCTCATGCGGGACAGTTGGCTTTACCCCTGGTGGTTATCCTCAATGATAACAAAATGAGTATCAGTCCTAATGTGGGGGGACTATCCAAATATTTAAGCCGGCTCAGTATGAAGGCTCGATATCAGAGCTTCCGCCGTAAATTTGATTCCCTGGTTAAAAAACTGCCCTTTATCGGTGAAGGGGTATATGGCGGTATAGTCCGGATAAAGCGGGCGGTTAAAGCCATTTTTTATACCGATAATTTTTTTGTGGATCTGGGTTTTGAGTATGTGGGTCCTATTGAGGGACACCATATCCAACAGTTGGAACAGGTCCTCAAGGATGTCCGGAAACTGGATCGTCCCGTAGTAGTCCATGTGATTACCCGGAAAGGGAAGGGGTTCGGTTTAGCCGAAGAAGATCCCGGAAGTTACCATGGGGTTTCTTCCTTTTCGGTGGAAGGGGGTGTTCCGGTATACCGGAAAGGTACCACCTTTACCGATGTTTTCAGCCGGCTTATCCTTGAAGCAGGCCAGAAAGATCCCCGGGTGGTAGCCATCACCGCCGCCATGGAGAAAGGAACCGGATTATCCGCATTTAAGGGGGAATTTCCCCACCGTTTTTTCGATGTGGGGATCACCGAGGAACATGCCGTTACTTTTGCCGCGGGACTTGCCGCCCAGGGCTTACGGCCGGTGGTGGCCATATACTCAACCTTTATACAGCGGGCGGTGGATCAGGTGATCCATGACACGGCCTTGCAGAAACTTCCGGTTACCCTGGTTCTGGATCGTTCCGGCTTTGTCAGCGATGACGGAGAAACCCATCAGGGCCTGTTCGATATTGCCCTTTTTCGCTCAATTCCCCATATAACTATTTTGGCTCCCGGGGGAGAAGCCGAACTCAGGCTCATGCTGCATTGGGCGTTAGCCTCGACGGGACCGACGGTTATCCGGTATCCCAAGGGGCCCTGTCCCCCGGAGAACGACAGCTTTACCCCCCCCCTGGAGTGGGGACGGGGGGTATTTGTCCGGCGGCGAGACGTTCTCCTGTGTCTGGCCTTTACCGGTAGCCTCTATACCCAAGTTTTAGATGCCGCGGAAATCCTTGAGGCCCGGGGAATTCCGGCGGATCTTTACAATCTGCGTTTTCTAAAACCCATAGATGAGGCGTATTTAGCCAGTATCCTCACCCGGTATGAGCTGTTCATGGTTATTGAGGAAGGGGCCGCCTTGGGTGGTTTTGGTGAATATGTTGCCGCTCTGGGAAGACGGAAAAATTGTACCGCCCGAGTCATGACCCTGGGGGTCCAGGATAAGTTCATATCCCAGGGAAACCGGGAAGAACTGCTTCAAAGAAACGGCCTTGACGGAGAGGGAATCGCCCTTTTTGCCGAAGGAGAATACGGTAAAGTTCCGGGGGTTCTTTTTTCTCAGGCGGCGGTACCATGAAAAAGGACCGCGTTTTCTCCGGCGCAGGGGGATGGTGAAAAGTGGAATGGTTTCAGCGGTTTACCGCGTTTTATAATCTGGTTCGTCCTGTTATTGACATTGCCCTGCTCGCCTTTTTATTGTATAAAGTCTACGATCTTTTGGTAAAAACCCAGGCCATACAGTTGGTAAAAGGGGCGGGACTTCTCGCTCTGGTCTATGGTATCGCCTTTTTATTCAACCTGAACACCCTGCAATGGATCTTAAATATCCTGGGTCCCGGGCTTCTTATCGCCATTGCCATTGTTTTCCAGCCGGAACTACGGAAGATCATGCTCCGTATCGGCCGGGGAGAACTTTTCCGCCTGGATAGTAAACCCCGGCTTGGTCAATTAGAAGCGGTGATAACCTCCGCGGAGATCCTGTCCCAGCAGCGCAGGGGCGCCCTGATAGTATTTCCCCGGCGGATAAACATTAAAAATATCATTGATACCGGTACCAGGATGAACGCGGAAATTTCCTCCAGCCTCATTGTTACAGTATTTGAATTTGACGGTCCCCTCCATGACGGGGCCATGATTATCCAAAACGGGCGGATCGCCGCGGCAGGTTGTTTTCTGCCCCTATCGGAACAGCAGGATATCCGGAAGAGTTTCGGAACCAGACACCGGGCCGCCCTGGGTATGTCCGAAGAATCCGATGCGGTAATTCTGGTGGTTTCTGAAGAAACCGGTGCTATTTCCCTGGCCTTTGATACTAAACTCTATTACGATCTTTCGCCTATTGAAGCCCAGCGGAAATTAAAAGAATTCCTCGATCAGGGGGTATGGGGGAGAGCAGTGGAATCGGCAAATTCCGAACCGGCTTCCCTGGATGACGGAAAGGATGTCTTCGTTGAACAGTAGAAAATTACTCGCCCAGGCGGTTACCAATTGGCCCGCCAAAGTTCTTTCGGTGGCGGTGGCTATCATATTGTTTATTTTTCACCGGATGAGTATCCTGGAAGAACGTTTTTTTTCCATTCCCCTGAATATCGAAACCAATGAAGGGATGATTCCCGCCAGTTCTTATCCCCGGACTGTCCGGGTAACCCTCCGGGGAGACGCGAACAGCATATTTCCCATAGCGGAGGAAGATATTGAAGCGTATTTGGCCCTTGATAAATACACCGATGCGGGAACCTACCGGGCTCCGGTGGAGATCCGTAAAAAAGGAACCGCCCTGGGAGTGGATCCTTTGGAAATCGGGGTGGATCCTCTGGAAATTGTTCTGGAATTGGATCACAAAACCAGTAAATATGTATCCGTCAGCCCAAAGTATCAAGGATATGTAGAAAGCGGTTATGAATTGGTCAGTTATGCTTTGGAACCCACCCAAGTAGTAATAGAGGGTCCTGAAAAACATATAACCAGTATTTCGGGGCTTATTACGGAGCAAGTGGATTTGAGCGGTCGGAACGCTGATTTTTCCATCGCCGTCCATATTATAAACCCGGATCCCCTGATCATAGTCCGGGGTAGCGGGGTAGCGGAATTTCGGGCTTTTATCCGGGAGGCTATTATGATCCGGACCATGGATGAACTGCCCATTGAGCTTATTGGTTTGTATGATTTCTTAATGGTGGAAGCGGAGACCCTCCTGGGCAGCATCCGTCTTGAGGGAGCGCAGAAGGAGCTTGAGAGCTATGTTCCCGAGGAGAGCGTTTTGACCCTGGATTGTTCCGGGATCACCGAGGAGGGGGAATATACCCTCCCGGTCCAGGTAAATATACCCTCCCAATTTACCCTTACCCGGAGTGAGCCCAAAGAGGTGCGGATCTCTGTTTATCTCAAACCCCAACCATAGGATGTCCGGGTATGATTATCGGTATTGGAATTGATGTGATCCATGTACGCCGGATGGAACGTTGGCGGACAAACCCCGGCTTACTGGACCGGTATTTTCACCCCGAGGAGCTTTCCGCCGCCCTATCCAGGGGCGGCGGGGCGGTACTTTCCCTAGCCGCCCGTTTTGCAGCCAAAGAAGCCTTCGGCAAGGCCCTGGGTACGGGCTTGGCCGGAATTGTCCTCAAGGATATTATGGTGGTAAACCGCCATAACGGCCAGCCGGAGATCGAAGTTTTTGGAACCGCCTTTGAGGCATTACGGCGTAGCGGGGCGGAGAAAGTTCATATTTCCCTGACCCATGAAAAGGAAAATGCCATAGCGATGGTAGTTCTTGAGGGTTAGGAACTGCGCGGGTAGGTCTTGAATGGACCGGGAGGCGGTCATGAACGAGGAACGGGAGTTAAAAATATCCTTTCAATCAAAAGAAGAGTATATCTGTCCTATTTGTGAAACTAATTTTCACCGGGAGGAGCTTCTTTCAGGATCGGGCCGGCTTATTGCCGGGGCCATTACCGATGAGCTTCACCGGCTTTATGAACCCTCCGCAAAATATGGTGAGATCTATCCTCTTGCCTATCAGGCGACGGTTTGCCCTGAATGTTGGTTTGCCTCTATCGATAAGGATTTTGTTAATCTGCCCCCGGAGGTCAAAAAAAAGATAGAAGCGGATAGGGAAAGACGGATTGCCGAGGTTAAACGGCTCTTTTCCCAGGTGGATTTTTATGCCACCCGGGGATTAGTCGAAGGAGCCGCTTCCCAGTACCTGGTCCTTCGGTGTTATGGTTTTTATCCTAAAGAATTTTCCCCCACCATCAAACAGGGTATTGCCGCCCTCCGGGCAGGATGGCTCTTTGATGAAATAGACAAAAAAAATCCGGGACAGCATTATGACTGGCTTTCCCAGCTTTTCAAGAAAAAAGCCCAATTTTTATATAACGAAGCGATTCAAAAGGAACAAAACGGCCAGGAAAGTCTCTCGGATATTTCTTTTTTTGGTCCGGATACGGATAAGAATTATGCCTACGAAGGGGCCCTCTACCTTTCGGCCCTGTTGCGATTAAAATACGGCCCCCGGGATGACCCGGTCCGGCGGGTTGCTTACCTGGGAGAGGCAAAACGAACCATCGCTAAAATTTTTGGCCTGGGAAAATCCTCAAAAAGTAAACCCGGTCCGCTTTTGGAACATGCCCGAAACCTCTACAACAACATCAATAAAGAACTAAACGAAACCGATGACTGATACCGGTGATACCCAGCGAAACATCCGGCTCCTCATTGCCTATGACGGTACGGATTTTTCCGGGTGGCAGCGTCAGGGCCAGGGGGAGTCGGGGAGGGGAAAAAACCGGACAGTTCAGGGAACCATAGAGGATGCCCTGGCAAGGATACATAAAAAAGACATTGTCCTTACCGGTTCGGGAAGGACTGATGCGGGGGTCCATGCGGTGGGGCAGGTGGCTAATTTTTTTACCCCCCTTATGGGGATGGAGGCGCCGCGGTTTGTTCCCGCCCTCAATAGCCTTCTTCCCCGGGATGTACGGATCCTGGATGCCCGGAAAACCTTGGGGGATTTTCATGCCCGTTTTGATGCCCGATCCCGAACCTATCGGTACTACCTTATTTGCGGCCGTCAAGCCTTCCCCCATGAACTCCGCTACGGCCTCCAGCTCTGGCGCCGTCCCCGGCTGGCTCTCCTCAATGACTATGCCCGGCTCTTCCATGGGGAAATGGACTGTTCACTTTTTGCCTCCTCTCAGGACCAGAGTCTTTTCCGGTTTCGGTATATTTTTGAAGCCTCTTTTTTTGCTCAACAGGATATGCTGGTTTTTGAAATCCGGGCCAACGCTTTTTTGTGGAAAATGGTCCGTTCCATCCTGGGAACCCTGCTCTACTATGAGGAGAAAAGCTTTTCCCCCGAAGAATTTAAGAAAATCCTGGTTTCGGGGGTAAGAAAATGCGCTGGTCCTACTGTTCCTCCCCAGGGCTTATTCCTTTGGAAAATCGAATACCACCGGGGCGGATAACCCGAGGGTCAGCGCTTTTTGAATCGGGTCACATACAGGGGGCCCATACCTTCCGTACGATCCGGTAACAGGATCCTTCCAAACTGGGTTTTTTCTCCTTCCCTAAAATCTACTTCGTCCTGCATAAGAGCGTCCCCATATTTTTCCCATAACCGGGCGGCTACGCCGTCGTTTTCTTCCGGGGAAAGGGCACAAGTAACATATACCAGAGAACCGCCCCTTTGCAATAACCGGAAGGAAGCGGAAAGAAGAGCCCATTGCCGTTTGGCAAGGAACCGGGGTCTCGCCGGGGTCCATTTTTCCAGGGCCCCTTTGTTTTGAATCACATGCCGTTCACTGGAACAGGGGGCATCTAACAGGATCCCCCCAAAGCGGCCCCATTCCCCCCGTTTACCGCCCTGAGCGGCAGCGTCAAACCCGGAAACAATCACCCGGGAGCGGACTTCAACATCCAGGTGCTCATCCAAAACCTTTGTGAGGCGCCTCCTCCGTTCACGGGAAAGCTCATTGGATAAAAGCCGTAATTCCGGGCCCATCACCGAAGCAATCACTAGGCTTTTTCCACCGGGGGCGGCACAGGCATCCAGCATGATACCTTCCGGGGGAAGACGGAGGGAAAGGGCCGCCAGCACCGAAGCCTTGTCCAGCATATAGGGAGAGCGAAGCCCTTTGATATAGGCGGTACCCGTCATCGGCTCCAGGAGGCTTGCCCGTAACCCTTCCCAACGGGACCCGTAAATCCCCCGGTAATAGGCCTCAAATTTCGTATTCACCCCCCAATTTCCTAAACACCGAGGACCGTGAGGAGTCCCGCGGCCCCTCCCAGGTGGAGGACCTCCCCCAATTCCACCGCCGCTCCCAGGGCATCCCCAGAGTATCCCCCTAGATGCTTTTGGTATTGCCAGGCAAGAAAGCAGGAAACCAGGGGACTTAACAAGGGAAGGCCGAAAAGGAGTAAAGAGGGGAGGGGAAGGGCCACAGCAGGGGGAGCGTTAAAAAATCCGTATAGACTTAAACTTCCGTAAACAAGAGCGGTCCAGAGGCCAAAACCGATAAGGGCTCCGGTTAATACCCGCCAAAGCCGGCTTGTCCTGACCAAGGCCCCCAAGCCATCAGGTTTCAGAGGTTTACTTATCACGGGGATAAGGACCGCGCAGAGGCGTCCGCTTAAGGGATAGGCAAGAAGAGAGGCAGGAAACCGGGAAATCAAAGGAAAAATGCGGTATAAAAGGGCAATTTTTAACGCCAAGATAAAAAAGCAAGCGAAAAATCCATAAACTCCCATCCGGGGGTCCTTGAGAATAGCCAGACGTTTTTCCCGGTCAAGGTTTCCCAGGAACGCGTCGGCGGTATCCGCGAGGCCATCAAGATGGAAGAGGTTGAAACCAAGGTACTGGACCAAAAGGGCGAGGAGTACCGTAATAAGCCCGGAGCCGCCCAACTGGGAGCCCAGAAAAAATACCAAAGCCCCTAAAAGAGCGGGAAAGATCCCGACCAGGGGAAAATAAAAATCAATCCAGGAGGGATCAAAGGAAAAACGGACCTTAAGGGGAATCCGGGATGTCAAACTCAGGGTGGAAAAAAACCGATCCCACATTCTAATAGTTTTTTTCCTCAGTACCGCTGGTACTTACCCCCGCTTCGGAAAAAGAAGCCATCTCCCGGGAGGAACGAACCCCCAGTTCTACGATAAATCCTCCGATAACCGCTCCGGTACCTTCCCCCAAACGCATGTCTAGGGAAACAATGGGCTCCAATCCCAGGGCATTAAGGATTGGCCGATGACCGGCAACCTTGGAAAGATGACCGGCAAATAGATAATTGACAACGGTTTCATCGATCATAAAAGCCATATAGGCTGCCGCCGTTACGGGAAAGCCGTCCAAAACACAACCAATTCCCCGATCCTTAAGACCCAGGATAAAGCCGGTCATCATAGCCAAATCAAAGGCCCCCAATTGTTCCAGGATCGCTTCTCCGGTTTTGGCTGGTCTCCGTAGGGTTACCGCTTTTGTTACGATTTCCCGTTTATGTTCCAGCATTTTTTCATCGATCCCCGTTCCCCGGTCGATCATCTCTTCCGGTGAAAAACCCGCCGCCACAAGAAGCGCCGCTGCGGTAGTGGTATTCCCGATACCCATATCCCCGATGGCAGTCAGATCATACCCCCGTTCCGCCGCGTCTAGGGCAAAATTTTCCCCCGCTTTCAGAGATTTTTTCAATTCCTCCCCGGTCATGGCGGGGCCGCTCATAAAATTATTGCTTCCCGGACCGATTTTTGCCCGGACAAAACGGCATTTTGGTTTAAGCTCCGCATCTCCGGGGAAATCCCCGGCTACGCCGGCATCCACCGCGGTAAGTTCCCATCCGGTTCCCCCTGCCAGGGCGTTGATTCCCGCCCCACCGGAAAGAAAATTCAGGACCATCTGCCGGGTAACCTCCTGGGGATAAAGGGAAACCCCTTCCCGGGCAACCCCGTGATCCCCGGCAAATACGTAGATCCCTTTTTTTTCAATCCTGGGGGGAACGAGGTTCTGAATCTTCGCCATTTTTATCGCGTATGTTTCCAGCTTTCCCAAACTTCCCCGAGGCTTGGTAAGATTATCCAGAAAAGTGGTCATAGTTTTTTCAATAGTTTGATCCCCGTCACCTGAATTCTTCATGATTGCGCTCCTTTAAGCTATTATATGAACCGGTTTCAAAACCGGGTGGGTTTGAAAAGCCTCAAATAAGTCCAAAATCCTTCAAAACCCCTATGCTCCGAGAAACTTCATCCCAGGAAAAAAGTTCCAGGTTGATCATCCCTGGAAAATCCTGAAGCCGGGGAAGCAGTTCCCGAAGCCAAAGTTTTTCTGCCCCCAGAGGACGATGATCCGGAAGCCGTCCATCCCGGGCGGCCTCCCCGTGATCCAGATCGTGGAGATGTATTTCCTCCACCCGGTGTTGTTGAACCGCAAAAAAAGCAGCGGGATCTTTCCTTTCAAGAAGCAGGTGTCCCGTATCCATACAGAGCCCTATATCTGGGGAAAGCCGACGGAGGAGGGTTTCCTGTCTGCCGGGAAGGGTATTTTCGATCAGAAAAGGATTTCCGCCAAAAACGGTTTTATCCCCCCTGCCGTACTTCTCGGCCCAGGACAACAGAAGCTTTTCCTGGGTTTCGACCGTTTCCGGCGGATACGGGTGAACAATAAAATACCGAGCCAGGGGAAGAAACCGTTCAATAAGCTCCCCGTGTTCCGGTTTTACTTGGTCCGGAAGGTGCACCGTATAGGTAAAACGTCCGCTATATTCCTCAATGACCTTCCATTCGGTATCCAGCAGGGTTTTAATTTCTCGGTCGTATAAAAAAAACAGTAGTTCCACCCCGGTGATTTCGGTTTTATCCGCTAAAAAAACAAGATTTTCCCCATAGGTACCGGGAATTACCCAGGATGGAACAGATAACTCCATCATACCACCTTAAAAATCAACAATCGCAAACACTGAAATATGTTATTCGTGTAAAGTATTTGGTTCAAGAGTCATCTCCTTGGTTTTGCCCCAAGACTCCCCGATGGAGAGGATTTTTGGGGTAGACACCCGCTGCAACGAATCATCGGGGATCGGCCTTTTTTCTTACCTTGGCGAGGAGTTTCAGTTTTTTTAAGGTTTCTTCCGAAAGAACATGTTCCATTTTACAGGCATCCTTTTCCGCGGTCTCAGGACTTACCCCAACGGTATCCCGAAGAAAGGAAGTAAGAAAATGATGCCGATCCCGAATCTCCCCAGCCTGGACAACCCCTTTAGGGGTAAGGGCCACATTACGGTACCGCTCATGTTCTAAAAGCCCCTGTTCTTCCAGGACCTTTAAGGCGGTCAGTACCGAAGGTTTGGATACCCCCAGACGGGAAGCGATATCAGTCACCCGGACATCCCCTTCGTCGGCAAGGAAACTCACCATTTCAAGATAATCTTCTAAAGATTGGGTCATAACATTTTATTTTGGGCGATTTATTAGGACTTGTCAACCGCCGCATCTACCGCCAATGTCAGGGTTCTTGCGCCTACTCTTCCATGATGCTCTTTTACTTGGTCCCTATTTTCGTGGAAGAAATAATTATCCCTCAATATGTAATAATTATCTTTAATATATATAATAAATCATACAAAAGAAGATTAAATTTCAATTTTGTATTAAAATATATACATAATTATGTATTATATGAGCAACAACTCTTAAAAAACCGCTCAAAAGTGAAATTTTTAGTAATTTCCCCCATTGAAATTTATAAAGCAGCCGGGGGATCAAGATATTAGTCGGAGCCCTTTTCAATGGCGAGGTACTGGAGCAATACCGGATATTTCGTGAGTAATTCACCGTATCTGGTCAATTCATCAAACCGCAAGAGGGACTCAAGGTGCTTATCCGCCTGGTCGTTTATTTCCGGCTGTAGAAGATACCGCTGTCGTTCCAGATAATCCTTGGACAAAGCCTGAATAGAATGATAGAGGGTTATATCCGGTAAATGGATCGCATAAATGGAACAGGACAGATTATCCAAATCCGGAAAAGCCCGGGCGATATCACTTTGCAGGCGGCCTGAGGCTTCAAATCCCAAAAACTCCTCTATTTTTTCTTCATCTTCCGCATAAGAACCAAGCCGTTGTATGACAAAAATTCTCAATTCTTCCACAAGGCTGTTTTCATAGGCCCGTAAATCGGCTTCATCTGAAATATTTTTAGTGACTATTAAGGAAGGAAGAGCCTCGGGCTTGAGGGTACAGGAAAGGGAACCGCTTAATTGGTAGGAAAAATCCGTCCGTAGTCCCGACAAGGACGTATAAGCGGCGGCCGAGGGCAGCGTTCCTTCAAACTGGATAGGGACATTGATACGTTTAAGGGAATAATTATTGATAATCACATTGGTAGGTATTAATTTATACCAAACCCAGCGGAATTTACCCTCCTGAATCAATTCTGGATCCACCCCATGGGTTTTGGAACGCATTATTCCATAACTGCCCGGTGGGACCGTTAATTGAGCCCAGCCCCCAAAAAACGCCCCCCCTCCCAGAATAATAATAAAAAACAACGCTATCCATAATTTTTTCATGGTCTTTTCCTGGAACCTTCCGGTATAATATATAATATGATAAGCTAAAATGGTATAAAAAACAACAACCCCTATCCTAAAAAGGAGGAGGATGTAGTTAAGATAAACGGTAAAGCAGGAATTTCGGTCCTGTTCGGCGATGAGAGTCATTAAAGGAGTTTGGGATGGTCTCCCGGCCCAAAAAAAAACCAATCCTCGCAATCCTGGTCAAACGGACGGTTTTCTTTTTTTTTACTATGTGTATTTTTACCGTATTTTTATACGGGATAGGGACAATTCAGGGATTTATGGATACTACCCAACACGTACTGCTCCGTTTATCCATAATATTGGGTTTTTCCCTCGCGGTGGGATCTATTTATGGCATACTCTTAGACCTTTGGTTCATTTTTCGTCAAGGAAAACGACGATTTTTCTGGGGCATCGGGGGATATATCGGTATGGGAATGTTGGGCGCGGCCATAGCCGCATTGGCAACCTTTATTGTCGTGGTTTCCGGAGGTAACCGTATATGACCGAAGAAAAGCGGCTTTTTGCCCTTCGGGGGGCAACCCAATGTAAAAATGAGGAAGAGGATATCATTCGACAGGTTTCGGCCCTTTATGATGAATTATTATCGAAAAATAATCTGGGAGAAGCGGATATTGTATCGGTTATTTTTTCCGTCACCAGGGATATCGACGCGAAAAACCCCGCCGCCGCCCTCCGTTTTTCCGGCCGGGCTGCGGACCTAGCCCTTTTTGCCCTTGAAGAAGCGGTTGTCCGGGACGGATTGGAACGGACCATCCGGGTCCTTATTCATTGTTATCTGTCCCCGTCCTCCCGCCCGTATCATGTATACCGTAACGGCGCTGAAATTCTCAGACCTGACCGGGTATGACAAAAATCACCAGGACAAAAGCATTTGCTTTTGTCCTGAAAAATCACGGTTTTCCCTTGACATAAGGTTTTTTTTCGTGTATGTATAAAAGGCATTATAAGGTTGGATAGTCATTGGAAAAAACATCCTACCCTTATAGTAAAACCTACGCCATCTTAGCTCAGCCGGCTAGAGCGCGTGACTTGTAATCTCGAGGTCCCCGGTTCAATTCCGGGAGATGGCTAGTTTAAGCGGATGGTGTATTATTTATAACCGGGGAGTTTCCAGAGCGGTCAAATGGGGCAGACTGTAAATCTGTTGGCTCAGCCTTCGAAGGTTCGAATCCTCCACTCCCCAAAAACGCGGCTTTCCGAAAGGGAAGCCGTTTTTGTTTCCTCCTGAGGATTTGAATCCTCCAAGCCGGCTTGGTGAAAAGTGGCCTAAAGCCCTCCAAAGATCTCCTCCATTTCTTCCAAATGATGGATCGTATTTTTCGCAAAGGGTTCATTCCCGGCAATCAGGTTCCGGTATTCTTTGCATAGGGCTGCCGCCCGAACAGGATGTACCGGCGTGGGGATTTTACCTAAGATACGGAAAAAGTTTTGATAATACAATTTATCAAGACTCTTTTTATCCAGGGCCAAACCCCGGAGGCGGTAACCAAAACCATCAAAGGTATCACCGGTTTCAAAAAAACGCCGCATCAGGGCAATGTTCTCTTGGCTTTTCCGCAGATTATTTTTCCTCGTCGGCCCTTGGCAGCCGGTATTATCGGTCCCAAAGAGGAAGCGGTCCCCATACATGGCAAACAGTTCCCGGGCTTTATCCCACTGTTCCGAAAAAGCGGCGTACATTTCAGCGCCCGGGGTTACATCAAAACACACCTGGGGGTATACATCCAATAAGGACCGCACCTCATCCAGTTTATCCGCCATAAAAAAGAAATGGGCAAAGGTGATGGGTAATGCCGGATAGCGCCTGAGGACATCAAAGATTTCTTCATATAAAGCCTCGGAAGAGGGGATATCGGCGTCGTCTCCGTAATACCAGCCGTTATGGACCGCCCAGTCGGGGACTTTTTCTTTTTGCCAAAAAGAAGGGGGATCCCCCACATGAAACAGGATGGGCCAGGAGAACTTTTCCGCAGCGGCGTAAAATTCATCAAACAGCGGATCATTAATGGCAAACCGGAACGAACGGCGTACATTCGGCTTACAGATCAGCTTAAACCCGTCAAACCCGGCGGCCATCAAATCCCGGGCCTGGGCCGCCATACCGGCGTTACCTTCCCGGGTGAGACCGCGTCTGAGCCCGGCCAAGGCATATATCCTGCCAGGCGCCAAACTCTTGGCATACAGGGCCAGGGGATTGCAGGGTAAATCCGGAACGGTATACAGGGTTATGGCCGGTATGGCGAGTTTTTCCACCATACCGTTCTCCAAAAAAGAGACCATATGACGGGCATTTTCAAGGGTTGGTTCCTGAAAAAAAGTATCCTTAAATAAGGCATAAGATTCCATTATATGACAATGGAAATCAAATAGTGATATTGTGTTTCCCATACTCCCCTTTATCCGGAAGCCGCGGCGTACCGGGTTCGGCAGGATCCTATTATCCTAGCGGATAATGCTCTGTTTTGCCGGACTGCTCCGGCCTTCCAGGTCTGGCAGCCTTCTTTCCAGAGCCGCCAGGGAGATTTCCACATCTTCCTCCACCTCATAGCGGTTCACACAGCCTACCGTAACCAGATCCTTTTCCCGTAGGACCGTCCAGTTAAAGGTAAGTCCCACATAGGGGGTCGTCCTGCCCGCGGCCATAGGCTTTATGGTCATCACCGGTTTTTTCGCGTCATGGATGATCCGGATCACCGATTCTATTTCTACCTGCATCATAAACCCAAGGCAGTTGAAGATCTGAATATAGGTTTCCACATCGTATTCATTGAGATCGCAGAACTCAATGATCTCCGGCATGTGGGCGCTTAAGCCCGGCTTCATGCCGAATTCACGAATCATCTCCAGATAATGGGGAATACGGTCGATGATTTTTTTGTTTTTGTTGACCAGTTGTTCACAACTGTAATGATGAATTAAACAGAAACTTGAACCGATGTCGGCGCTCACTTTTATAATCTCCCGGGCTTCCCGTCTGGCCTGCTCGGTATCATCCACGTTGATAACCGGGGTATCAATGAGGATCAATTTTTTCCCCAATTTGTCCTGGACCCGGAATAACAGTTCCTTTGCCTCGGGGCTTGACGAAAAGGGCGCCATTATGGCGTCAATACCGTAGTTCAAAAAGGTTCCGATTACCCCGATATTAGCGTCCACGGCGGAATGGATATCCTTGATAAACAGATCCGCCGCATGGCCCGTATGACTGTACCCGAGGATCCAGTTTGAACCAATTAACATTCTGGGAAGGGATACGCCGCCGACTATAGTTCTGGGAAAGGTCATAAATTTCTCCTTGAGATACTAAACATTATATTTTAAGCCCGCCTGCAGCAAGACTTTCGACGATTTTATTCTGAAAAATGATATATACTGCCATTATCGGCAGGGTTACCATGGTAAGACCCGCAAAAAGCGCGCCCATATCGGTTCTGACCTTTGGCACTTCAACCAAGAAGGCAAGCCCCAACTGTATTGTTCTCTTGGCGGAATCAGAAATCAGGACCAGAGACAAAGAATAATCACTCCACACATTAATAAAGTTGAAGATCAGCACCGTTACCAGCCCGATTTGTGCCATGGGCAGCATGATTTGAAGAAAGGCCCTAAAATAGGAACAACCGTCAATATAGGCCGCTTCTTCAAATTCCCGGGGGATGATTCGAAAAAAACCAAGCATTAAAAAAATTGAAAAGGGCAGGGAACTGAACACCAGCATGATTATAAGCCCCCAATAGGTATTGATAAGCCCCAGGGAACGGATCTGCAGAAAAATGGGAATCAAAGCCACAATACCCGGCAGCAAAAGAGAGCCCATATAGATGATTTCCATTATCCGCCCTCCCCAAAACCGGAACCGGGCTAGGACATAGGAGGTGGTAGCGGTAAAAAACATCAGGCCTCCCAGGGTAATACTGTCCACAAAAAGGGTGTTGAGAAAATATCTCCCAATATTACCGTTTTTCCACGCGGTTTGATAGTTCTGATAATGAAACCCTTGGGGGAAGGAAATCGGATTAACCCTGAATTCCGCGCTGGTTTTTAAGGAAGAATACACCATCCAGATCAGGGGAAAGGCGACCATAAGAAAATATATAAGCAGGGGAACCCGTATAAGAAGAGGGAATAACAAACGTCTGCTATTCAAGCGAAAATCTTTTTTTGCGTTACCCTTCATCCTAAAATCCCTCAGAACTCAATGAGTTCTTTCTTGGTAAGCCTCCGCATGACCAATGCCAAAACCAAGGCGAGTACAAAAATAAACACCCCGATGGCGGTCCCATACCCGAAATCGATGTACTGGAAGGCGTGTTTATACATATAGGTTCCCAGTACTTCCGCCGCGGGGTTGGTAAGGCCCGCCATTACCCGGACCAGGGCAAAACATCCGATGGAACCGCTGATAAAAAAGACAATCATGGTCCGCATGATTTCCCACAGCAGGGGAAAGGTGATACGGATGAACTGTTGGAATTCTCCAGCTCCATCAATCTGGGCGGCTTCGTAGAGGGTGACGGGAATGCTTTGAATGCCGGATATAAAAAGGACCATAAAAAATCCCAAAGATCCCCAGATGATGGGGGCGGTTACCGCGCCCAAAACCGTAGCCTTTTCCCCAAGCCAGGCATGGGTTAAAGAGTCGAGTTTCAGCACCGTAAGCAGTCCGTTGAGGATCCCCACCGAGGGATTAAAAATAAAACGCCAGAGGATAGCAATGGCTACGGTGGGCATTACATAGGGGAAAAAATAGGTAATCCGGTACAAAAGGGTTTCCTTGAACCGGGAACGGGTAATGACCACCGCGAAAAAAAGGGCCAGCACAAAGGTAACCACGGTAGAAATCAAAAAAATGACCGTGTTATTAGAGAGGGCGTTAAAAAGATTTTTATCCCCCACCAGACGCTTGAAATTTTCAAGTCCCACAAAACGCATAACCTGGGTATAGCCGCTCCATTTAAAAAAACTATAGTAGAAACCTTTGATATACGGCAGGATGCCAAAATAGCAGTACCCTATAAATACGGGAACGGTCATAATAAAGATAAATAACGCGCGCCGGATCCCCCGCATTGAAATGCTCCTTTAAATTAAGAAAAGGGCTGTTCCGAAAGCATATCTTTTAGACAGCCCTTATTTCAATAGCCGGTCTAGAAACTTATCCCCGCCGCAGCAACGGCCACCGCCGCGGCGGCTTCTTCGGCGGTGGCGCTTCCGTCGATAACGTTATTAAGCTGGATACTGACTTCATTGAACACCGGTGCCAGTTCCGGTGGACTGGAAAGAATTTTAGAAACCGCCCCAGTTTCTTCCTGCCCCCGAAGCATTTCTTTGTAGGAAATATTAATATAATCGGAAACCAAATTAAGGGCATTTTTGACGGGAATGACCGCCCCGGTGATTTCCGCTATGGCCCTGACGTTTTCATCGGTATAAATCCCGGCGAGGAACTTTTTCGCCAACTCCGGGTTTTTCGCCTTGGCGGGGATGAACATACTCTCATGGGTGCTACTTAAATAACGGGGATCTCCTTTTTTTAGCGATAGGGAAGGGATAAAGCCCCATTCAAAATTGACAAGCTGGGTATCGGCCATTTCGTTTTCAAGCCAGTCTCCATTGGCATGGAAGAGGGCCTTGCCGGTTAAGAAATCCTCTTGGGTCTGGAGATAATCGATCCCCAGATTTGACGGATCGATATACCGCCGCTCCCCCATGGTTCTAAAATATTGAAATGTTTTGATTACCTCGGGGGATTGCCAGATTCCCCTTTTATTTACCGTGATATCGTCCCAGATAAGCCCCCACGTCGGTTTGAACATACCGTCGTAAACATAACTGACATCGATCCCCGAATAGGTAAAAAGATACACCCCGGGCATATTGGCGGCGGCGAGTTTTTCCCCGATGGCCAGGAGGTCGTCATAGGTTTCAGGCAGGCTAACCCCCAGATCACGGATCAGTTTTTTATTGTAGAACAGGCCCATCATGGAAATATTCTGGGGAAGCAGATACTTTTTACCGTTTATCGTACCGGTTTCAAGCATACCTTCAATGAGGTGATCCTCCAGGGAGACGCCGTTAATCTTGGTCTCCGCCAGGAAGGAACTCATATCCAAAAGCAGACCATCCCGGGCAAGAATCCGGGAATCAAAGGCGACGGTTTGGTTTATCGCCACAAAATCGGGTACATCATCGGTCATCATCCGGGGCCGGAGGATCTCGTCAATGGTATTGCTCAGTTCATACTTAACTTTTACCCCGGGATTTTCCGCCTCAAATTGGGGAATATAATACTCCCAAAATCCTGTATATCCCCCCAAAAACAGGGCTGCCTCCAGGATCTGGGACTCTTCCCCCGATAGACCACTCTCGGCTTTCTTGTTACACCCGGCCAAAGCAAAAAACGTCGCCATAACTACCAATAAGGCCCCCAACCGCTTAATCCGTAATTTCATTTGTTCCTCCTTACGTTAACCCATTCTTATTTGGAATACGAGTTTAATTAAACTATTAATATTATACCAGTATGCTGAATATATGTCAATTTAATAAGGTAATTTTTCACCGCTTTTTTATGATCTTTTTAATTTTTTCCAATTTTTATCTAAATTTTATATAAATTTCCCCTTTTTATACAATAAAATGGAATTATAATTTGTAATATTTCCTAACTAATTTTTTTCGAAACCTATGGAACAAAACCTTCATTCCCGGTAGGTGGTCCGGTAGGAAAAAACCCGTAATACCGTGCCGGATTCATCCTCAGCCGACAGGATATAGATCTTGAATTGCCGGCCCCAATCGAAAGCTTTTACCACCACATGGCCGGTATCTTTACAGATCGAGGCCATCCATGGTTCATGCTGATAAGCGGCCCTTACGATGTCAGGGAAGGCGGTGGGAAAAATCATCCGATCCTCCGGATAAAGACGACGGGATGCCATATTCGTCATGGTACTCGGCTGGATGTGGAGATAATCCCAAACCGGAATGATGTAGGCCTGGGCCCTGATAGTACCCACGAATTCTTCGGACATGGTATCCAAATAAGCGTGGTGATTTGCTTTACATACCTGGACCGGTCCGCAGATTTTGGCGATTTCTCCTTCAAGATTGACCGGGTTTCCTTCTCCATCCAGCAAGGTTTCGTTAAAATCTCCGGCGGTATAATACCGGAAAGGACCATAAGATATACGCATGCCGATGCTGTTTATATTTTCATTGAGGTCATCACTCTTATTGCGGGGGTTAAGCTCATAATAATCTATGGTTTTTTCCCCCTCTCCGGTCCATATTCTTCCGTTGGCCGCAAGGGTACGCACCTCAAACAACCGGAAATAGGGGAGGGGATTCTTCCGTAAAACAAACTGAGTTTCGCTGCCTACCGCAATAGGTTCCGGCTTGAGCCCTTCGGATTTCATTTTCCAGGCCAGAAACGCCCGGTAATTGTCCGCACAACCGTCAATATCCCCAAATTCCTTGGGATAATTATATCCCGGCCACCCCCGATCCACCGCGATCTTAATCCGCAGATATTCACCTGCCTCCGGGATACCGCTCAGGACATAGTCGGGTTCCCGTCCGTGGGTGCGGCGGGCATGGTTCCCGGCGTCTCCCACATGATCGTTATGAAAATGGGAAACCACCAGATAATCGACCGCTTCCCTGGCCGGATTAACCCGCCGGACATACCGGGCGATCCATTCCCCGGCCCGCCGGGATGGGTTAGGCAGGGGATCACACATCTTGAGATCCTTAAAATTGAAGGGTTCCGGGGTCGGGGGATCAAAATCCCCGGCGTCAATCAACAGGGAAGTTCCGTCGGGAAAGATAAGAAAGGATGATTCTCCCCTGCCTGTATGGATGTGATGGATGTCCATTTCCCCTTCTTTCCATCCGGCATAGGTTTTTCCGATCTCAGCACCCGTATCCATACTTTACCTCCGGATAAAAAGGGAGTCAATGAAAGGTATACCGGTATACCCCATTCCGTAATATACTGGAGGTGTTTTCTTTTCCGCCGGGGGGGATAAATTCCGCTTCCATTCCTTGGGGTATTTCCAAAACCAGCTCCACCCCTGCCACCTGACGCTTCCAGCTGCAGCATACTTTACCGCTGGGGGTATTCAGGGAACAACGGGCTTCTTCCATCCCCGGGGGGAACCAGGGTTTGACCCGGATCGGGATCTTCCGGCTATGGTCTATGCTTAAGCCTCCTATCATCCGGTAGAGAACCACGTCAACGCCGCCAAACATACTATGATTACCGCTGCCCCCTCCGTCCCAAAGTTCGGGTAAAGTGGTCCGGTCCGGGGAGATTAAATCAAAAAATCCGGGATACCCTTCGGCGGTTAAGAGACGGTAGGCCAGATCGGGACGGCCGTAATCATACAGCACCTCGGGTATCATCTTGGCGCCGAAAATGCCGCCCCGCAGATGTCCCCCCGCGGCGTCGATGGCCTGGGCCAGGGTGTCGATGGCCTGGGGAATTTCAGCGTCCGGAATGACCCCGGAGCGGATCGCCATAGCTATGGAATACTGGGTGCCGTCACCAAAAACCCCAGTGACGGAGTCGTAGTATTTTTCGAGCAGCCTTTTTCTCAGCGCCCCCGCGGTTTCCCGAAAATGGCGGAGATCCCCGGCCTTCCCCAGAAATTCGGCAAAAGAAGCGGCTATCAGAAGATTTTTGTGGAAGAACAGTGCCCCCACATAGGGCGGTACTTCACCGTCTTTTGCTATATCCGGAGATTTCCAATCGCCAAAACCGGCAAAGAGAAAATCCCCCTCCAGGGCCTTTTCACAATAATCAAGGTAACGTTTCAGGGAATCGTAGTTGTCGGTTATGAACCGCGGATCTCCGTAAAAACAATAACCCTGGTCCGCGATGATCGGAAGGGCCGCCGACCAATCGGCGGTGGTCTCCCTGAAAAATGCCATACGCTGCTGGAAGTAGGGCCAGGGGGCGATGTGCTGATACCAGCCGTCCAGGCTATGCTGACCGAGCCGTATATCCTGGAGCCAGTTATGGTAAAATTCCCGCATATCGAAATTATACATGCAGGTTTCCGCGGAAACATGGGCATCACCCAACCAGGGGAGGCGTTCATCCCGCTGGGGACAATCTATGGGGATGCCCATGAGGCATGAAAGTTGGGTCCGGAGAATAACCTCATGCAGATTTTGAAGCCCTTTGTCGGAGCAGTAAAATTGTCCGATGGGGGTCAAATCCGAATGGAGCTTTTTACTTTTTGCCTCCGGGACCGTTATATTAGCATCGGAACGGGTAATCATCATATAACGGTAACCGTGCCAGACAAAACCAGGTTCCCAGGTTTCCTGTTCATCTCCCCGGAGTATATAGGTATCCTCCACCACCGCGTCATCGTTACTCCGCCGGTTCAGGCTCCCGTCATCATGGATATATTCCGCAAAGTTGAGGACAATTTTCTGTCCCCTTTTCCCTTTGACCGTTACCACCGGCCGGGCGGCCCAGTTCTCACCAAAATCATATACCTCCCGCAACTCGTCAAGCCGGAAAATTTTGACCGGATCCAGGAGCCCACTCCCCCGGATGGGGGGTGTTTTATTTTCGATCAGATTTTCCGTCGGGGCTTCAACCAGGACAGCGTTCTGCCAGGCGGCGTCATCATAGCCGGTTTCCATCCAACCCTGGGGTTCTTCATTAGCGTCATAGATTTCACCGTCGTACAGACAGTTAAACAGTACCGGTCCTTCCCGTAACTTCCAGCTTTCATCCGCACCGATACTAACCCGGTTCCCATCGGTAAAAGTAATCTCCAGTTCAAACATCAACCGGGGGGAACCGTACCAGCTCATCCGCCAGCCCCACCATTTCTCCTGGGGACAGAACCAGCCGTTTCCCAATTCCACCCCACAGGCATTTGGTCCATCCTCAAGCAGGGGGGAAAGGTCGTATACATCATACAGGACTTTTTTGAAGTAATCCGATTTAATAGGCGCCAGGACCCGGTCATCCCCCTGCTTTCCGTTAATCCAAAACCGGTAAAATCCCAAGCCGCAAATTTTAAGATGAGCCTTTTTGACAGTCCCGGGGGGTAGCGTAAATTCTTTTCTGAACAGAATGGAACGCCGCTGTACCCGTACCTTCCCGTGGTTGCGCAGGTTCACCGCGTCAATATCCTCAGCATCGGGAAGCCAACGGTTAAGTTCTCCCCGGCGAATTCCGATCCAATTATTCATAGTAAGACCCGCCTCTTGGTATATTTTGTTGAACCCTGTAAAATCAGCTCTATACTGGTTTAGTAAGGATCCTTTTCATAATGATTAAAGGATTTTAACATTTTTTTATGTTTTTGTATAGGATTTTTTTGAAAAACAGAATTATTTTTTAGAAATTTAAGGATAATTTTGTAAAGAGCCCTAATTAACATACCCTTGTCTTAAGGACCGATTCGGAGTACATTGTCGAATATGGAAAGGTATATGAAAATATCGGCGGATCAATCCTTGGTCCGCAAAACTAATCAGCGGCTCGTTCTTGACGCCATCTGGCAGCATGGCCCGGTTTCCAGGGCAAAATTGGCGAGGATGCTCTCCATGTCCAAACCCGCAGTCTCGGACAACTTGAACCGGCTTCTGGATTGGGGGATCATCAGGGAAAAGGACCCCATCAAAATTAAGAGCGGCAGAAACCCCATACCGGTGGAAGGCAACCGGGAATTTTTATATGTTTTCGCGATTGATCTGAATTATAAGGATCCGGTTTTTGCCATTGGTAATCTTGGGGGCGAGATCCTCGATGACCTCAGCATCACTGTATCAGCGGAATCGTCCCCGGAGGTACGTATCAGCCTGGTAGAGAACGCCATTCGTCTGATGATGAGCGCCCATAATCTCACCCCGGAACAATTTTACTGTATCGGTATTTCATCCCCCGGTATTTATAGTGATAAAAACGATGTATACGATGCGGAAGATAACCGGGCCATCTTCGACAAAACCTTGAAGAACAATATCGTCGAATACCTGCATCAAACTTTTTCGCTGCCGGTCTTTATCAAAAACGACGCCAATACCGGGGTGGTGGGGGAGTTTTTATATGGTACCGGACAGGGCATAAACAACCTGCTTTAC
>JAITEG010000227.1 GCA_031282145.1 Spirochaetaceae bacterium | reverse complement strand
TATCCCCATCGCGGCCCAGACCATCGTACACGGCACCATTTTGATCATCAGCCTGGTGAGCTACTTTATTCTGAACAACAGGATGAGCAGGCGGCGTATAGTGGAGTTAAAAAACGTTCCCTCTATGGAAACCGGGGTTCCCTGACAGGAACGGGTTTCCTCCAGGGAAACCGGGTTTCCTGACGGAAACCTACACTAAAGTACTTTTGGCGGTATATTGCCGCTAAGTATAAAAACATGTATCAGGAGGATAGCATGAAAAAGTTTTTTGTAGCAGCGTTGGTGCTGTTCGTCGTCTGCTCGTCGCTGGTTTTCGCCGGCGGTGGCAGTGATTCGTCGGGAACCCTGAAGATCGCCATGATGCCGAAATTCAAGGGTGAGAACTACTTTGACGCCGTAAAGATCGGCGCCCAGGAAGCGGTTGATGAACTCAACAATTCGGGTAAAAAGGTCGATTTCCTTTACGACGGCCCACCCCAGGATCAGGCCACCAACCAGCGGCAGGTGGACATTCTCGAAGGCTGGATCGCGCAGAAGGTAAACGTAATTCTTTTATCTCCCAACGATCCTACCGCCATTGCGCCGACACTGAAAAAGGCCCAGGACAGGGGCATTAAGGTTATTACCTTTGACGCCGACGCGCAGGCGGATGCCCGGGATCTCTTTGTGAATCAGGGAACTTACGAAGCCATCGGCAGGGGCCTTATAAAGGGTATTGCTGATGGCCTCAAGGCGAAGGGCTACGGTCCCGCGAATCCGGCGAATATCGCCTTTGTATCATCGGCCAAGACCGATGCCAACCAGAACGCGTGGCTTGCCGAGGCGAAAAAGGCCCTGGGTACCAGCGAATTTAACTGGCTCAAGATTAAAAACGAAGACACCGACGTGTACTACCCCGGACCGGATGAGACGACCACCCAGGCCCAGAGCGGCATCCTTATCGGAAGGATGGGTCCCGGTTCCGACCAGATTCAGGGCGCCATCGGCCTTACTTCCATGGCTACCCCCGCGCTGGGTTCCCAGTACGAGTCCGCGTCGGTAAAGCCGGATGTTTCCAAAACCTCCATTACCGGCCTTGCTACGCCGGCGGCCCTTAAATCCTACATCAAGAATCCCGCCAACCCCCTTGACACCGGCGTTCTCTGGGACTGCATGGACCTTGGGTATCTCGCCGTCCAGGCCGGGTACCAGATGGCTACCGGCGCCATAACCAGTTCGTCTACATCGATAAACGCCGGCAGGCTTGGCGCGAAGAGCATTGCCAACAAGGAACTGGTTCTCGGTGATGCCCTGGTTTTCGACAAGACTAACGTCGACAAGTACAATTACTGATTCTTTTAAAAAACCATCAGGTCCGCCGTTTTCGCGGCGGACCCATTGCCCGTTAAGGAGAATTGTCTTATGAATTCCAAAGAAAGAGTTTTCGCCGCCTTTAAAAAACGGCCGGAATTGCCGGATCGCGTTCCCATTCAGTTTGATCTTTGCAAAAAACTGACGGATCATTTCGGTAAAAAATTGGGAATAACGCCGGAATACACCCTTTCTTATTATGAGGATTTAACTTACCGGATTTCGGCCAATGAGATCCGTACGGCAATGGGCAGTGACTGTGTGGTGGTCGGCGGACAGGTGGCGAAAAATTTTACTCCCCAGGTAGTCCGGGATGACATAACCACCAATGAATTCGGCATGCATATGAAGCCGACTTCTCTTTACGTGGAAGTGGTAAAGTGCCCCCTGGACCAGGCGGAATCCGTCGGGGATGTGGAGGCCTATCCCTTCCCCGATCCCTATGCGCCGGGCCGTATAGAAAACGCCCGCCGGGATATTGATCGTTTTGGAAAGGATTACTTTATCATCGGCGACTGCGAACTTTCGCTCTTTGAACTTGCCTGGCATTTGACGGGGTTGGAAAACTATATGGTCAACATGGCATCCGAAGAAGACTGGATCGAGGCGCTCAACGATAAAGTCGAATTCTTTACCACCGGTATCGCGGAACAATTGGTACGTGCCGGCGTGGATGCCGTCTGGTTTGGAGAAGACTTGGGAACCCAGGTTTCAACCCTTATTTCACCCGTCATGTGGCGGAAGCTGTTCAAGCCCCGGCATGAGCGGATTATTCAGAAAATACGGGCCATTAATCCGGATATTCTGATCATTATGCACAGTGACGGCGCGGTGGCCCCTCTGCTCGATGATTTTATAGAGATGGGCATTGATATTTACAATCCCGTTCAGCCGAATGTCCCCGGTTCCGACCCAAGGGAACTCAAGGACAAATACGGAAGCCGCATCTCTTTCTTTGGCGGTCTGGACCAGCAGCGGCTCATGCCCGAAGGGGACATGAAAAAGATCGAGGCGGACATCCGGAACCGGGCGTCAATTCTGGGAGAAAAAGGCGGGTACCTCATGGCGCCGGCCCACATTATCCAGGCCGATGTTGCCCCGGAAACCGTGGAGGGGATGCTGCGCGTAGCCGCGTCCCTCTGAATACGTTTTTACCGGAGAGGCTGTTCCAAAATTAACCGAATTTTGGAACAAGCCCCTTATCCCGGCGGGGGGAGCGCCGCGCTGGTTATTGGCGGATGTAGTTTTTCCAATCCGAGGGGGCAACCCCGGTTTTGTTTTTAAAAAGCCGGGAAAAATAGTACTGATCCTCAAATCCCAAATGAAAGGCTACTTCTTTAACCGTCACATTATCCTGTTCAAGAAGGTCTTCGGCTTTATGTATCTTGATATGGATATAATACTGATAGGGGGTCATGGACGTATAGGTTTTGAAGATCTCATTGAGCTTTGAGGGACTCACCCCGATCTGTTCGGAAATATCCGGTACATTTATGGCCTTAAACACATTCGTTTCCATAAAATATTTGGCCTTTTCCACGATTTTTTGATAATAATTGGGCTGTTCCGACCGCCGTTCATGGGTCAGCATTTCGGCAATCAGGGCCAGGACCCCCGAACAGGCCTTGAGTTGGTAGAGGGGCTGCTGGGTCCGCGCTTCGTCCAAGATCTGGGCGAAGATCGAGACGATATTATTATGGAGCCCCACTTCAAAAAAAACATGCTCAGGAGAAAGGATCCCCTCTTCCATCAATTTGGAATAAAATCCGCCCTTAAAGCCGGCCCAGTATTCATGCCAGCCTATTTCAAATACCGGTTTATAAAAATGTTTTATCCCCGGGAGGATCAACAAAAGAGAACCGGGCACCACCGTATAGGTCCTGCTTTCGGTCCCAAATATCCCCTTTCCTTTGGTGATATAGAGGATCTGAAATTCCGGCAAGATCCGGCCTTCCGATACCTGCCGGAAAAGGGCGGGATGCTGATTTTTACCTGGAGGATAAACCGTATGGGGCCTTACTTCCACGCTGCCCGCGGTGGTACATACCATCCCGAGTTTTTCATCCTCCTCACTGTAGGGAAGGTAATGTAAGAAGGAATCCCGGGTTTCCTCAGCCAAATTTTCCATGCTGATATCATGATACAAGGTTTTTTCCATCCTCACAAGAGAAAAGTCCATGAAATATTCGTTTTTTTCCATCTTAATCAAAAGAAATATCCATTTACGGCAGCGCAAAATTCGGGGGAAAATAACCCATTATTGAGGAGCGCTTATGGATCATGAAGATGCTGGTTCCTGTAAAAAAGTTAGGATCGGATTGTTTGGCATCGGCTTAGATACCTATTGGGCTCAGTTTGAGGGATTGCGGGAACGGCTTTTGGGGTATCAGCGGTACATTGCCGGAAAACTTGATGCCCTGGGGATGGAGGTGATTAACGCGGGACTGGTGGATAATCCCGATACGGCCCGCCGTACCGCGGAGCTTTTCCGGGAAAAGCGGGTGGAAGGGGTGTTTCTCTATATCTCCACCTACGCCCTGTCCCATACGGTGCTTCCCGTAGCCCAGGGCTTGCAGGTTCCGGTGTTGATCCTTAACCTTCAGCCCGTACCCGTCCTGGATTATAAAAGTTTTAACGCCCTGGGGGACCGGGGACGGATGACCGGCGAATGGCTTGCCCATTGTCAGGCCTGCGCGGTTCCGGAAATTGCCAATGTCTTTAATAATGCCCAGGTGGCATACGACATTGTAACCGGCTGGCTGGACGAAGAGCAGTCCTGGACGGAAATTGGCGAATGGTGCGAGGCGATCCGGGTTTGCTCCCAGATACGGGATACCCGGATCGGTATCCTGGGCCACTATTACTGCGGGATGCTGGATGTGTATACCGATGTAACCAGGCTGGCCGCCGTCTTTGGAAGTCACTTTGAATTATTGGAGATGGATCTGCTCAAGGCCGCCTGGGACAAGGT
>JAITEG010000214.1 GCA_031282145.1 Spirochaetaceae bacterium | reverse complement strand
GGCCTTGCGGAGGAGGGGGAAGCCGTCCATGGCGTCCGAGGAGCCGTCGGCCCGTTCCTTTTGGTAGGCCTCCCGGATGAAGCGGGTGGGGGAGTGGAACACCACCCGGAGGGTGTTTTTCCCCCCCGTAAGCCGCCCCTTCACTTCGTATTCCCAGGTCCGGTGCATGTTGTCCGCCTTGCCGAGGATTTTCCCGTTGAGGTAGAGGTCGGCCAGGGTGTCGAGCCCTTCGCAGCGGAGGAGCACCCGGGAACAGCCGAGCAATTCCGGGGAGGGGGTAAAAGAGGTTACATACTCAAAATCGTTTTCCATTATTGCCAGGGCCGTATCCTCGTTGTCCCGCCAAAAGGGGTCTTCCATCTTCTTGTTGAGGAGGAGGTCGTTATACACCGACCCCGGCACTTTGGCGTTTAAGCTTTCCGTTTCCCCGATTTTCTTCATTTTCCAGTTCTCGCGCAGATTTTCTATGATCATGGCATACTCCTCACCGCCCCCATGGGGGGGTGCGTTTTTTATTGTTTATTCCAATTATAGCCGAATGAGGGCCGGTACCGCAAGAAAACGCGCTGATTCCGCGGGCTTGTTTCAAAATTAACCGGATTTTGAAAAAACGACCCGACGGCATTGAGTATAATCATGCTTCGTAGTATTATCATCCCAGTTTTAGATAAACATCCCCTGGGCTTGGAGTCCCCGGGTTGTATTCCCACTATTGAAGGAGGAATCTATGGAAAAGCTCTTTAAATTGCAGGAGCACGGAACCACGGTCCGCCGGGAGATTTTGGCGGGGCTTACCACTTTTCTAACCATGGCGTATATCCTGGCGGTCAATCCCGGGATGCTCGGTTCGATTGAGGGTATGAGTAAGGACGGGGTTTTCGCCGCCACCGCTATCGCATCGGGGATCGCCACCCTGGTCATGGCCTTTACGGCGAATCTGCCGGTGGCCCTGGCTCCCGGCATGGGGCTGAACGCCTTTTTTACCTATACGGTGGTATTTGGCATGGGCTATAGTTGGCAGATAGCCCTGACGGCGGTCTTTCTTGAGGGGATCCTTTTTATCATCCTTTCCCTTTTTAACGTCCGGGAAGCGATCATCAAAGCCATTCCGAACAACCTGAAAAAAGCGGTGGCTGTGGGGATCGGTCTTTTTATCGCCCTGATCGGCTTTTCCAATGCCGGTATTGTGGTGAACGATGCGGGTACCATTATCGGCCTTGGGGACCTCTCGGGCCATAGTCCGTTCCTCGCCCTCCTCGGTCTCCTCATCATCATCGTTCTCTATGCCTTGTCCGTTCCCGGCGCCATCCTCATTGGAATTCTGGCTACTACCATAATCGGTATTCCCCTGGGGGTTACCAGCATCGGTCAAGGCTGGACCGCCAATGACTTTTTGCCCAAGGTCCCCCTCTTTTTCCAATTTGATTTTTCCGCGGTCTTGAGCTTTAAGTTTTTCACCGTGTTTTTTACCTTCCTGTTTGTGGATATTTTTGATACCGTGGGGACCCTAGTGGGGGTAACCACCCAGGCGGGACTCATCGGCAAGAACGGTGAGATTCCCCGGGTCAAACAGGCCCTCCTGGCCGACGCCATTGGGACCGTGGCCGGGGCCGCCCTGGGGACTTCCACGGTCACCAGTTATGTGGAAAGTACCGCCGGGGTTGCCGCGGGGGGAAGAACCGGTTTTTCCGCCCTGGTGACGGGTATCCTCTTTTTCCTGGCGATCTTCCTTTCCCCCTTGTTCCTCCTCATCCCCAGCGCCGCCACCGCCCCGGCCTTGATTGTGGTGGGCTTCCTCATGATGCGGGCAGTTACCTCCATTGATTTTACCGATCCCACCGAGGGGATTCCCGCGTTCCTGGCCATCGTGATGATGCCCTTTGCCTACAGTATTGCCGAAGGCATTGTTTACGGGGTCCTTTCGTATGTGGTTCTTAAGACCGCCACCGGGAAAATGAAGGATGTTTCCGTAATAACCTGGGTATTATTTGTGATTTTTATTCTCCGGTTCTTTTTAAAATAGGGGCTTGTCGTCCCCAAAAAGCGAATTCTAGAGAAGCCTACAAGGGAGAAGATGATTATGAAAGCGTGGTTTGTTACCTTTGCGGAATATATGCGGGAAGCGGATAGCTGCGTGTATACCATTCTGGACGGTCTATCCAATGAGGATCGGGAAAAGGAGCGGGGAAGTTTCTACGGCAGCCTTTCCGGCCTTGTCCTGCACCTCCTGGGGGGAACCCTCTTTTTCCATTCCCTTTTCAAGGGCGCGTTGAAGGAAGGTTCCGCCGCGGCAAAGGCCCTGGACTATCCTGCCCCCATTGGGAAGGAGAGCTTCCCCAAGGGCCCCCTTACGGAAGCCCAATGGAAAAGCCTGGGGCCCTGTTTTGAGGCCGCCGACCGGGGGACCATTGATTTTGCGAGGGCCCTCACGGATGAGGAGCTCAATACCCCCATAAAGCTCGACTGGTACGAGGGGAATCCCCCGTCGGTGCCCCTGTTCTTCATGCTGCAGCAGCTTATTGCCCATGGGATCCATCACCGGGGACAGATCTCCCAGATCCTGGATGAGCTTAAGGTGGATAATGATTATTCCGGTATCAATGTGGCGTTTTTGCCGAAATAAAGGGAATAACAATTTAACGGGAAGGGAAATATGAGCGGAGAAGTATTGATCTTATGCGGCGGTTGGGATGGTCATGAGCCAAAACTCATCACCGAACGGTTCAAGACTTATCTGGAATCAGAGGGTTTTGGGGTGTCCGTCGCCGAGTCTGTGGAGGTATTACTTGATAAAGACCGGCTTATGGCCCTGGATCTTTTTATTCCGGTATGGACCATGGGGGCGGATCTCCCCGGGGAGACCTTTGAACCTTTGCTGGAAGCAGTCGGTTCCGGGGTGGGGCTTGCCGGATGCCATGGGGGGATGTGCGACGCCTTTAGGACCGCGGTAGCCTATCAATTTATGACCGGTGCCAACTGGGTGAGCCATCCCGGTTCCGATGGCGTCCCCTACCGTATCAATATCCGGTCCCGGTCCCATCCCCTGACCGAAGGTATCGAGGACTTTGACGTGGTGTCGGAACAGTATTACCTCCAGGTGGATCCCGCCATTGAGGTCCTGGCCACGACCCGGTTTCCCACCGTGAAATGGTACCATGCTACCAACGGGGCGGTTGACGTGCCCCAGGTGTGGATCAAACGTTGGGGGCATGGAAGAGTTTTCTATAATGCCCTGGGCCATCACAACGATATCTTTGATATCCCTCCGGCCTGGGAACTGATGAAGCGGGGGCTCCTTTGGGCCGCGGCGGGGAAGCGCCGCGCCCTGGAGCAGGGCCTTTCCGCGGAGGAATTCAAAAGTGACCGGGGGATGTATTAATATGGAAAAGCAGCGCGTTGGTATCGTGGGGCTCGGGAAGATCAGTGGCATTTATCTGCAAAATCTCACCGGCCTTTTCGGCAGCCGGGTTCGCCTTACCGCGGTGACGGATCTTATCCGGGAGCGGGGGGAAGCGGTCCAGGCGGAATACCATATTCCCTTTATACCGGATGCCGAAACCCTTATCCGTAGTCCCGATGTGGATATAGTCCTCAATATTACCCAGCCCCAACATCATTATGGGGTTGCCAAAAAAGCGATTGAGGCGGGGAAGCATGTGTATAACGAAAAACCCCTCTGCGTTACCCGGGAAGAAGCGGCGGATCTGCTCGGCCTTGCCGCGGCCCGTAAGGTACGGGTGGGGGGCGCCCCGGACACCTTTCTGGGGGCGGGGATCCAAACCTGCCGCAAACTCATCGACGACGGCTGGATAGGAAGGCCCATTGCCGCCACCGCCTTTATGATGAACCATGGCCATGAGCATTGGCATCCGGACCCGGAATTTTATTATAAAACCGGTGGCGGCCCCCTCTTTGACATGGGTCCCTATTATCTCACCGCCCTGGTGAACCTCCTCGGCCCCATCGTCCGGGTTTCCGGTTCCGCCAAGCAGGGATTTAAGCAGCGGACCGTCACCAGTGAGCCCCAGCGGGGCAAAGTTATCACCGTGGACGTTCCCACCCATATCGCCGCGACGCTGGATTTTACCTCCGGCGCGGTGGGCACCCTGATCACGAGCTTTGACGTGTACTCCCACACCCTGCCCTTTATCGAGATATACGGCAGTGAAGGGACCCTCCGGGCACCTGATCCCAACACCTTCGGCGGCCCCGTATTGGTAAGCCGCTTCCGGGAGGAGGCCTGGTCGCAGATACCCCTTTTGGGGGACTACGCCGAAAACAGCCGGGGCTTGGGAATCACCGATATGGCCGCCGCCATTACCGAAGGGCGGCTCCACCGCGCTTCCGGGGAGCTGACCAATCACGTCCTGGAAGTGATGCACGGTATCCATGACGCTTCCCGCTCGGGGGTATACTACCCGGTAAAAAGTACTTGTTCCCGGCCGGAAGTTCTGGGAAAAGAGGGACTATAAAGAAGCGGACCGCCTTAGGAATTGCAGTTGAAACTTCAGTTTTTGGAACAGGCGAAACCGCATAGAAAAAACCGGACCGGTATTTCTATGCGGCTCCGCGTTTTACCGGTGATATACTTCTTTCCGTAAATCAAGATACGCCTGGTATATCCCCTGGTATTGTTTAACGTTTTCCCGGTCCGGCCGGGCGCGTTTTTGCTCGTTTAATATGATATGTTTCCCGCACAGTTCCGGTACCGAACCTTCCTTGCAGACACTCATGGCCTGGATAATCCCGCCGAGGGCCCCGGCCTCCTTGCCCTGGACCCCCACGACTTCCGCGTCAAACACGTCGGCGATGATCTGCCGCCAGGGGGCGCTGTTGCTGCCCCCTCCCACGAGCCTGAGCTGGTGAAAGGAAACGCCCTTTTCCCGCAGTAAATCACAACCCCAGCGGATACCGAAGGCCACCGCCTCCGCGCCGGCGCGGATACAGTTAGGCCGGGTGAAGTTTTTTATGGTTAACCCGCCGATACATCCCCGGGCCTCCGGCAGTTCGGGCATCCGTTCCCCGTTAAAGAAGGGAAGCATGAT
>JAITEG010000167.1 GCA_031282145.1 Spirochaetaceae bacterium | reverse complement strand
ATTCGTGCCGAAGGGGTTTGATACCCCGCCCTTCAGGGCGGTTAAAAAGGTATTAAACCCCTGAGTGCAACCACCTTTCGAGAACAACATACCTCGCCCTTCAGGGCGAGGTTGTTGATTCGTCAGTATTTTTTTTCGGGCGTGTATCAGAACAGACGAAGAAACGTCAACGCCGGTGACGCGGGTAAAGGCCGCTTCTTTCACCAAAAGCCGCAGTAGATTCCCATCACCGCAGCCGAGGTCAATCACCGATTGGGCGCCGCTTTGTTTTATCGCCCTTATTACCCCTTCCAGCCGCAGCATATTCAGTCTTGGACTCGCCTCGGCAGCTTGTTCGTCCCCCTCAAGCGCGGCGGCATTGCTTTTTTCCTCAACCGGTAAGGCCCCCTCCAGCCGGTCAAGGGCGGCGTGGGTCAGGACCTGCAGGTTCTTGAAATAGCGGCGGGCGATAAGGACTTTTTGCGGATGATCCTTAAGCCAGCCTTTGCCGTGGTCGAGGAGCTTGTCTACCTCGTCTTCCCCTATCCAATAGTGCTTCTGCTGGTCAAAAACCGGAATAAGCACATAAATATGGTTGAGCAAATCCCGCAGCCGTACCTTCCCCCGGATAGTGAGGTTGATGTAGGGACTGTTTCCCCATTCGGGAAATTGCTCATCCAAAGCCGTTTTCTCTTTCCCCACCTCGTAACCCAGGGGCGCAAAGAGCGCCTCCGGTGAGGCCCCTCCACCCCGGCAGGGAAGCATGAACAGGCCCGCGCTTAAGTCCAAAGGAGTATCCGCCAGTTCCTGCCGGTGAACACATCTTCCGGACATAGCGGTTCCGTATACGCGGGCTATGGCGGTACTCATAAAAGACGAACACACGTAGGGCCGGTCATTCACATAGTCAAATAGCCCCTTTGATTTGGCGTCCCCCCCGTTCCGGGCCGGAGAAAGGGGATCGATATCCAGAAGCAGCGCGGCGGTACAGCGCTCAGGCCCGGTTTCGGGGTAAAACAGATGAATCCGCCCAAAACTCACTTCCGCAGTCTGCGGCCGGGCAGGGTTCTTGTGAAGCAGATACCCCAGATCCGCGGGATCTTTGCCGGTATAGGTGATGGTAAACAGCATGAACCGATGATAACCTAAAGTTTCTTTTTTTTCACCAGGACAAAAGAAGGCCCCCTCTCTCTGGGACGGGAATGAGGGGGCCAATAATCCGGCCATACACCCGAATTAACAGGGTCGATAATATTCGCCCTAAAGTAGATGATGGCTACGACTTTTATTATACCACCTCATGAAAAAAAAGCAAGAGAAAATTGAGCCGAACCGGTAAATTTTGTTGTTTTCCCCTGGGGACTTGCTCTATGGGTGGACCGACATGGGCGGACCGGCATATTGTATTATCCGCTATAGGGGGGTATACTATTCCGGTATTGCTTCCGGGACCGCCCAAGGGGGAAGATTTGCCAATTCATTTGCGGGCCGAAATTGAACGTAAGTTCAAAAACCACGAATTTACCTGCGAAAAAGAATTAACCATGTCTATTATCAGCGGTAAATACAAAGCGGTTATTATTTGGCATTTAGGAAATGAGGGCCCCCTCAGATTTGGAGAGTTGTTCAAGCTTTTTAGCGGGATTAGCAACCGTATCTTGACCAAACAACTTCGGGAACTTGAACAGGACGGCATTATTTCCCGGAATATCTATCCGGTGGTGCCCCCCAAGGTGGAGTATTACCTAACGGATCTGGGGCAAACCCTGTTACCCATCGTAAACGATATTTACCGCTGGGGAAAAGAAAATATGCGGTACTACTATGAAAAGGTCCAGATTAAGGAATCCGCGATCAAATTAAAATAAAAACAGCCCCTGCCATGCAAGAATTCCTCTATCTGCGGTAACAAATAAGTAACTATGGTACAAAATAGTGCGTACTTTACAGATGAAAGAAGCGGATTTATCATTGTTTTATCACGAACCATGGGTTTCGTGATAATTCTTTCAGGAGGTGTATGATGAAAAGTAATACCGGTTCCAGTGTTGCTTCTGATCCCAAAGCGGCGGGGAGAGAAGCGGCGGGGAAAGTTAAGAAAGGGCTTGCCGATATAAAAATAGCCTTTGCCTATGCCAGCGTTGCCTATGATCTGGAAGCGATGCTTGCGGGGATCAACGAGGAATTGCCGGGTGTTCCGGTATTGGGGAACACCTCCTTTACCGGCGTTATTACCCCCGAGGGCTTTATCTCCGGGGATAAGGGCTTTGTGGGCATTTTGGCCCTGGCGGGGAACGACGTAACCGTGGGGGTTGCCGGGAAGCCCAAGGGCGATTGCGCCCGGGAGACCGGAAGGCTCGCGGCCCTGGAAGCCCTCAAGAGCGCGGGGAAAACCTGTCCCCCCGACTACTTCTATATGGCCGCCCCTCCGGGGGAGGAGGAATTCTTTCTCAAGGGCGTGACCGAGGTGATTGGGCGGAAACCCTTTTTCGGAGGCAGCGCTGCGGACAACGCCATTGCTGGCGAATGGAAACTCTTTGCCAATCAAAAGGTCTTTGCCGACGGCATAACTCTGGCCTTTTTCTATGCCGAACAACCGGTAACGAACCTCTTTACCGGCGCCTACCGGGAGACCGGAGATGTGGGGATCATCACCAAGGTTCGGGACAACCGGGTCCTCGAGGAAATTGACGGCAAGCCGGCCCTCAAGCGTTATGCCGAATGGGCCGGGGTGGATGTTGAAACCCTTAAAGGCGGCAAGCTCCTGGTCTATACCATTACTTCGCCCCTGGGGATTAAGGACCGGCTGGGGGATCTCACCGCCATCCGCCACCCCATGAACGGGAACGACGATTATTCCATGAATATCGGCGCGAACCTGGCGGAAAAAACCGCGGTGATCCGCATGGCGGGATCGGTAGACGAACTCATCTCCTCGGGCGCCAGCACCCTGGAGGCGCTCAAAAAGAAAATGAAAGCCCCTCCGGCGGCGTTCCACCTGGTCCATTGCGGCGGCCGGCGGGCCGGTATCGGCGGCAGGATCGAAGAACTGGTCGCGGGGGTAAAGGCGGCCGCGGGGGACGTGCCCTTCATCATGGAATTTACTTTTGGAGAATACGGTTATGAGGATGACGGGAACAATACCACCGGCGGCCTCATGCTGTCCTATACGGGGTTTGCCCGGTAGGGTGTTAAGCGGGGCGGTTTTGTTTCTGAAACCGCCTCAAATAGTTCAATTGTCAAGGAGAAAAAAAAATGAAGATGATCATTGGCGGAAAAGCGGTGAATGCCTCCAACGGGGCGGTCATTGAGGTAACCAATCCGGCAAACGGTAAAGTTATTGATACGGTTCCGGCAGCCACCGAAGCGGACGTCAAACTGGCGGTAGAAAAGGCCAGGGAAGGACAGAAAAAGTGGGCGGAGGTCCCGGTCCATGAAAAGGGGGACATACTCCTCAAATTTGTCGCCCTGGTGGAAGAAAACAAGGAGAAACTCGCCAGAACCCTTTCGGACGAAACCGGCAAGCCCATCACCGAGGCCCGGGGGGAAATAGCCAATATCCCCATTGCCTTTAAGGGCTTTGTGGAACGGGCAAAACACCTCTACGGTGAAATTATCCCCGCGGGCCAGGAGAAAAACCAGGAACACCACGTCCTCTTCACCCTGCGGGAGCCCATCGGCGTAGTGGCCTGTGTCATTCCCTTTAATTTCCCCTGCGACCTTTTCGATCAAAAAGTGGCGCCCACCCTGCTGGCGGGGAACGCCGCCATCGTGAAGCCCTCCACGGATAATCCCCTGACCCTCTGTATGCTGACGGAACTCCTGGTCAAGGCCGGCGTTACCGACGGGGCCATCGAGATCGTTACCGGCCGGGGTTCCCAGGTTGGCAGCTGGCTCTGCAAAAACCCGGAGGTTCACGCCATTACCCTAACCGGTTCCACCGAGGTGGGGATCGAGACCTACAAAAACGCCGCAAGCCACCTGGCCCATATCGCCCTGGAATTGGGGGGGAATGACGCCTTTATCGTGTGGAAAGACGCGGACCTGGATCTGGCGGCTGAGGAGGTGATCTGGGGCAGGATGTACAACACCGGCCAGGTATGCTGCGCTTCCAAACGCTTCCTCATTCACAACAGCCTTAAGGAAGCCTTCGCGTCCAAAGTGGTGGAGCGGATCAAAAAGATCAAGACCGGGGATCCGGCGGATGATGCCACGGAGATCGGCTGCCTCATCAGCGAGAAGGCCGCCATTGAGGTGGAGCGCCAGGTGAACCTCACCGTATCCCAGGGGGGCAAAATCATTCTGGGGGGCAAGCGGAACGGCGCCTTCTATGAACCCACGGTCATCACGGAGGTTCCCAAAACCGCGGATGTGGCCCGGGATATGGAAATTTTCGGCCCGGTGGTGCCGATTATCGGTTTTGAAACCTTGGAAGAGGCCGTGGAGATTGCCAACGCTTCCAAGTTTGGGCTTTGCGGCTGTATCTTTACCGCGGACATTAAGACCGCCTGGCAGACCGCGGCCCGGCTCGAATGCGGCGGGGTGATCATCAACGGCGCGAGCTTCTTCCGCAGCTTCGAAATGCCCTTCGGCGGCTACAAATATTCCGGTATCGGGACCGAAGGGGTCTTGTCCACCTTTGATGAAGTGACCCGGACCAAGACCATTGTGCTGAAAAATATTATTTAATTCGGGTTACCCTTGTTAGCCGCCGGCCGGTTTTACCCGGCCGGCGCTTTTTGGAGGTTTTGCGCGCGAAGCGCAACAAACTCCGCAGAGCGCGTCAGCGATCCTCGGGCAGCAGAATGCCGGCCAGGTAGTTTTCGGTGTTGAAGTAACGCCGGACGAGGCGC
>JAITEG010000012.1 GCA_031282145.1 Spirochaetaceae bacterium | reverse complement strand
GGCCGCCTTTTTTTCCGGGGATATTAATTTTACCATGCCGGTAATGCTGCGGCACGCCAAGGAGAACCTGGGGGCGCGCCGGCGCTCCAATACCGTCACGGTGACCCTGTTTGCCATTGTTGGCAGGGCGGGAAGCGCCATGGTAGCGACCATCGCCTTTATGGTGATCATTAAATCCTATTCCAGCCTGGGGATTACCCTGGCGGACTTTTTTTCCATAGGAATTCGAGCCCTCTTCATCTCCTTTGTCTTGTTTCAACATCCCGGAACCGGGGCATATATCGCGTTAGCAATTTTGTCCATGGGGTACGGCCGGGGGTTTGAAGCGGGGTACCTGATCCTCAAGCCTGTGGCGTTTTATTTGATCGCGGTGGGAACCTTTCTGGATGTGATGATCATGTCCTTTGCCGCCTATGCCCTGGCTAAAATAAACGGTTTTCAGGAAGAAAAAAGCATCCGCCACTTTATTTGAGGAAGTTCCGGAAATTCAACCGGGTTTTTTAGAACCTCTTTCTATTTTTTTAAAAATAGTCTTGACTAAATCGATAGTATTAATATATTATTATACCTATCAATATAATAGGAATTTACAGGAGGATTCCATGAAAAAAACATGTTGTATGTTTTTGGCGCTTATGGCTTTTTCTACCGTCCTCTGGGCCGGGGCAAAAAAGGATGAAACCCCGGCTCCTGCGGTCCAGCAGCCGGCTCCCGCCGTCCTGCAGTCAGGTCCGGCCTTGTCGGGTAAAAAGGTGATCGTGGCGGATGCCAATTCTACCCATCATCTCAACCTCTACGTGGCATATGAAAAAGGACTTTTTGCCAAACGGGGGCTGGAAGTTGAGATCCAGCAGACTAGTTCCGGGGTTGCGGCGGTGGTCGGCGGGGAAGCGGATATCGTCTTTAACTGCCCCACCGGGGTCATTACCCCCATTGCCCGGGGACAGAACATCACCATTATCGGTCAGGTGAAAATTCCCTGTACCTCGGTGCTGGTAGTCCCGGTTAATGCCCCGTACAAAACCCCCGCGGACCTCAAGGGTCAACAAATCGCCGGGCTTTCCACTACCTGCTGCGCGGTGATTCTCATCAGGGACGCCCTGCGGAATCAGTATAACACCGATTTTGAGCTGGTAACCCTGGCCCCCGGCGCGGCCATCGCCGCCCTGGACGCGGGTCAGGTGAAGGGCGCCATTCTGGAAGAGCCCTTTGTGGCCCTGGCCCTCCTTGCCAAAGACGCCCAAGGACGGCCCCGGTACAAAACCCTCTTTAACGGCGGTTCCGATGCCGATGGCGACGGTAAAATCGATCCCAACCTTGCCGGAGAGAATCCGCCCTGCCGGACCATCAACGCCAACAAGGACTTCATCGCCGGCCGTTTGGGGGACGCCCGGGTCTTTATTGAGGCTATTGCCGAGGCCGACGAGCTTATCCTGGCAAACCCGGTGGCCGCCGATATTGTGGACATTGCCGCGAAGTACGTGTCCGTTGATCGCCAGGCTATCATCAACAGTAACCCAAAACTGGGTTTTACCACCCAACTTGCCACGGAACAGTTGAAAGGCTATGCTGAAGCCCTGGTCCGTCAGGGAACCATCGAACAAAACCCCGGGGACGCGCTTTTTGCGCCGGAGTTTAAGGGCATTACTTGGTAAGAGAAGTGAGAAGTGAGGAGTTAGAAGGGCGATGATGTTTGTTCGTTGCGTGTTCACAACAGCCCTCTCTCACTCCTCACTGTTAACTTTGGCCCTTTACCGGAGTTTTTTTGTTCACTTACCCCATAAGCGACGCGGCGCTCCCTTCCACGGCGCCGGAGGGGCTTTCGTTCCCCCACAATGACGTTTTCGCGGGCTAAACGCCCACACGCCCGGCGCTCCTTCCCAAAATAAACCTGAAATTGAAAAGAACCCCAAGGTTGACCAAAAATATTCTTATGATGTATAGTGCCATAAAAAGCTACAGGAGCATAACATGAAAAAAAATCCGGATAGGCAGGTTTCAATCACGCGGCGGTTTTTTGTTTTTTCCGTTCTCTTTTTTCTGGTTATCGCGGGAGCGGGCTCGGGTGCTTTTTTCCTTTCCATGCAGCAGATGGTCCGAAGAAACGCCGCTCAGGAATTGACCCGCCTGCTTGAAACGAGCAGGCTCAAGTTGGAGGCATCCGTTAATTCTGAAATAGCCATTGCCCTTAAAATGGCGGACTCCCCGCTTATCCAGAGTTATTTTCTGCAGCCTGAAGACCCTGAATTGGAACGGCTTGCCTTTGGCGAAATCGCCGGATACCGCAGCGCCTTCAAGGGGAACACGGTTTTTTGGATAAATGACAAGGACAGGCGGTTCTATTCTGACGATGCCTATGCGTATACCCTTGATCCCGATAATCCAGATGAGTACTGGTACAACATGACCTTGTACGAGACCGAGCGTTTCAATTTCAACATTAACTATAACGACAATCTTAAAAAAACCATGCTCTGGATAAACGCGCCGGTATTTTTTCAACGGCAGGCCGTCGGTATAGTGGGAACCGGCATAGAGCTTACCGGATTCATCGAGTCCCTCTATGTGGATGTAAGCGGCGGTATGAGCCTTTACCTGTTTAACCGGCAAGGAGAAATAACCGGGGCGCCGGATAATCAGTTGCTGATCGACAAGGTTTCGCTTGACAATTTTCTGGGCGCGGAAGGGAATGCGATTCTTTCCATCACCGAAAGCCTTGATGATACCAAGATTACCACCTTTATGTCCGGCAATAAGGAAATAGCGGTCGGCAGAGTGCCCCTCCTTGATTGGTATATCACGGCTTTTACGCCGATTACCCCTTCAATGTTTTTATCGTCGCCCATGACCGCGGTTTTCCTTTTGACCATGTTTGTAATCCTTTTGATTTTTATTATCATCAATATCTTCATTAGAAGTACTCTTAAACCTCTGGGAGGAATGGAGAGTGTTCTTAAAGAAATCGCCTTGGAATGGGATTTGACAAAACGGATTACCATCCGCCGTAGTGATGAGATCGGCAGGCTGGCGGAATTTTTTAATTTGACCTTTGATAAAATGAAAGAGTTGATAAGCGTTATCAAGATGCAGGCCGCCCAGCTTTCAGATACGGGGATCGATCTTTCCGTCCACATGAACGAAACCGCCTCGGAAGTCAATCAGATAGCCTCCAATATTCAGGGTATTAAGGAACAGGTGAAGAATCAATCCAACGTGGTAAAGGAATCGGGTGAAGCCATAGACCGGATCCTGGCTAGGGGCAATAACCTTCATGATCATATTACGGTTCAGTCTGAAAGCGTTTCCCAGTCTTCCGCCGCGATTGAACAGATGTTCGCAAATATTCATTCGGTGACCGAAACGCTTGTAAAAAATACCGGGAACGTTAAATCACTGACGAAATCTTCAGAGGCCGGCAAAACGGATTTACAAAATGTTTCCGAGGACATTCAGAAAATAGCCAGGGATTCGGAGGGACTTCTGGAAATTAACGCGGTCATGGAAAATATTTCGAGCCAGACAAACCTGTTATCCATGAACGCCGCGATAGAAGCGGCTCACGCGGGAGAAGCGGGAAAGGGATTTGCCGTCGTCGCCGATGAAATACGGAAACTGGCGGAATCCGCGGCGGAACAATCAAAGACCACCGGGGGTGTACTTAAAAACATTAAAGAATCAATCAGTTCCATAGCCCGATCAACCGGGGGTGTTCTCAAGCAGTTTGAACTCATCGAACAGGAAGTCAAAACCGTGTCCGAACAGGAAGCGGGAATTCGTTCCGCCATGGAGGAACAGGAAAGCGGCGGCAAAAATATTTTGGAAGCCATATCCCGCTTAAATGAGGTTACCGGGGAGGTTTACCGGGCATCGGAGGACATGACGGCGGAGTGTCAGGAGGTATTACGGAAAAGCAATAATCTTGAGGGACTAACCCGGGGAATTGACGAAGGGATAAGCGAAATATCCTCAGGTTCGGATCAGATCAACGGCACGGTTATCCACATTAACGAGATCAGCGAAAGAAACAAGGCCACTATCAACACCCTTGTTGAGGAAGTGTCAAAGTTCAAGGTATCCGGGGCTTAATGCATTAACAGGAGACGAGATACCGGATTATCTTTTGAAAACAACCCTGCTTTCGTCTTATTTCCCTTGACTAAACCCACAGGCTTACTATATTATTATTCCCATCAAATCAATAGGAAATATGGCGGGGAACAATGAATACAACCGACACCTACGAGACCAGAGGCTGGCGCAGGGTTTTACAGGAGCTTGGGGGCTTCCTCAAAAATTCTCTGGGCAATTTTTTCTCTCTGGAATTTCTTTCGATCCTGGTTCCCATACTCCTCCTCTGGGAATTTCTTCCCCGGTGGAAAATCATCCCCGAAAGTCTCCTGCCGCCCTTGAGCGTCGTGGCTCAGCGGTTCGTTTTCATGCTGTGGCACAAAAATCTGGTTCTGCACATCGGTTACAGTATGGGCCGTTTTTTTACCGCCTTTGGCATTGCGGTGGTCCTGGCGGTTCCCATCGGCCTCCTCATGGGCTGGAACCTCAAGATCCGCGCCTTCATCCTGCCCCTTTGGCAGCTTTTGTCCCCTATTCCTCCTCCCGCCTGGGTTCCCATGACCATCATCCTTTTCGGTATCGGTTCGAAGATGCACATTTTTCTTATGTTTATCGGTATTTTTTATCCCGTGCTTTTTAACACCTACCAGGGTATCAAGGATACCGATCCCCGTTACCTCGCCTCGGCCAGGGTTTTTGGCGCCAGTGAGTTTACCCTGCTGCGCAAAGTCTACTTCTGGCATGCCTTCGGTTCCATCATCATGAGCCTCAAAACCGGGGTCGCCATGGGCCTGGTGATGCTCCTCATCGGTGAATCCTACGGCGGCCGCATGGGCATTGGTTACCTGCTGGGTCAGGCCAAAGACTACTTCGTCATCCCCGAAATGATGGTCTGCATGGTGATCCTCGGCTGGATAGGCTGGTTTCTCATCGAGGTCCTCAAGTATGTGGAAATCAAGCTCGCCATCTGGAAAGTGGGAAGGTGAGAAAAGAGTGGGGAGTGGGGTGAGAAGAAAGAGTGAGGAGTGAAGAGACAGGCGTTTATATCCTTGAGGTTACTGGCGTTTGCGGGTTTTTTAGGCTTGGGCATGGGAAGGCTCCTTTATTTGTTCTTTTTTTGTTATATGAAAATCCTCTTTAGGCATCTTTGTTTTTTAACCCTGCTATACTCACAAGTTCTTGAATGACATCTCTAAGATGCGGCTGAATTTTATCTATATCTGTCCGCAGGGCAATATATCTCCGGCTATGCGCTGATTTATCCCCTATGTCTTTAAGTTTCGGCAATGCCTTTTTGGATTGTCTTCCTAAATTCCATGTTCTTTCATTTAATAATGCTGGTATCAAACCGGATAAATAAAAATCACCGCTGCCATCTTTTATACGATCTGCAATATGGTTTGGACCTTACCCCATCAGGTAGAGAAAAAGATAAGAGAGTGATATAACCAGAAGGAGAAGAAGATGGGAAAGAAGAACAACGAACGGCGGGTGTACACCCGGGAGTTCAAAGCTGAGGCGGTAGGGCTGGCTGAAAAGCATGAGAAGCCGGTAAGCCAGATCGCCCGGGACTTGGGCATCAACGAAAACGTATTGTACCGGTGGATACAGCGGTCAAAGGCGGCGGCGAACGACCGGCTGCCGGCATTCCCCGGACACGGACGGCCGCGGGACGAGGAGCTTTTCCGGCTGCGGAAAGAAAACAAGGCG
>JAITEG010000002.1 GCA_031282145.1 Spirochaetaceae bacterium | reverse complement strand
ATGGCCCTGGCGGATGTGTACGATGCCCTTGTCTCGGAGCGGCCTTACAAGAAGGCGTTCTCCCATACGGAGGCGGTGAAAATTATTCAGGATGGCAAGGGGACGCAGTTTGATCCGGTATTGACGGATGTTTTTATCACGATTATCAGCCAAGACTGTCCCAAAACCTGACGTTTTAGAACAGCCCCAGTCTTTAGCGCACAAATCAACAACATCGCCCTGAAGTTCGCATGTGAAAGCGTGCAGAGGGTATTAAACCCTCAGTACGAATAAAACCGGTCTCTTGGGAGCCGCGCATAAAATTCTTCGTTGACAAAAATAGGGAGAGGCAATATATTTACCAGGGGTGAAAATGAAAAAAAAACTTATTATTATCATATTAGTAATGATTATTATTGGTTATACGATGGCGCAAACCCGGGAGAAACCTTTTCGTGTAGGAGCCAGTTTAGGATATACCTTTTCCGGATATAGAGAAGAGACCTATTCACCGATAAATAGATACCTTAATACCTTAACGTTTCTTGTGGATGGTAACATTGAAAAGGACAAATTTTTTCATTCCCTGAACATCGGTTTTTTTGTGGGGAATTCTGAAATGAAAAACCCGGCGAAAGCGGTATTGGCGCAGGATTATGATCCTCAAAAAGGGGAACCCTATTATTGGGCCTATCTTCCCCGGCATCTTGCGATAAGGGGTTATCTGGAGTATGCGCTGGATTACCGGCTGTGGGGCAATCTAACCTTTCCCGGTTTTCTCGGAGGGGCGTTCCGCGCCGACACGTATTTACAATTTGCCCATTATCCCAGCATTACCGTGCTGGCGTCGTTGGACATACACGCAACTCAAAAATGGATTATAAACGAGGAAAATGTTTTTATCTTTTCGGCAGGGCTTCCCTTTTTCGGGTATGCGGTACGTCCCGCATATGCCGGGGCAGACGAAGCGCTTATCAAATATTCGTCAGAAAGTCCAATGAAAATTATTACCCTGGGCCGCGTTGTCAGCCTTCATAACTATTGGGCCTTTTTCGGGGATCTGAAATATCAGCATAAAGTTACCACATTGATCAACTTGTATACCGGGTTGGGTTTTGAGATTTCCCGGATTAATTTCCCCCGGCCGAGAATTGACGCGTTGTTACGACTGAGTGGTGGAGTAGCCTTTACCTTTTAGTAATCATTAACCCTTCGGATTAGTGTCCGATTGAACGTCAGCGGCGATGCCGCCGCTTCTTTATAGGAGTAACCCATGAAATGCGTTGGGAAAATGTTGATAATCATAAACGCGGTGATCCTTTTCGTTCTACCGGCATCCTGCGGGATTTTTCTGGGGCCCGATCCTGATGATTCTCCCCGAGGGATATTCGACATTATATGGAAAGACTTTAATGAGACCTATGCGCTCATGGAGGTAAAAGGCATAGAATGGAACGCAATGTATACTAAGTATGCTTCACAGATTTATCCCGGGATGGGCGAACAGGAACTTTTCGATGTATGCTCCGGCTTGTTGGGTGAATTACATGACCCCCATGTGTATTTAATGTCCCCCTTTGCGTATTTTAATTCCGGCGGCAGATTTGATACCTCCGGTATAGAGCCCTTCAGCCTGAATGTCATTAAAAGCAAACTCAGCAGCGGCGGCGCTTCCACCGGGGAGAGTATGTTTTGGTATGGGAAGTTCACTTCATCGCCTAATGTGGGATATATACACATTTCCGGTTTTGCGAAGGGTAATACCGGAACCGCCCAAAGTCAGGATTGGACACGGGCAATAGACGATATCATCAATACGCTGTCGGGAACAAAGGCGATCATACTGGACATCCGCGGCAACCAGGGCGGGCTTCAGTCAAACGTAGATTATATCGCAGGCCGTTTCGCTGCCGAAGAAAAAGACTATATAGAGGTACGCACCAAAAACGGCCCCGGAAGGCAGGATTTTTCTTCTCCCGTAACCCACAAGGTTATACCCGCCAGAAGGCGGTACACCAATCCGGTCGTACTGATAACAAACGCCCAAACCATCTCCGGCGGGGAATGGTTTACCCTGGCTTTGCGCACCCAGACGCATATTACCCATACCGGGTCAACGACAAACGGCGCTTTTTCCCTGTCCCTAGAACGTCCGTTGATCAACGGCTGGATCTATTCAGTATCCGTCCAGAAAGTAACAGATACCCAGGGAAATTGTTATGAACGCATAGGCATATCCCCCCCTCTCGGGCATAAAATACCCGCACAGGTCAATGAAGCAACGAAGCAGGATGCTCAACTCGATCACGCTTTAAGTATAACCAATGCTATCCCGTGACGAATACCTGAAGAAAACGAACCCTTGTTCTGAATATGGGCATGACCCGTTTTTTGTAAGAAAAACCTGGCTTCCCGGTTGGTTAAATTTCTATAATACCGTATAGTAATAGCATGAAGATCAAATTTTTCCTGCCCCTGATCATTTTTCAATTCTTTTTTATTTCCTGTGCCGCTACCATTAACGGTTCCCTGGCGGTCAATGGTTCCGGGGATTTCACCCTCCGGGCCTCCCTGGAAAGCCGGATGTCCGCTTTGATCCGGTCTTTTTCCGCCATATCCCTGGGGCCCGAAGCGGCCCGGAACCGTCCGGTTATTGACGGACCGGCCATAGCCCGTTCTATGGCCGCCGCTCCGGGGATCGCTGAGGTTTCCTTTACCAATACCGGTCCCGCCGCTATTGAAGGCCCCATAAAGATCTCCCGGATAGATGAATTTCTGGCTCTTCCGGGAAACCGGGGGGAGAACCGTTTCATCGTATATGAACAAACCCCTTCGGGAGGGCGGCTGGCCCTTTCCCTGGACCGCGATTCCGGTCCCAAAATTCTCGCCCTCATCTCCCGGGAGGTTGCGGATTATCTTGCCGGCCTCATGGCCCCGGTTTCTACCGGGGAATTCCTCTCCAAAGGGGAATACCTGGGCCTGGTCACTTCTATTTATGGTAAAGCCGTAGCGGATGAAATTGCCGCGGCGAAAATCCGGGCCTTTATCGATTTTCCGGGACCCGTCAATATGGTCCGGGGAGGTACCTATAGAGGAATAGAGGCGATCTTTGAGGTACCCCTGCTGGACCTCCT
>JAITEG010000233.1 GCA_031282145.1 Spirochaetaceae bacterium | reverse complement strand
GTTATGGCTATGAATTTTCGCCATTCACTCGCCCCATCGATAGTCGCGGCCTCATACAGATCTTCGGGTACACCCTGAAGCCCTGCCAGGAGACTGACCATATAAAAAGGATACCCGGCCCAAATGTTCACAAAAGTTACCGCATGGAGCGCGGTTCCGGTAGAGGCAAACCACTCAATATTGGTATTAACCAAACGGGTAAATTGTAATATGAAATTAACAACGCCGTTCGGATTCAGTATAAGCCGCCAAATTATCGCGATAATAGTTGCGGTAAACACCCAGGGAATTATATAGAAAACCCGAAACAGGCCTTTCAGGACAGGCGGTACAAGCTTTGAATTTAAAAGGAGCGCGAAGATCATGCCAAGAACCAGATGGAAAATTACGCTCATAACAGTAAAGTACAAAGTATTGGCAAGGGAAATCCTAAAGGTCTCGTCTTTGATAACGGTAATATAATTCTTTAATCCCGTAAAAACAGGATTTTTATTCATTATAACGTTGTCGTAGAGAGAATACCTTACCACCATGATAATCGGAAGCAGCATCAATAAAGCCAAGAGCAGCATGACGGGCATCTGGTATATATAAGGAAGAACTCTGCCCTTTACCGCATATAGGCTGTTCTTTTTCAGTTTTTCCATTCCCTCAGAATCTCTCCCTTTGAGTGTATAGCGGCTCCCGAATAGAAGCCGCTATTGTTTAAACCGCACAAAAAACACGCCGGACGCGTTTTCCCCGCTTAAACCGGGAACCGTAATTTAGAAAACCGCTTCCCACTTCTTTTGGGCGGCGGCGGCCGCCTGTTCAGCCGTTTGCTTGCCGTCGAGCATAAGCTGAATTTCCTCGTCAAATATACGCATCAATTCCTCGGCCACGGGGAGTCCGGTAAATTCATTGGCCAGATAACCGGACTTGAATATCTCGAAGGCTTTCGCGTAAAGTTCATCGGACTCAACAAAATCCGGCTTCGCGTTTACGTTTCCGGGAAAGGCGTGAGCGATGGAAACAAGCTTGCTGTTTACTTCGGGACTCATCAGATAGGACACCAGTTTCCACGCTTCCGCTTTATGCGGACTCTTGTCGCTGATACCGATACCCCAGGCCGCGTAGGGCAAACCCCGGCGGCCCGTATAACCGTCGGCGGCGGGGAGGGCGCTGATGGTGAATTTCAGATTGGGATTCCGCTCGCGGATCATGTTGATATGAGCCAATGACGATATGGTCATGCCGATTCTGCCGTTTACAAATTCCTCAACCTTGTCCTGCTCCTGTTTTGCGAAGGTCCCCGGAGAAATCAAATTTTCCTTATAAAGCGTTTCGACAAACTTTAAGGCATCGATAACATCGGGGTTGATCAGATCGGGGCGCCCGTTTTTCAACATGCTTTTTCCCGTAGCCCACACCCATGACATAATATCATTTTGAACGCCGTTGGGGGTTTGAAGGGAAAGGGGCAAAACCCAGCCGTACCTGTTCCGGGCCGGATCGGTGAGTTTCCGGGCAGCCTGTAGAAATTCACTCCGGTTCTGGGGAGGATTGGCAATTCCCGCGGCGCTGAAATGATCCAGGTTTATAAATATGGGGTATACAAAAGAAGCAACCGGAAACATATAGCTGTTACCGCCAAGTTTGATAATCGCCGCAACCTGATTCGGATCAAAGCCGGTAGAAGCCATCAGGCTGTCCAAAGCGGTAATGGCGCCCTGTTTGGCAAGATCGTTAACCCAGGCGCCGTCAAGCCCGACCACATCGCTCAAGGTCCCCGTAGCCGCACCGGTAACAATTTGGTCCCGCGTGTTGGAATAGGGCCCGCTTATCAGTTTAACCTTAATTCCGGGATTTTGGGCCTCAAACTGGTCAATAATTGCCCGGAATGAACCGGCAGGCAGTTCGGGCTCCCACCATTGAATGAACTCAATGGTTACCACGTCACTCTTTTGGGTATCACTCTTTCCGCCGGCCCAGAGTACGGCCAGGGAAAGCACGCCGATCGTCAGGAGAAAAAAACATTTTTTCATAGTTAATTCCTTCATAAGATAACTCCTTCTAAAGATATTTATCAGGATAAAATTCACCCTGAATCGTATTATAAATCAAATTTTCCGGCGTGTCAAGAAAAAAACATGAATAAACGTTAAAAATGTTTGTTTATGTTCTCTCTTGACTAGACCGGTATTTTCCGCTATATTAAAAACATCATGGGCGAGAAGATATTTCTGGGATTCGGCGATAATATTGACTATGAAATCCGCTGGAACTCCAAAAGTATAGAAAGAATGATAAAGGATTACGATCTTTCCCCCCGGGAGATTGACCCGGATATTGAGGTGGACAGCCCCAGGGCCTTGCTTGCGTCCCTGCTTGGTTTTGCGCAATGGGGCCGCGGAGGCGAACGGTTTGTTCGCTCTCCGGCTCTTATCGAAGATTTTGCGGGTAACTTTGAAAAGAAAATCACCCTTGGAGGAACCGCGGTACGGGCGGCTATTGCTATGCGGAAACTGGGATATATTTCCGCGGTACATCTGGTAACCATGAATGAACATGTGGAGCGCCTTCTTCCGCCTGACTGTTCCCGGCTTTGCAGTAATGCCGAAGCAAGTTTTTATCCCCACCTGATTGTCCAGTTTCAGGCCGGAACCGAAATTAACGCGAATGGTATTCATATCAATATAAACAGGCCGGACAGAGTGATATATACAAATGATAAGGATAATGCCCTTATGAAACTTCACCCCGATCTGCCCCTTCTGTTTGAGGATGTAAAGGTCTTTCTGATTTCGGGATTTAACACCATGCAGGATGCGGTCCTTCTCGAAAACAGGCTGAACGGCCTCTTGCGCGCCATGGAAAGACTTCCCCCCGGAACAGTCGTTTTTTATGAAGACGCCGGTTTTCACAAAAAGGGAATAAGTGATATTGTGCGGCGCTATCTCTTAAAACACATAAACATATACAGTTTAAACGAAGATGAGTTACAGGGGTATCTCGGGCAGTCTCTTGCGCTGACCGACCCCGCCGCCGTTGCATCCGCCCTGCGGGATATTGCCGGCATAATTCCATGCCCCCTGCTCGTACTCCACACCAGGAATTGGGCGCTGGCTTACGGCGACTCTGCCCCTGACTATACCAGGGCGCTTCTTGGGGGTATAATCATGGCTACAACTCGTTTCCGCTTTGGGGATAATTTTACCGCCGGTGATTATGCCGCGACCGGCGCCCTGCCCCCGGAGGAACAGGGTGTAACATTCGCGTCGGAAATTCACGCGCTTCTGGGAGACAGGGTTTTCTGTGTCCCGTCTTTTCAGGTTCTTGAAAAAAATGTAACCACCATCGGTTTGGGGGATACCTTCGTCGGCGGTTTTTTGCCGGCGTTACTATAAAACTACCAAGGGAGCATTATTGATGAGTATTGTAACAAACAAAGAACTGCTTGACCGGGCAAAAGCGGGGCACTATGCGGTGGCCGCTTTTAACACAAACAATCTTGAGTACACTCAGGCTATTATCAGGGCCGCGTCGGAATTACACGCCCCGGTGATTATTGAGGCGGCCAAAAGCGAGATCGATTACATGGACGGCCATGTCTTTGTCGCGATGGTAACCGCGATGGGGACAAAGTTTTCCATCCCCATCGGCATTCATCTGGATCACGGGCCAAGTTACGAGGAAGCGGTGCGCTGTCTAAACTATGGTTTTAAATCCGTTATGTATGACGGTTCATCCCTTCCCCTCGAAGAGAATATC
>JAITEG010000173.1 GCA_031282145.1 Spirochaetaceae bacterium | reverse complement strand
AAACGGTTCCTTAACCGGAACGTCTTTCTTAAAAAAAGCGACCGTTACAATCCGGTTTTTGTCCATTCCCATGAATTTTTTGAAATCTTTTACTGTCTTTCAGGCGCTTGTGTCAGTGTCATAGGTGGGGAACGCATCAACTTTTCTGAAGGCAGCCTCTGTTTTATACCGCCTTTGATCTATCATACCATGGAAATATTTGATGACAGTATTGTTATCACTTTTGTTATTCGTAAAAATAATTTTGATGTGTTTGGCTTTGACCTGCTTACCGCGGACAATCTGCTTGGCCGTTTTTTTACTGAAGGGCTTTATTCCTCAAACTCAGGCCGGCACATTATTATTAATATTGACCAGGACAATGAACTCCTTGATATGCTCTTTGATATGCTTATCGAACAAAAGACCGATGATCCGTTTACAGGCCGCATTATGGAAAATCGAATTAAACTTTTTTTATTCCTTGCCGTGCGGCGCTATGGCGGTAAGGCAATTGTTGGGACAGGCGGACAGCGGGTGGTCAAAAACAAACACGTGGACATGATCAGGTATATCAATGAAAACTTCAGAACCTTGTCGTTGGTGAAACTTGCCCAGCATTTCAATCTTGAAAAATCCTATTGCTCACGGCTCATCAAGACCGTCACGGGGAAAACATATAAAGAATTAGTCCGCGATAATCAAATGCGTTTTGCGAAACATCTGCTGCAAAACTCCGATATGCGAATCTATGAAATCAGCTATTCTCTGGGTTTTGAGAGCCAGGAGAACTTTATCAGGACTTTCAAAAAGACCTGCGGCAAGAGTCCCACCGCCTACCGGCAGGAGCATAGGCAACACTAAATACAACCGGTAATCCCCGGGCTTTGCCGGGGGTGGTCAAATTGCTTTTCTCCCCTCCAACTTGAGGCCAAAGAAGCGGCGCGGTTCAATAATAACTTATCCGGTAGTCCCCCGCTAAGGTAAACCCAATCCGGCTGTAGACTCCCCGGGCCGCGGTGTTCCGCTTTTTTACAAAGAGAGAAAGCCCCCAGCCCGCGCCGGCTAAAAACCGGGCAAAGACGGCCCCCATGGAGACGGCGATACCCCGGCGCCGGTAATCGGGGTGTACATAAACCCCCCCGATCTGGTAGCGGGAGAAAGACAAGGCGTTGGTGTTGATCTTTCCCACAATGCGGCCTTCCATCTCGGCAGCCAGGACGTATTCGTTGGTAATGATACGTTCCAGGGAACGCCGGCAGGCCGCGGGGTTAAAGACCGCCCCCCGGGGAAGGACCTCCTCTTTTTCATAAGCGGCCTGGAGCAGATAGAGGGCGTCCAGGTCTCCGGCCTCGGGTTTTCGTAATATCAAGTTTGCGGGGCCGGCTCTGAGGGCCTCGCGATTCGGTTCCCCATCCAGGGTCATAAGGTCATAGTCGATCCGGTCGATACAGGTATAGCCCATTCCGGTTAGAGCATATTCCAGCATGTGGGTGTCATTCCCGCAGCCCTGGACCGTGTGGATGGGGACCTTTTTCAGAAACCGGTTCATAAAGTAGGGAACCGGTATATGGGTAGGCCGGTCAAATACCGGGAACAGCGTCCGTCCGGACTGGAACAGCAGGGCGGAGATATTTCCCGTTTCTTCCCGCAGGGCCCACACATGATCCCGGGCGCCGTTTCTGCTTAAGAACCGGGCGCAGGCGGTTACACAGTGGATTTCCCGGGCCTTTAAAAACGCCGCTGTTTCTTCGGCGGTTTGCGGATTCATTTTATCCCAGCGGAGGTTTTTCTTTTTGGCGGTAGCCCGGTACCGGGGGATGAATTTTTGCATAATTTTACCGGGGTGTTGAAACCCGCGTTGAAACTCCGGTTGAAGCCGGACTTGAAGCTCCGGCTTTTGGGGGAAAGGGGAGTCTTCCCTGGGCGGGGATTCTCCCCAGGATGGCGGAAAATCCCGCGGTAAACGACTCCGGGGCATAACTGTAAACCGCCACGGCTCCTTCGACCCAAGAGACCTTATCCAGGTAGACCGGGCTTAAAACGGAAAAAACGATCACCCGTTTCCCCAGGGATTTAAGACTGTTGAGTATGGTTAATCCCTCCTCATCCGAAAGACAAAAAATGATCGTATCCACATCCCGGGCATAATCCCGTAATTCGGCAATTCCCTCCAGGGAATACCAATAGGAACGGGCGCCGGGAAAGGCGATCCTTCCGGTGGTAAAAAAATCGGTATAGTTCCCCGCCAGCAGCACCTTCCCGGCATTTTCCGCTGTTAAGGGCAGAATCTCTTCCCCGGACAGGATCGTAACGCTTCGGGCCGCCAGGTCCAGGAAAAAAGCCGTCCCTTCCGGATCGGGCAGATTGGCCTCCACTTTCCGAAGATCCGGTATATAGGGAACCGCCTTTTCCCCCCGGAGGTAGCGGAGCTTGGTTTCCAGTATCCGCCGGGCAGCGTCCCGAACCCGGCTCCTAAAGCCGGGCTCCTCTTTCATGGAGGCGGCCAGATAGGTCCACACCCTATCGTTCAGATTAGGGGTGGAAGAAAACATGATGATGTCGTTACCCGCAAGGAGGGCCTGTTTTGCCGCCTGGGAAACACTTCCCGCGCTGGCGGTCGCGCCGTTCATCATAAGATCATCGGTGATGATCAATCCCTCGAAACGGATCCGATCCCGGAGTATATCCTGTAAAAACCAGGAAGAAAGGGAAGCGGGGATCATGCCCGCCTGGGTATTGGGGAAGGCCAGGTGGCCGCTCATAATGGCGGGGATCCCCTCCCGGGCAAGGAGCCGGTAAGGAATGAGTTCCCGATCCCAAAGCGCCTCGACAGTCGCGTTGATCCGGGGCAGCACCCCGTGGGAGTCCAGGTCCGTGTCCCCGTGCCCGGGGTAATGTTTGGCGGTAGCGATGACCCCCGCGGCTTGTTGCCCCTTTACAAAGGCGGCTCCCAAAATCCCCGCCTGTACCGGGTCTTCGCCGAAGGCCCGGGTACCGATAAGGGAGGAATCCCGGTTGGTATAGAGGTCCACCGTGGGGGCAAAATTCATGTTGATCCCCAGCACCGCCAGTTCCCGGGCAATATAATACCCCGCGTAATAGGCGTCCCGGGGATACCCTGAGGCGCCTATGGCCATATTCCCCGGGGTTTCACTGGTAGCCCCCTTCACATGCCGGATCCACCCCCCTTCCTGGTCGGTGGCCACGAAAAGGGGAATGTTCAGCCTGGTTTTCAGGGCCAGCTGTTGGAGGACCCCCACGGTTTCCGCCAATCTCCGGGTATCTTCGGTATTCCAGCCGAAGATTTTGATCCCCCCGATATTCCGGTCCCGAATCCAGTTTATGATCAGGGGAGAAGGTTCGGCGCCAACCCAGCCAAGCATGAAGGTCTGGGCCAGGGCTTCCTCATCGGACATTTCCTCTATCAGGGCCGCGGCCAGGACCCGGGGATCTTCCGCCTGGGTAAAGGTGAGGGAGAAAAGCCCGTTCCCGGGGCATATATACAGAAAAACCAGAGAAAGCAGAATTCCCCGCAAGCGGCTCATAGATAGGCTTCACCCTTTATCCTATCAATATACCCCGCAGCGCGATGAGCCGCAATAGCCCCTTCCCCGGCGGCAACCACTACCTGCCGAAAAGGGCTGGCCCGGACGTCGCCGGCGGCAAAAAGCCCGGGTATGGCGGTTTCCATGTTCTGGTCGGTGATGATATACCCGTTTTCGTCCTTCTCCACCCCGGAAATCAGGGCGCTTTGGGGAATGGTCCCTGCAAAAATGAAAACCCCATCCGCCGCTTCTTCGTATTTTTTCCCGGTCCCTGCTTTTTCCAATACCACCGACGCCACCTTGCTCTGCCCCCGGATCTCCAGGAGCCGGGTATTAAACCGGATTTCAATAGAGGGATTATGGAGCACCCGCTCGGCCAGGGCTTTTTGGGCCCGGAGCCGGTCTCTCCGGTGGATAAGCACCACCTCTTCCGACAAGTGGGAAAGGAACTGGGCTTCGTCGCAGGCCGCGTCCCCCCCGCCCACTACGATTATTTTTTTGTTTTTGAAAAAAGGCCCGTCACAGGTAGCGCAATAGGAAACCCCCCGGCCGTAAAATTCCTTTTCCCCGGGAATATCCAGGGTACGGTATTTGGAACCGGTGGCGGCTATCACCGCCCGGCCCCGGCGGGTTTCGTTGTTTCCCAGGGTGATTTTGAAAACTTCCCCCTCCTTTTCCAGGGCCATTACGGTTTCGGTCAGAAAAACCGCCCCAAAAAGTTCCGCCTGGCGGTGCATGTCCTGGGAGATCTCAAAGCCGGATTTTTCCCCGATATTGCCGGGATAATTTTCAAGCTTATCAATAAGCAGGGCCTGTCCCCCCGGGACGAGCTGTTCGATCACCAGAACCTTCAGGTTCGCCCGGGCGCCGTATTGGGCCGCGGTAAGTCCTGCCGGACCGGCCCCCAGGATAAGCAGATCGGCGTTTAAATCATCCATTAAATCCTCCCAAATTTGACATTTTTTAAATATCTTGTATTTTATAATATGAAAAGGAATAATCATAAGTCAATGCGGGTGATAACTTTTGGGATGCTTTTTTTGGGACTCTTGGGATGGTTTCGGCTGGGGGCACAATCCCCGGCCGCGGAGGGCGTTTTTCCCGGCCTTGACGCGGATCCCCAGGCCCTGGCCTACGCCCGCCTGGGAACATCCAAGCCCGATTCCTGGCAGGACCTTGCCCGGATAGCCCTTTGGGCTTCCGGGGACGGAAGTGGAACAGGCCGGAGCATGGATCGCATCCTCGCCGCGGCGGCGGAGTTAGGAGCCTCCCCGTCCCTGCCGGTGGAGGACCGGGAACGGGGGGAATTTATTCTCACCTTTATCCATCATAATCTGCTCAAAAATTATTCGGAGCGTCAGACCCGTCTGGACGAGATTTTTGTCAACGGCCGCTACAACTGCGTGTCTTCGGCGGTCCTGTACCTGATCCTCGCTGCTTCCCAGGGACTTGAAACCTGGGGGGTGATGACCCGGGATCATGCCTTTGTCACCGTTCGGGCGGGAAAAGAAACCATAGACGTGGAAACCACCAACCCCTACGGCTTTGATCCGGGCAGCCGCCGGGAATTCCACGACGAGTTTGGCCGCCTGACCGGTTTTGCCTATGTGCCCGCCCGGAATTACCGGGACCGGACAAACCTCTCCCCCCTGGAACTTATTTCCCTGATCTTTACCAACCGCATCTTCGATTTGGAAGCCCAGGGCCGCTACCGGGATTCGGTGTCCCTGGCCCTGAACCGGGCGGCCCTCCTTTCCCAGCGGCGCAATCCCGTTTCATCTCCCTTCTTTGCCGATCCCAATCAGGACCTGTTGGACCGGCTCCTCAACTTCGGCGTTTCCCTGGTAAAGGCGGGCAAAGAAGCGGACGCCCTCCGGTGGGCAGCCATGGCCAAGGCGCGATACCCCCATGAAAAGTGGGAAGAATTTACCTATGGGGCCCTGCACAACCTCCTGGTTAAACTCATCCGTTCCCAGCGCTTAAGCGAAGCCCGGGCCGTTCTCGATACCCAGGCATCCGCCCAGAGCCGGGAGAACCTGGAGCGCCTCAACGTCCTGCTTACGGACGCGGAACTGGCCCACCAGAGTTCCCAGATCCGGACTGTCCAGGAAGCCGAAGCCAGCCTCCTGGCCATCAACCACGCCGAAAACAACCACATCCTGTCCCGGACCCGGGCTGAGGAGATGCGGACCTTTGTGTTCCTTAAAGAGGGGGAAATCCTGGCCGCCGCACAAGGCTGGCGGGAAGCCGCGCTGTTTCTGGAGCGGACGCGGGAACGATACGGGAGTAACCCCCGGCTGGATAGGGCCCTCCAGGTATTCCGCTCAAACCGCGTCACGGAAATCCACAACCGCTTTGCGGACCTCTTCAACGGAAAACAATACGGCGCCGCCCTCCGGGTTGTCCAAGCGGGGCTGGCGGAATTACCCGGCAGCCGCCAGCTTCAGTCGGACCTTACCCAGGTAGAACAGGCCCTTCGACATCCCCCCCGTTAATTTCCCCACGGTTACCAGTACAAAAAAAGATTCGTATGTTACCCTCTGTCGACTTGTATCCGCCCTGGGGTGAGAATTTCACCCTGCTTACTACCTGTAGAGTCTGCCTCCGCAGCCCGGGAACCTGGCGCTTGAAGCGCTTGGTTCCTTTACGGTCTCCTCCGGCAGGGAATTCCAGAGACGTAAGCAGGGTGAAATTCTCACCCCAGGGCGGCCTTGGTCAACAAAGGGGCACCGACGCGGGGGCCTGTCTATTCCTCTGTTGACCAAAGCCGTACCGGGCGGGAAATTTAGTCCGCTTACGTCTCTGGAATTCCCTGCCGGAGGAGACAAGAACCGGCGGTTTCTAACCGCCGGTTCGACGGCTCCGCAGGCAGACTCTACAGGTAGTAAGTGGACTAAATTTCCCGCCCGGTACGGGATTAGCCGACAGGGGCTAATCCCGTACCGGGGATGTGGATCCTTTTTTGTACGGTTGCTTTTTGAGCGGGATTTCTCCATAATCGAATCTGTTTCAGAACCTGCTGTTTTGGAACATACTGAGCGGTGAAAAATTTTAGCGGCCGAGGTAGTTATGGCGCAA
>JAITEG010000149.1 GCA_031282145.1 Spirochaetaceae bacterium | reverse complement strand
CTGGACGATGAGGCAGTTAAGCGCCTCTTTACCCTTGACGGAACCGTTACCGGCGCAACTCCTGACATGGCGGAAACCGGCATTGCCAATCTCATCGACAAAAGGGAAAAGGCCGTCCTTGATCGCGTGTCCCGGCGCAACGCCGATTACTTTGAAAAAGAGGCCGACAAACTGGACGGCTGGGCGGAGGACCTTAAACTCGGCCTTGAACGGGAAATTAAGGATATTGACAAGCAAATAAAGGAAACCCGCCGTCTCTCGGTCGCCGCCCTGACATTGGAGGAGAAACTACGTTATCAAAAAGAGATAAAAACCCTTGAGGCCACCCGGAACACCAAACGGAAATCCCTTTTCGAGGCCCAGGACGACATAGACCGCCGCCGGGACAAGCTGATTGAGGATATTGAAGCAAAGCTCAAGGTGGGGTATACTAGGGAAACCTTGTTTGAGGTTGAGTGGAGGGTAAAGTGAGGGAGGGTGTCCGCGAATGAACGCGAATTTGGGCGCATTCCCGGCTTCGCCGGGAACCGGGCTATCCGGGGCTCCGCCAAGGCAGCCGTGGGCTGCCACGCTCCGGCCCCGCCTGCGGCGTGGCTGCTTTCGGCCCCTGTGGGGCCGCGCACCCCTCCTATCCCTTGCGCGGTGGGGAGGTGGGAAAGTTGGCGATACGGTATATTGGATAAATGTTAATGTGATAATAGGAGAACCAAAATATGAATCGAGGATTATTATCTCTTTGTCTTATCAATACACTCTGGCATAAATATAAAAAAACATATGTGGATAATTTTGTTCCCTTGATGGCAACAACAATAATAAACCATAATTATCACAAAATTGAAAACAATGATATAAAGAAAGTAATGGACGATTTTGAAGTCGATTTTGGAATCCCATTAAAGCATAGTCCCACATTAACTATTCTACAGAAATGCAAAAAAGAAAAAATTTTAAGACTTGTCGGAAAAACATATTATACAAATGAAACAATAGCCAGAAAATTTGACCTCTCCAAAGAAATTGAGGAAAATACATATAAGCAAAATGTATTTTTATCAGAGTTTAAGAATTTTGTTAGATCTGAATTAAAAGAAGAAATCTCTGATGATATTGTTTCTTCTCTTGTTTTAAATTTCATTGAAAATAATGATGTAGGGTTATTTCTATTTTCAGGATCTAGCAAAGACACTCTATTACCCGAATCGAAATTATCTCATGTTCATAAGCGTTACAAATATCTTTTTGATAAATTTGTTTCAAAAATTTATATCGAAAATCGAGCTGTTTTTAGGATTTTGGTAGAAATAGCCCTAGGAAGCATAGCAACAAATGCATTATTGTTTTCGTTTGCTAATCATACCGCAGAGTCTATCAGAGGTACTATAATATTTTTAGATACGTCAGTTATACTAAGATTAATTGGGGTTGACGAAAAAGAAAACCGTGAGGCATCCTATTGTTTTCTTGAATCAATACGTAGTAATGGTGGTATTTTAAAAATATTTTCTCATACATATGAAGAAACTCTCGAAGTACTTAAAACTAGCTTGCAATGGGTTGAATCCGTTCATTTTGATCCGGTAAAAGCAAATCGCGCTACATTGTTTTTTAGACAGGAAGGATATACAAGATCTGATATTGGATTAATTATTTCTTCGCTCGACAGGATTTTACACGAAAATAATATCATGATTGAACCCGTACCTGATTATACATTTGAAAATGTCAAAATTGATGAAAAAAGACTACAGGATATCTTTGAAAGCGAATTATTAAAGCATGACAAAACTTTTCAAAGAGATCTTTATTGGCGAAGGACCTTAAGAGATATTGCCTCTATCTGTGCAATTTCTCGCTTGCGATTTTCTATTAAATATATCCGTACTGTAAAAGAAGCAAAATATCTTTTTATAACATTAAATGGTGCATTAGCATATGCAAATTATACTTACAACAAGGAATTTAATAGAAATAAAAATTGGGATATACAAGAATGCGTATCCGATGTTTTTCTTGAAACTTACCTTTGGGTTAATACTCCGATAATTGCTAGTACAATAAATTCATTTAAAATAAAAGCTGTTGCATTATCAGCTATTAGACCGGATCGTGATATGGAGCTAGCCTTGCAAGAAGAAGCAAAGAAATTACTTGATAAAGGTAGAATAACAGAAGATGATTATATTTTAGTTAATACTTCATACTTAATAAAAGATTTGTTATCAGACAAACACTTTGGCGATGCATCTCTTATAACAGAATCGTCAATTTATAGTATTTTAGATGAAGTTAAAGAAAGGTTAATTGGCGATAAAAATGAAAAAATTGACGAAATCAATAAAAAGCTATATGAGGAAAAGCAAAAACGTGAGAAAACTGAAAAAGAATTAAGGGAAGATAAAAAACGTTTTAATAACATGATTATCAAACTCGAAGCAACGGCAAAAGCAAATGCTGAAAAAAAATCCAAGAGAGGAATTATATGTTTAAAAAGTTTATTTGTAGTAATGATATTGGGTCCTTTACTTCCTGCCTTTTTTGTTACAAAATTTTTTCTTATAATGTCTGGAATATTAAGTGGAATAACCATATTGTTATCTTTTCTTGGATATACGTTTGATAATATAAAAGAGAATATTTACAACAAAAATCTTGTGAAAGAAAGAGAAAAATTGCAATTGGACAGTATAGAACAAATTGAGGCTTCTCATGTCCCCTAACCCCCCGTCTTGAACTAACATGGATCGGCAAGGAAAACCGCCCTCGCCTCGAACCCCGCATCCTCCTGGAAGACCCTTCCAAAAGCTACCACGCCCAGCGCCGCACCGGTAAAAAAGACATTTTCGGCAACCGCCTTATTTTTGGCGACAACCTCCTGCCCTCAAAGCCCTGGAACAAAAATTTACCGGCAAGATAAAATGTATCTACATAGACCCGCCCTACAACACCGGCAGCGCCTTTGAGCATTACGATGACGGGATAGAACATTCAATATGGCTTGGACTTATACGGGACAGAATTGCCCTTTTGCACAAAATGCTGCCAAAAGATGGTTCAATATGGAATTCAATAGACGACAATGAACAGGCTTATTTAAAAATATTGATAGAAGAAATTTTTTGCCGATCTAATGTTATTCGATGTGGGTTTAATACCCTCTGCACGCTCCCGCGTGCGAGCCTTGGGGCGGTTCAATTCCCTGTCGATGATGGCGGGGTAGTAAACTCCCCGTACGATAAATTTCCTATCGAACCAACCATACCCCGTCCGTTTGCCTCCCCCACGAAGCGGGCTCTTGGGTTGGTTGATTTGAGGCTGTTCCGAAACTTCAGCCTTTGGAACCATTTTATTTTACCACACATTTTATGCGTTTGTCTATATCCCGCGTTAAATCATCCGAAATTCCGCCTGGTTGACTCGAAGGGGGACCGGTTCGTATAATAAGTGCCATGGCGCTTAACTGTGGTATCGTGGGGCTCCCCAATGTGGGGAAGTCCACTATTTTTTCGGCCCTGAGTTCCGCCCCAGCGGAGGCGGCCAATTATCCCTTTTGTACGATTAATCCCAATGTGGGGATCGTGGACGTACCGGATGAACGGCTGCTTACCCTGACGGAAATTTTTAAACCCCGGAAAACCATCCCCGCGGTGGTGGAGTTTGTGGATATCGCCGGCCTCGTCAAGGGGGCCTCCAAAGGGGAGGGCCTCGGGAACCAGTTCCTCTCCCATATCCGGGAAGTGGGGGTTATTGCCCAGGTAGTGCGTTGTTTTGACGACCCCGACATCATCCATGTAAATAACAAGGTGGATCCCGATTCGGACATGGAGGTGATAACTATTGAATTAGCCCTGGCGGACCTGGAAACCCTGGAAAAACGCCGGGAGCGGCTCCGGCACAGCCTCCGGGTGCAGGGCAAGGGGGCGGAGAAGGGCGCGGAAGCGGCCCTCGCGGTCCTGGATAAACTGGGGCCGGCCCTGGAAAAGGGCATTCCCGCCCGGACGGTTCCCCTGAGCGCCGACGAGCGGGCCGCGGTTTACGATTGTTTTTTTATCACCCTGAAGCCCCAGCTCTATGTCTGCAACGTGGACGAGGAGGGGATCCGGGCTTTTGCCGCGGGGCGGAGCAGTCCCGCTATAGAGGCGGTGACCCGGCGGGCCGCCGCGGAGGGTTCGGAGGCGGTGGTGATCTCCGGCAAATTCGAGGCGGAACTGGCGGACATTCAGGACCCGGAAGAAAAAAAAGCTTTTCTCGCGGAACTGGGACTTAAGGAATCAGGCCTGACCGCCCTGGTCCACGCTGCCTACCGGCTTTTGGGGCTGCGGACCTTTTTTACCGCCGGTCCCGACGAGTGCCGGGCCTGGACCATCCACGCCGGGGACAGCGCTCCCCGGTCGGCAGGGGTGATTCACTCGGATTTTGAGAAGGGCTTTATCAAGGCGGAGGTCTATTCCTATGGCGATATCGTCCAATACGGAAGCGAGGCGAAGATCAAGGAAGCGGGAAAATACCGCATTGAGGGCAAAGAATACGTCGTGCAAGACGGGGACGTGATGTTCTTTAAGTTTAACGTATAAGACCGGCTCCGCGCTTAGGGATATACCTGCCGGGGAACCACGATCATATCCATCCGGCGCAGGGAATTCAGGAGTTCCGTCGAGGGGTAATACCGGTTGCGGCCTATCATGCTGAGTTCATCGCTGTAACGGAAGCTATTAACCGCCCAATCACTGGGAATCGGATCGTGAATAACAAAATACGCGCCGTCCAGGGAATAGCCCTTGATGATAATATAATGCCCCACCGAATCGTTATAATACTTTCCGAACAAGTCCGAGGCGGGATCTGAACGGGTCATCCTCACCCCGCTGGTATGGAAAAGAACAATCGCGATACTGCCTGAATCGATCACGTCCTTGATATGCTGAACCGTCTTGAGGGGTTGGAGGTTGGCGGGAGCCCCCTGATCCCTGATAACCCGGATGAGTTCTTCAAAGCTGGTACCTCCGTCCCCATGCCACCCTATGGCCTGGCGCACCGAAGAAACGGAGAAATATTTTCCCAAAGACCACCCTATAGCCATGGAAGCCGACGCGGGGCCGCAGTTGGACTGGGTACCGGTGTTGTATTGGGTACGGTACCAGTTGTAGTTCTCCGTGGCGATATCCGCGTGCATGGTGGGAACCGGGCTGACAAAAACCGAGTAGTACTGTTCCACATTGTTCCCTTCCCGGGTGGTAATCCCGTAGAAACCGGGTTTTTTAAACCGGACCTTGGTTAAAAACTGGTCGGACTCACTCAGATCCAGGGGAGCCGAAGCAATATCCGGATACCGGGAGACCTTGGTAATGGTGCCATATATCACAAAATATTCATCCGGGGAGGACAGGGTTATAAATTTGGTTGTATTATGCTCTACCACGGAACCCGGATGGGGGATATCAATGTACAGGGGATTTGATTTGTAAACCGTCCCCGCCGCGTCCCGGGCGGTGAGGCTTGCCACATAGGTCTTGGGGTTCGTATACTCATAACTCGGATTGGGACGGAACCCCCGTTTGCCATCCCCAAAATTCCATTCAAAGGATTGGAATGATTCGGCGGGGGGATCCACAATGGAAAACTGTACGGTTATTCCGGAACCGCTCACATCCCCGTTATTTCTGCTTTCATAGGCGATCCTGACGGTTTTGGTAGCGGTTTTTACCGGCGCTGCCTGGGGCTGCGGGGGGCGGGCCGCCAACTCCACTTCCAGGGCCTTAAGGTTTTCCAGGGAGGGAATACGGATAACCGTTCCCACCCGGATCCGGTTGACATTGGTGATGTTATTGTAATAGGCCAGGGCCTCATAGGAAATATTGTAGGTGTAGGCAATCTCCGACAGGGTTTCCCCCGGCCGGATATGGTACTCAATATCGGTGGACCGGTCCTCAACCTGAATACCGGCCCCCATGGGGTCGTCCTGGCCCGCATAGGTAGATAAAACCGCCCATTCCTGTTCTTCCTCCGGGGGGAGCACCACCACCGAAGAGGCATAGGAATTTCCCGGGTCCTGATAATAAGCGGCCACATCCTGCAGGGCCGAGATCAGATTTTCAGGGGGAACTTCGGGGGAAACAAGGGCAAAATGAACCAGAAAGACCGCTCCAAATAAAATCCCCCCCAAACACAGGAAAGCGGCTAACTTAGGAACAAAGGTTTTATGCCGAAGAAAGTCAAGACAGGACCACCCGGCCTGCTCAATTCCCTTTCTGAAAAGGGTAACAAGGTCCGGCAAATTACTACTATATTGGGGATTACGACGAACTAAAGATCTCGACCGACGACGTTTTACAGGTTTCTGATGATAAAGAAATCCTAGCATCTTATACAAACTCCAACATTAAAAAGTCAACAAGCCGCCTACCACTTACTTGGCACACCTGTCTAGTACAATATCGGAAAAAAATCGTAGTTTTTTATGACTATACCAGTACTCTACCTTTATTTTATATGAGTTTCTCCAATTTGTCTATATATAATTCTAATAAATTAAGGCTGTTCCAAAAATTGAAGTTTTGGAACAGCCTCAATTGAGGGAGGGCCGCTTTTGGATATGACCGTATCTACCGGGGAATAACCTTTTTTTCAACCGGTTCCGAGGTAGAATAGGAGGCTCCCGTCTCATCCCTGAAGGGAATAAAACTAACCCCCAGGCCGTTATACACATCCCTCCGGGTAAGGGTAATGCTCCCATCGGCGGCGGTAGTTTTCTTAACTTCCATAATGTACTGGCGGCCCGGAGGCCCCAGGGGTAAAACCATGATACCGTCGGTTTTGAGCTGTTTGAGCAGGGGCGGCGGAATATGATCGATAGAGCAGGTCACGAGGATCTTGTCGAAGGGGGCGTATTCTTCCCAGCCGTAATACCCGTCTCCGAGTTTCCGGTTGATGGACCCATAGGAGGGAAAGGATTTCTCCAAATCCTGGTAGAGGAGATCGGTTTCGATAAAGAGGGGTTTGATTATTTCGATGGTATACACCTCTTGGGTCAAATAGGACAAAATAGCCGATTGGTACCCTGACCCGGTACCGATTTCCAGGACCCGTTCCCCGGGGTGAATATTGAGGGTAGTGGTCATCATGGCCACCACGTCCGGGTCCGTAATGGTAGCCCCGTACCCTATGGGGAGCCAGGTATCGGCATAGGCCAGGTTCAGGTTCTGTTCCCGGACAAAATGTTCCCGGGGGGCCAATAAAAAGGCCCGGACATCCTCGGTGCGCTTCAATTCCGAGGATTCCACAAAATCATGGGCCAGTTTCCATCGTTCATCAAGATATAAAGGAGAATCGTTGCGGTTGTTCCGCATCCAGGAAAGCCATACTTCCTTGGTTTCAATAGGCATGGATTGGGCCAGAGCGGGGCCATCGTATTTTTCTCCCCCCGTAAGGGTTTCATAAGCCCGGCTGTATTCAGGGCTGTCCACCCCCAATTGGAGTGCCAGTTTTGCCGCCTCCTCCACCGCCGATTGGGCCGCCACTTCCTCATAAGCTAAGACCCGCTCGGATTTAGCGGAAACCAGGGACGGCAGGGTTAAGCCAAACACAAAACCGATGATCAACCCCACCACTAAAGCCACGATAACTAATGCCGGAACTGAATTAGAACCATTCACTTTCTCTACCACTTTAAATATAAAATATCAGAATCAAAAAAGCCGCAAAGCCGATAAAATATAGTGTAGAAATATATTGAGTTAAAGTCAATCATTTACTATACTGAATTGAATATCATGGGAAAAATGGTCAAGCTTATCAATAAGTCAGCCCGCTTTTCCACATAACTCGATGGAATATTTATGAAAAATGCTAAGATATGCGCCCTGTTCTTCATATCGATTACGGGGATATCCTATGAATTATACGTCATGCGGATTTTTTCGGTGGGGGGCTGGTCCAATTTCGGCTCCCTGGTCATTTCCACCGCCCTTTTGGGAATAGGGATATCCGGAATTATCCTAACCTTTCTCGCAGATTGGGTGCGCCCCCGGGCAGATGCGATTCTTTCGGCCTGCGCCATCAGCCTGCCCCTGCTTTTGGCCCTGGCGGTGATCGCCGCCCAGATGGTTCCCTTTAATCCGGTTTTTCTTGCCTCCGATTCCCGGCAGCTGTGGTTTATCGGGGCCTATTACATTATTTACGGCATTCCTTTTTTTGTGATCGCCGCTTTTACCGGGGTCGCCTTTGTGGCCCTGCGGGAGGAGATCCAGAAAGTCTATTTTTGGAACATGATTGGCTCCGGGGTCGGGGGGGTTTTTATTATCGTGTTTATGTTCCTGCTCCCCCCCCGGTATCTTATTTTACCTATTTTGGGGCTCACCATTATCGCCGCCCTGTTTACCGCCGTATCCTGGGACGAGAAAACCCAGTCATCCCGGTTTTCCCTTTTCCAGCTCCTGGTCCTGGTGGTTACCTCCTTTTCCTCCCTCTGTTTCGTCTTTTTTTGGGGAAATATCCGGGTTTCCGATTACAAGGCCATAAGTTATGTCCGTAAGTATCCGGATTCAAAACTGGTGCATCATTCCTATGGGCCCGGGGGGGAATACCATGTGTATGCTTCCCAGTATTTTCATTTTGCCCCGGGACTCTCGGATAACGCCGCCCTAGGGGTTTCGGTCATGCCGAACCAGCCTTTTTGGGGGCTTTTTGTGGACGGGTCGGGACCTATCGGGATCATGGGGAGCCTCCGGCCCGGAGAACAGGGGTACATGGATTATCTTCCCATGGCGGCGCCCTACACCGTGCTGGAAAACCCCGACGTGTTGTTGATAGAACTGGGGGGAGGGATCAACGCCCAGGTTGCCCGGTATAAGGGTGCCCGGAAGATCGATATCGTCGAACCCTCCATGGAGATGATCCGTCTTTTGCGGGATGATCCCAACATATCCCGGTTTACCGGGTCTTTGCTCAAGTCGGAGCAGATCCGGGTCGTGCAAGGGGAGGGCCGGGCCTTCTGCGGGGATAATCCCGCGGCCTACGACCTGATTGAAATAAGTCTCGTGGATTCTATCGGCCTTTCCGATTCCGGCGGCTATGTGGTCCACGAAGATTTTAAGTATACCGTAGAGGCGATTAAGGAATACCTTACCAGCCTCAGACCCGGGGGACTCCTCTCGATCACCGTTTGGGACCGGCTCAACCCTCCCCGGAACGTGCTGAAATTGTTAAACACCGTTATCCTGGCCATGGAGGAGGGCGGGCTGGAAGATCCCCGGCAGAGCCTTTATTCCTTTGGCCTTTTTATGTCTACCTCCACGATATTGGTAAAAAACGGGGCCTTTTCCGAAGGGGAAATTGGGGTTTTGAACGATTTTGTACGATCCCGTTCCTTTGAACTGCTTTACGCCCCGGCGACCGAGATTCCCCAGCGGGATACGGCGTTACTCATGGCCGTTTACCGGGATCATTTTGAGGACCGCGAGGAAAACACCGTGGAGAGTTTTACCAATGCGGATATGTACCGGGGAGCGATTCTGCAATTTCTTGGGGGAAACCGGAATCAGGTGGAAAGCGAATACATCTTTGATATCCGGCCTATCCGGGATTCCCGGCCTTATTACTCAGGGTTTTTAAAATTGCCCCTGCTGCCCCTCTACCTGGATCAGATGGAGGACGTGTCCGAGGAATGGGGGTATCTCCTGCTTCTGGGGATGCTCCTTCAGGCCTGTATCTTCGGATTTATCGTGATCCTTATCCCCGTGGTGGGCCGGAGGAAGCAGCTCCTTCAACACCCCCGGGGTGCGGTGGGGGTCATTTTCTATTACGCCGGACTGGGACTCGGGTATATGCTGATCGAGATTTTCCTTATCCAGCGGTTGGGGGTTTTCCTTTCCAACCCCACCTATTCCGCCAGCATCGTCATTACCGCCATGCTGATTTTTTCCGCCCTGGGTAACCTTGCCAGCAGCCGGTTTAAGCGGATCCGGACCTGGGTGGTGCTGGGTTCCTGTATTTGTATTGCCGGGGGTTTTTTGTTTTATATCTTTGGCCTGGATGGATTTCTGGAATATTTTCATTCGGCGGGTTTAGGGTTACGGATCTTTGCCGCGGGGATCATTATTGCCCCGGTGGCCTTCTTTATGGGGGTGCCCTATCCCAACGGGCTGGACAGCCTCCAGGAGAACAAACCCAACCTGCTCCCCTGGGCGTGGGGAATGAACGGCGGCTTATCCGTGGCGGGCAGCGCCCTGGCCCGGATCCTGGCCGTATCCAGCGGATTTCCCCTGCTGCTCGCCGTCGGTATCGGGATATACCTCATGGTGGGGTGTTTATTTCCCATCAATTTAGGCGCTAAGGTGGTAAAAGAACGCGATTAGAACGGTCTAAAAACGGAGGTTAACTATGGAATCTTCCGCCCTGCAAAAATATTCCCTTTTCGGCGGCCTTTTAACGGAGCAGATCGAGGGGATCCTTCCCCTGCTGGATGAGGAATCCTACGGGGAGGGGGAGGAAATTATCGTTGAAGGGACGGCCAATGACAAGATCCGGTTCATATTGCAAGGCCGGGTGGAGGTGGTCAAGCAGGGAATAGTCCTCTACGAATTCGGCGAAGGGGATGCTTTTGGGGAGATGGAAGTCCTGGATGTGATGCCCTCGGCGGCAACCGTTAGAACCCTGACCCCCCTCCGGGTTATGTCTATTTCCCATAAGGCCCTTCGGGAGATTTATAAATTCGATCTTAAAACCTTTTCCCTTATCATCATGAACCTGGCCCGGGATCTTTCCCGGCGGCTGCGGTCCCTGGATGACCGGTTTATGAAGAACCCGTAAAAGTCCTTATTGCTTACGCATAAGGACATGACACGACCTTGCGATCATGTCATGTCCGCACAGGTCCTTACGCGTTGAGCCGTTTTTCTATAGCGTCCAATTCGGCGTATAACTCCTTGGGAAGTTTGTCCCCGAATTTAGGATAATGGTTTTGCCTGACGTCGGCGATCTCCGCCTTCCAGCCCT
>JAITEG010000143.1 GCA_031282145.1 Spirochaetaceae bacterium | reverse complement strand
GAAGAATTGGTCGGTGAAATCTGGGACGAGCATGAGAAGGTGGTTACCCATGTCGTCCCCCTGGAAGGGGGGAGCTATAAAATTCTCGGCAGTATGGCCTTAAAGGATTTTTTTGATTTCTTTTCCCTTGACGAAGGGGAGGGGAAGGGTGGGGCCCTTACCGTGGGCGGCTGGGTAATTGAGAACCTGGAAGGGGCGCCCCGGGAGGGGGATCGCTTTGTCTTTAAGGACCTGTCGGTTCAGGTGTTGAAGGCCCTCCGTCACCGGGTCATGGAAGTTCTGGTCACCCGAAGCTTGCCCATTCGGCTGGAATAATGATGAGGCATTGCGGAGGCTTGAAAAGCTGTTCCGAGAAGCCTATGATGGAATTATGTTTGGTGTAATCCCCTGTGCCGCGGGATGTGGGCGTGTGGCGCTGAGCGGTTCCACAACCTGCGCCCTCCATGCGGCGGATCCGGATAAGGAAGCGGCCCGGATCGCCGCGTATATCCATGACCGAAAAATTATCAAAGATCTCAACGCGGCGGGGTTACGGTTTGAAAGCATTGATTTTTCCCATCGCCATTTTTACGGGTGTAATTTTCACCATTCCGAATTTTCCATGTGCCTTTTTACCGAAAATCTTATCAGGATGAGCTTTTTTGATTTCGGAATTTTTACCAACTGTGATTTTTCTAAAAGCGATTTTCAGTTTTTGTCCTTTGCCGGTTCGACCCTGCGGAACTGTACCTTTGAGAATTCAGAACTGGTGAACGTCAATTATGGGGGAACCTTTATTTCGGACTGTACCTTCAATTATTCTAACCTTTACAACAGTCGTTTTATTGATTCCGCCATAGAACTCACGGATTTTATCGATTGTAATATCAAAAAAACCTATTTTATCAAAAGCAAACAGGAAGGAGTTTCCTTTAAATCCTCCAACACCGCGGAAGCGGTATTTGAACTGGAGGAATAGCATGAAGGTATTTTTTCACTATTGCCATCAGGGGTTCAGTAACTGTTATATCCTGGGAACCGAATTTGATGAGGAAACCGGCGGCACCGGTCCCCGGAACGCCATTATTATCGATCCGGGGGTTATGGACGAGGCCGTCCTCAACAGTATCGAACAATACGATTATACCCTCCGGGGGGTGTTTATCACCCACAATCACCCCAGCCATGTACGGGGTCTGCGGGCTATTAAGCGGATATACGAGGTGGATATTTACGCGGTAAACCACGTTATTTTGGATCAACGGACCGTCATGGTCCGGGACGGAGAGACCGTAACCGTGGGGGACTTTAAAATAGAGGTAATTTCCGTACCCGGCCATTCCGCGGATTCGGCGGTATTCAAGATTGAACACCTGCTTTTTACCGGGGATACCTTATCCGCGGGCCTCGTGGGCAGCACCGCGAGTTCCTACGGGGCGGAAGTGCAGATGCGGGCGTTGCGGAGCAGGCTCCTTTCCCTGCCGGGTGATTATGTGGTTATGCCCGGCCACGGCCCCCCTTCATCCTTGGACGCGGAACGGCGTTTCAATGTGGGGATTCAGCATTTCGAGCAGCACAAAAAAAACCGGCCCACTTTTAATCTTGAATTGTTGGAATAATCCGGCGGATCCGGCCTGCGGTGAAGGCCCAGCGCTGATTTACATAGGAGGAAAGGGACTCCGCTTCCCGGGTAAAGGCCCGGGCCAGATCCGGCCAGGTCCCGGAGGCTTCGTCCATGGGGGGTAGAACCCCCCGCCGCCAGGAGCTTTCATTGATCCGCCCCGCCAGGACTTCCCCAAAATACCACCCTGCCCGGGATACGGGTTGTTGCAGACAATGGGCCATAAATTCGTTGATCACGAGGAAGGTATTGTTCACGTCGTACCCCTGATAATCAAAATAGGAGCGGATAAAACGCCTGGTCCCCGGGTCGAGCCCTTCCCACCGGCGGCGGCAAAACTCCCGAAAATCCGCGTCAATAAAAAAAAGACCGTGAAATCCCTCATGGATCATAAAGAGGCCCCGGAGGTAATCCGAAGATTCCCGGGAGATGGAAAGAACCGCCCCTGTACCGGGTCTTGAACCGGAGGGGTCGAGGATACCGGCCTTCCTGAGGATGTATTCAAGCTCCTCCTCTTCCGGGGAGAGGGGAAAATTTGCCCTCCGGGCCGCCGCAAAAAAGGCGGCGAGATCCTCCGCCTGGTAATCATGGGCGTTCCAGCCGTGGAGGGCCGCCATTTCCCCATCCCCTAACAAACGGCCTCTGAAATCCTTTTTCTCCACAAAAAAGGCAAGCCGTTTAAAGAGCCGGTCCTGGACCGCGTAATCGGCGGTATCAAAGATCAATACCGAAGGGAAATGCTCCCATTGGAATACCTCGTAACGCCGATCCCGCCACCGCTTCCGGTCATATACCAGGATTACCCCGGGGTCCGCGGGAATGGCCTCGGGAAAAGGCCGCTCGCTTTCTTTGACGAGGCGTACCGCGTCCAATTGACCTTCCCCGGTGATGGTTAGGGGATAGGGCTCCCCTGGGAGGGCCGAGAGGGGGATGTGGACGGGTCCATCTTCCGGCCCTCCCCGGTACTCATACCGGCCCTTACCCACGGCTAACACCACCCGGGCGGAGTTTTCCTGGAGGGATAATTCCACCGCCCCCGGGATACGGTACTGGGGAAGGGGATCGATCAACGCCGCCTCTCCGGGCAAGGTTTCTCCGGACACAAAGGGAGTGACCCGCAGGCCGCTTTCCCCCTCCCGGACAAAACCGAACCACCGGGGCAGGAACCGGAGGGACCGCAGTTCAAAGACCGCGCCGTTCATCCCGGCGGGAGATGGACCGGCGCCTTCCCGCCTTTCCAGGGTGAGGGAAAATTCTTCGAGCTCCGAAGCCAACAGGGGTACCCCATAGGTGATTTTTTCAAGAGAAACCGGGGTTTTCCCGATCCCTAAAAATGACCCGTCCCAGGGTAATTCCCAGGGGGCCTCCCCGGTTACCCGTAATACTATCCGGTACCGGTCTTTCCATTCCGTAAGGTCCCTATGAGGACCATCCCCTAAACGAAAACCGTATTCCACCTCCAGGGACGTATCCGGTGGAAGGGACAGGGGCTTCCGGAATTGGTACCTCAAGGGTTTGGCCTCCCCCAAGGGGAGAATTCCCGCGGCTGAATTTTTTGAGAGCCCCCAAAGGGTGGACTGAGCGTTCTCAAGGGTATAAACGGGAAATACCGGGATTTTTTTATAGGCACAGGACCCTAAACCAAGGGAGAGGAGAACGTAAAAAAAGAGGACGCCGGTAATTCCGCCTTTCATGGTTATTGGTTCCGGTTTAGAGGCTGACAATTCCCCGGGCCATAAGCTGGGCCAGGGAATATTTCCGCTCCTGGGTAACCTCCGCCTCACTGCTCAAAAAGGTTCCCAACTGGACGGCAAAGGATTCGGGCAGGATCGGAAGGCCGATCACCTGCTTGTAATACCCCCGGTGGGAAGGCTCAAACCGGTGGTTAATGCAAAACAAGGTCAAACAGGCGGTCTTAATAAAAAGCGCGGAAGAGATAAGATAATGAAAATTATCCCCCTGGAACAAGGCCGCCCCCAGGTCGTTTAAAAAATGTTCCATTTTAGACTGGTGGGCATCCCGTATCTGACGCCAGAACTCATTATCCAGATTATCCAGTCGTTCCCGGATGTCCCGGATCCAGGTATTCCGGGAAAAAAGAATTTCCCCATGGGCCAGGCGGTAAAATCCATAGGTGCCCGAATCTTTAATAAACCACAGGGAATCCAGTTTAGTATCCGCATAGGAAACCAGCTCATCGATTTTTTGGGTAGACTTATATTCCAGCCGCACCGGTAATTCCCCGATAAGGAACCGGTCCTTGTCGCCCCGATTGGAAGTTTCAAAGGCCGCCACATCCTCCCCGTATTGGCCGCGGCGCTCCGCGGCATCGGGTATGGGGCCGGAATGGAATATATCCAGAATAAAGGCATAATAGGGATCCAGGGTATCTGATCGGGCCGCCTCATTCAGGGTGATACATTCCACCCCGGGCCATTGAGCAAGCACCGCTACAAAACGATCCGCCAGCAGTTTAGTTTTATATTTCATTACCCTTCCTTTAGCAAAATATTACCTATTCTAAAATTAAATATACCATGAAGACCAAATTATCAACAACCCACGCGGATGGGGACCGGTGGTTTAATGCCCCGGTATCTTGTTCCGTATCTTCTGAATGTGGTATGGTCAAGGGAATGAGCCTTTTTTGCCTGTTATGGATCCCCCTGTTTTATCTTTTTTGGGTTTCCCTTTCCCCGGAAGATACTCCCCGGTTTTATGAGGGGTGGGCGCTGTTTTTGGGCAGTGTGACGGCCTTGGTTTCTTTTTTCATCGGACCCCTGATAGCGCCCGGGGGATTTGGGTTTTCCCGCTGGTTAAGCGCCTTTATTGATATGGTAGCTCTTCCGGTCATCTTTCCCATGATAGTCGGATTGCTCTTATCCCTGACCCCCCTCTATCCGGGAGGCGGCAGTTTGGCGAATTTTGCCCTGCTGTGGCTTATTCCTGCGGCGGTTATGCGGACCATAACCTGGGGGATCCGGAGGGATCCCCTCCATTTGGTATTGGTTCCCCTGCTGTGGTCCGCCCTCGCCGTGGGGATTGTCTTTTTTCAGAGGCTCCTGCGGAACCGGAGGGGGGCGCTTGTTTTTCCCTTCCTCATTGGTCTTTGCCTCTTACCGGCAGCGGCCGCCACGAGTTATTGGGCGTTCTTTTCCCAAAAGTTTTACCGGGGTTTGCTTTTCCTGATCCTCTCCCTCATCCCCATGGGAATAAGCTTAAGCCTTTTTTTCCTCAGGGACCGCCGGACCGGTGAATAGTGAGGAGCG
>JAITEG010000119.1 GCA_031282145.1 Spirochaetaceae bacterium | reverse complement strand
GGGGGGAAGTTAAGGGTTCACGGATTGTACGGCGGATATGACCTTGACGAGGTCCACGGCCTCGGCGATGTCGTGGACCCGGATGATCCCGGCTCCCTTCATAATCGAGAGGGCGTTGGCCGCCAGGGTTCCCGCGAGACGGGCGGATACATCCCGGCCGGTGAGGTCCCCGATGATGGTCTTCCGGGAGAGGCCGACGAGGAGGGGGTAGCCCAGGGCCCCCAGTTCCTCCAGGCGGGCGAGGAGGGCGAGGTTATCTTCCCGGCGTTTGCCGAAACCGATGCCGGGGTCCAGGATGATATGCTCCGGGGGGATGCCCGCGGCCAGGGCCCGGCGGGCGGCGGCGGACAAATAGGAACGGACCTCCCCTACCACGTCGGTGTAGAAGGGTCCCTCCTGCATGTCCACAGGGACGCCCTTTTTGTGCATCAGCACCACCGGCGCCCCCCATTCGGCGCAGAGGGGCCCCAGGGCCGGATCGTCCTCCAGGGCGGAAATATCGTTGATGATGTCCGCCCCCGCTTCCAGGGCCGCGCGGGCCACCGTCCCTTTCCGGGTATCCACCGAGACGGGGGTTTGTTTCCGCTCCCTGAAGGCCCGGATCACCGACACGAGCCGGCGCCGTTCCTCCGCTTCGCTTACATAGGCCGCGCCGGGCCGGGTGGACTCCCCCCCAAAGTCGATGATGTCCGCCCCGGCTTCCGCTGCTACGAGGGCGCGCTCCAGCGCCGCTTCGCTTCCCGCGTTACGGCTCCCGGGGTAAAAGGAATCTTCGGTACAGTTGACAATGGCCATCACCAGGGGCGGGCCCCGGAGATCCAGCAGGGCGCCTGAGGGAAGTTTAACCGGGCTTTTCATTCCTTATCCTCCCCCCGGCGGTATTGGGCATAGGCATAGGCGTTATGGTTATGGATACTTTCGAAATTTTCCGCTTCCACGGAAAAACTCGGGAACTGCCGGAGTTCCTTGACGGTGATATACACATCCCGAACCACGTCTTCCACAAATTTGGGATTATCGTAGGCGTGTTCGGTGAGGTACTTTTCATCCTCCCGTTTGAGAAGGGAATAGACGGGGCTTGAGGCGGATTTTTCCACCACGTCAATAATGTCCTCCAACCAGAAAAAAGGCCCCAGTTCCAGCTCCACCCGGACGACGCCCCGTTGATTGTGAGCCCCCCGGTCGCTTATGGCCTTGGAACAGGGGCACACCGTCGTGACCGGTATGGCCACCGACACGGTAAAATGGTGCCCCCCCTCGAACACCCGGCCCTGATAACAGCACCGGTAGGACATCATCCCGGTTAAACCCGAAACCGGGGCGTTCTTTTCCAGAAAATAGGGGAAACTCACGGAACCAAAGGAGGATTCCGCGTCCAGGCCGGCGCGGATCTTGTTCAGCATCTCCAGAAACCGGGGCATGGAGAGGTCCTCCCGGTACTCATGAAAAATTTCAATGAAGCGGCTCATGTGGGTTCCCTTAAAATGCCGGGGAAGGTTGGCAAAAAGATCCACCCGGGCGGTGGTATGCTGGACTTTCTTCACCTTATCCAGGACCCGGATGGGATATTCCAGGTCCTTTACCCCCACCTTGGTCAGGGGCACGTTCCGCTTATCCTCAAGATTTTGTACATCGATCATGAAAGCCTACCCGTATGATCTTTAATCTATAAAAAAATAACCAGTATCCGGGGATTAGTAAAGGGGTGGTTCCGGAAAAATAGCTCGTGGCTAAAGACCGATGCCCAGCGCCGGGGTTTCTCCGTTATACAAGAGGGCGTTGACTATGGCGGCGGCGACCGGGCTGCCCCCCTTTCTTCCCCGGGCGATGATGCTGGGGACGGCGGCGGTTTCGAAGAGGGCCTTGGCTTCCTCCACCTGGACGAACCCCACGGGAACGGCGATAACGAGTTCCGGCAGGAAGCGGCCCCGGAGGATCAATTCGTGGAGCCGCAGCAGCGCCGTGGGGGCATTGCCCACGGCGAATATGAGGGGGCGGTCCAATAACGCGGCCTTATCCACCGCCGCCCGGGCCCGGGTAGAGCCGCGGGCTTTTGCCGCTTCCGCCACATCCTCATCGGCCATAAAGCACCGGACCTGCCCGTGATACCGGGCCAGGACCTTCTTGTTGATCCCCGCCATGGCCATCTGGGTGTCGGTAATAACCCAGGTTCCGGCATGGAGCAGATCCATCCCGATTCGGGCGGCGTCATGGGTAAAAATAAGGGTTTCCGCGTAATCGAAATCGGCGGTGGTGTGGATAACCCGCCTCAAGACCGCTTCTTCGGCGGGGGTCCGCTCCGAGTAAAGGCCGCCCGCTGAGCCGGCCGCCACTTGGCGCCGCTTTTGTAATTCCTCCGCGATAATTTCAAAACTTTTCTTTTCGATTTCTTCGGGGCTGAGGGGTTTCATTTTTCTATTCCTATCCGGGCGGGTATTCCCCGGTCAAAGGGGTGTTTGATCTTTTTTACTTCCGAAACATAATCCGCCTTTTCAATGAGCCATTGGGGAGGCCGCCGACCGGTGAGAACCAATTCCAATTCCGGGTCTTTATTTTCCACCAGGGAACGGAATTCCCCTTCATCCAACATACGGGCGTTCACCGCGTCAACCACCTCGTCCAGGACCACAAGGTCAACCGGGGCGGCGGATAAAATCGCCAATACCCGGTCCAGGATGTATTGCTGCTCCTCCCCGCAGCGGACCCGCTCCGAGTCATCCAGCTGGTGGGTAAAACCCAGCTTCACCGTTGAACGGATCACCTGAATTCCCAACTTTTCCAGGGGAGCCAGCTCCCCGGTGGGTCCGGTTTTTAAAAACTGGGCAAATACCACGGTTTTATCCCTGCCCGCGGCCCGGACGGATAACCCTATGGAAGCGGTGGTTTTACCCTTACCATCACCGATATACAGGTGAATTAAACCTTTTTTCATATCCCCTCCTCAAGAATTTGATACACCCGTGCCATATCCAGATGAGCGCGGAGACAGTCCGCCAGGGTATCGTATTGTTTTTCCTTATGGGCCTTCCAACCGGTTTCCGCCCCGGATTGGACCGGCCCGGTTTCCGGAGGTACTGCGGGAGCTGACCCGGCAAGGGCCTTTACCAGGGTCCGGGCGATATCGTCGGCGTCAAAGATGCCGTGAATATAGGAACCGTATACGTTTCCGCTGAAAAGGCCGTCCTTTTGGGCGGTTCCGGTGGTGAGGTCCCGGATGTTCGCGAGATGGCCGGTCCCCCCGGGGACACCCGCGGCTTCACCGGCGCCGGTGATCCCCATGTGTACCTCGTACCCTTCCAGGTCCATACCCGAAAGGGGCCGAAGGATACCCCCCAGGGAAGCGAAGGAACCCCGGACCCGGGTACGGGTCTTTTCTTTTTCAAAAACCGTGGTTACCGGCAAGAGGCCCAGGCCTTCCATGGTTCCCCCCTGTTCAACCCCGTGGGGATCCTCCAGGGTAAGGCCCAACATCTGATATCCCCCGCATATACCAAATAGGGGCATTCCCCGGGCGGCATATTTTCGTATGGCCGCTTCCAATCCGTTTTGAACCATCCAACGCAGATCCCCCATGGTGTTTTTGGTACCGGGGAGGATGATCATGTCCGGGTTGCCGAGCTTTTCAGGTTCATCCACATACCGGAGCCTGACGCCGGGGATGCGGCCGAGGGCATTAAAATCCGTAAAGTTCGCGATCCGGGGCAAACGGATCACCACGATATCCGCCAAAGGCTGGTGACGGTAATCACCCGTACCGGCGAACCGCTCGGTCAGGCTGTCCTCATCATCAATATCGATTTTGATATAGGGAATCACCCCCAAAACCGGTTTATGGATGAGCCCTTCCATCTGGCGCAGCCCCGGTTCCAGAATAGCCTGGTTCCCCCGGAATTTATTTATCACCACCGCCTTCACCAAATCCCGTTCCTCTTGGGTAAATAAAAACAGGGTCCCCACCAGGGAGGCAAAGACCCCGCCCCGATCAATATCCCCTACCAATAAAACCGGCGCCTTTGCCAGCCGGGCCATATACATATTAACGATATCCTTTTCTTTAAGGTTTATCTCCGCGGGACTTCCGGCGCCTTCCAGGACGATAATATCATAGGCCCGGTTAAGCCGTTCAAAGGACTCCTTTATCCGTGGTTCAAAGATTTTTTTGTGGGAATAATACACCTCCGCATTCTCGTCCCCAAAGATCTCTCCCTGGACAATAACCTGGGATTTGGTATCGCTGGTCGGTTTGAGCAGGATGGGGTTCATATCCGTATGGGGTTCTATCCCCGCCGCTTCCGCCTGAACCACCTGGGCCCGGCCCATCTCCAGCCCTTCCCGGGTAATATAGGAATTAAGGGCCATATTCTGGGACTTAAAGGGGGCGACCCGGTAACCGTCCTGCTTAAAGATCCGGCATAAACCCGCGACAATCAGGCTTTTGCCCACATTGGACGCGGTACCCTGGATCATGATAGTTCTTGCCATAGAGCCTCCCTAGGACCTCTGCATATCCTTTAAAATATCGATGAGCGCCCGGTTTTCAGCGGGCTTTTTTATGGCGATCCGGTAATAGGAATCGTCCAGCCCCGGATAATTCCCGCAGCTCCGCAGCAGGATCCCCCGGTCCAAGAGGCTCTGGAAAAGCGTGAACGGCGCACGGGCCTTTGAACCTGAGAATCTAAAAAAGAGGTAATTGGCCGCGCCCCCCAAAACCTCAAAGCCCAAGTCCATGAGGGCGGCCTTCATAATTTCCCGTTCGCGTCTCACCATCCGCCGCAGTTCCTCCACATAGGCGGTCTCCTGAAGCGCCGCGAGGCCGGCCTGCTGGGCAGCGGTGGATACACTCCAGGGCGGTCCGGTCTCGGCGATACCCCGGGCAATTTCGGGGGAACCGCAGAGGATATACCCCAGCCGGAGCCCGGCCATGGCGTACAGTTTGGTAAAAGCCCTAAGAATGATGAGATGGGGGGAGCGGGACAGGTCACCGGTCAGGGTATGGGCGGCGGGGTCGTCCACAAGCTCGTTAAAACACTCATCCACCGCCAACAGGACCCCGGCGGCGCCGCATTGTTGAGCGATCCGCCTCACCAGTCCCGGCTCGGTGAGGATTCCCGTGGGGTTATTGGGGTTACAGAAAAAAACCAGATCCACACCGGGACGGATCATCCCGAGGATATCTTCCTCCACCTGGAAATGGGGATATATCAGACGGTACCGTTCTACGGTGCACCCCATTTCTCCCAGGGCTTTTTCATATTCCGAGAAGGAGGGGGCCAGTACCAGGGCCCGTTTGGGTTTTATCCGGTATACGATCCGGTATATCAAATCCGCGGCCCCATTACCGCAGAGGATCCGGTCCGGCTCGAGCCCGTGATGTTCCGCCAGGGCCGCCCGCAGTTCGGCGCACCGGGAATCGGGGTAGCGATCAAAATTCCGGGCCCCCTCAATAAGCGCCTTCACTACCCCCGGGGGTAAACCCAGGGGACTGATGTTGGCGGAAAAATCCAGGAGTCCGGTTTCCCCGGAACCTGAAAACGCAAGGCCCTTGGCATTCAGGAGGTGATAAATATCCCCGCCATGGTCATGGTACATAGGCCCCCCTACCGCACCGCGGCAAAGGCGATGACAAGCCTCACCAAACAGGCCGCGGGCAGGAACAAGAGAGAGGCCGCATACATAAGCCGGATCGCGGATTTTATGTCCCCGGCATTGACGGGCCGTAAGGCGTCCCCCAGCACTGCCTTTTCATGCAGCTCCCCAAAATAGCGGGCGTTCCCCCCCAGAGCTATACCCAGGGCGCCGGCGCAGGCCGATTCCGGATGCCCGCTGTTCGGACTGACATGAAGGCTCCGGTCCCGCCGGTAGATCCGGGCGGCGTTCTTCCCGTCAAACCCCAGGATGGCCGCCCCAAGGATAATAAGCCGGGCGGACAAGCGCGCGGGCAGCCAGTTGACGAGGTCGTCCAATTTCGCGGCGGTTCTGCCGAAATCCCTATACCGGCTGTTTTTATACCCGATCATGGAATCCATAGTATTCACCGCCTTATAAAACATCCCCAGGGCGGGGCCCCCCAGGGCCAAAAAAAACAGAGGGGCGATCACCCCGTCGGAAAGGTTTTCCGCCACGGTTTCCACCGCGGCCTTGATCACCTGCTCCATGGAGAGGTCCGCGGTATCCCGGCCGACGATCATCGAAACGGCCTTCCGGGCCCCGGCCAAATCCTCCCGAACCGCTGCTTGGTACACCTTCATACTTTCAAGGTGCAGCCCCCGGGCGGACAGGGCCAACCAGCAGAGGATCACTTCTACCGTGAAAGCGGCCCAGCGGCCCAGTGCGCAGGCAAAAAAGAGAACTACCCCGGAAAGGAAAAGGGTCAGGGCCGTAACCAAAATAACCAACAGGGTACCGGCCATTCCCTCCTTACCGGGTAAAAGCCGCCGGAAGATAGCTTCCCCCCGGCTGATTAAGAAACCCATCCCCCGTACCGGATGGGGTATCCCCGGGGGATCCCCCAGGAGGAGATCCAGCAGGAACCCCAGGGCTATGGCCACAGCCTTGAGAAAAAAAATCATCCGCCTATACCTCCCCGTCCCCAAACCGGAGGGAAAATTTCCCCTCCGCCCCGGCAACCGTGACTCCCCCCCGGCTAAATTTTTGGAATACCGATCTTCCCCCGCCGGAAGCGAGGAAAGCGGCCCGTTCACATACATTGTCCACTCCGGTAATGGATCGGACAAAATCCGAGGGGGTAAATTGCCCGGGAACACCGCGTAATTCTTCCGGGGAATAGACTAAAAAACGCCACCCCCCTTTTTCACAGAGGGAACGGAGACCGGCTTCGTCCTTTTTGAGCTCGATGGTCCCCACCCCGGCCACACTGTGGATATCTATCCTGTTCAGGGCCAGGGCCGCCTCCACGGCGCTTTGGATCCCCTCCTCGCTTACCCCTTTTTTACACCCTATTCCCAGGTACAAACCAGGGGGAATCAGGGCGAGCCAGCCCTCACCCCGCTCAGGGAGCCGGTATATGGATACCGCGATACCCAAGGCCGCTTCAAAGTCCGAAACGATTTTGATCCCCGCCGGTACCGGCCCGGTGATGGGAAAATCACTTTTCAGCACCATTTCTTTCCCCGCAAGAAGGGCGGCGGATACCTGTTTTGCTTTTTCCAAGGAACCTATCACAAGCCCGTTATCCTGGGCCCAGAGGTCCACCGCAAACACCTGGTTGATATCGGTGGCGGTGGTGATCACCGCTTCGCTGTGCAACAGGGCGGCAAGTTCCCGGGTCAGGACATTCGCCCCGCCCAAATGGCCGGAAAGCAGGGATATGACCCAGACGGCCCCTTCGTCAATGACCACCACCGCCGGATCCGTTTCCTTGGATTGCAGCAGGGGCGCCACGGTACGGACCGCAATCCCCGTTGCCCCGATGAAGATCAGGGCGTTCCCCCGGTGAAAAACCGCGGCGGCCTGTTCCGCCAGGGTCCCCTCCGGTTCCAGTATCCGATACCCCTTGCGAACCAGCAGACCCTTAAGCCGCTGTTTCAGGGCCCTTCCCCGGCCGGTAAAGGCAAAAAGCGCGACGGTCATTCCGTTTGCTTCCGGTATTCATGGGTAAAACCCGGATCGTAGAGCCGGGAACGTTCATACCCCGCCCCAAGGAATCTTCCCAAAAGGACCAGCGCTGTTTTGGTAATGCCGCTTTCTTCCCCCATCCGGGGCAAGGTATCCACGGTTCCCCGGAGAACCTGTTCTTCCGGCCAGGAGGCCTTATACACGATTGCCGCGGGGGTATCGGCGGGGTATCCTCCTTCCAGCAATGCTTCCCGCAGTTCCCCCAGCAGGGCGGCACTTAAAAAGATCGCCATGGATGCCTGATGGGAAGCGAGGAGCCGGAGGTCCTCATGGGCCGGCATCCCGGTCCTACCCGCGACCCGGGTGATGATCAGGGTCTGTGAAAGCCCAGGGAGGGTGTACTCCGCCTTCAACGCCGCCGCGGCCGCGCAAAAGGAACTAACCCCGGGGACCACCTCATAGGCAAAGCCCAACGCGTCGAGCCTGTCCATTTGTTCCCGGATTGCCCCGTATAAGCTGGGATCGCCGGTATGGAGCCTCACCGTAAGCCGGTTTTTCCTTTCCGCCGCCGCGAATCGTTCAATCACCGCCTCCAGGGTCATGGAGGCGCTATCATACACCGCGCATCCCGGCTTTGCCCATGAGAGCAGCGCCGGGTTCACCAGAGAACCTGCGTAGATTATCTCGTCCGCCCGGGAGATCAGTTCCTTCCCCCGGAGGGTTATCAAGTCCGGGGCGCCCGGACCGGCTCCGACAAAATATATCATATCCTGCCTTTGCCCTTTACCGCCGCCGAGGTATCTTTCATAATCCCTCCCATTGTTCCAAAAGAGCCGCCCCGCCGGTGGTACTCCCCAGCAAGCCCCGGGTGGTAGAGAACAGGACCGCCCCGGTCTTTATTTTTCCCCCGCTCCGGTGATCCAGTTGTTCCTGTATCCGGGTGAGGATCCTTCTTTTGACCCCTTCCCAGAATTTTCCGCCGCCCAAGAGGGCGAGGACCTGTTCGGTGGTGGCGGAGTCCAGGATGTCTTGGATCAGGCCGCGGGGAGCTCCTTCAAGACCCGCATAGGCGGCAAAAATCTCAAGCCGGGGATCCCCGTATTTGGAATGGGTATTGAAATTTCCCGTTGCCAACTTTATCAGTTTTCCAATATGTCCCACCAAGAGCAGGTGTTCAAATCCGAATTCCACGGCGATGTCCAGGGTCTCGCCGATATAATTACTGCAGGTCACCGGAGTATGGTCCACGATACCCCCCCAGGCGCTCAAAAAATCCTTGCCGTAGTTGCCCGGGGTGATAAGCGCCTTGCGTTTCCCCCCGGCCCGGAGAACCGAAAGTTCCGCCCGGATAGCGCCGATGAACCCATCGTCGCTTTTAGGTTCCACCACCCCGCTGGTTCCCAGGATCGAAAGCCCTCCCATAATTCCCAGCTTGGGATTAAAGGTCCTTTGAGCCAGGGCTTCCCCCCCGGGGATGGATATGGTTACGGTAAGTCCCCCCTGGTAAGCGTATTTTTCGCATATTCCCTGGAGATTTTCCCGGATCATCCTGAGGGGGGTGCGGTTAATGGCGGCGGCGCCCACCGGCGGGTCCAGACCCGGCTTGGTAACCCGGCCCACCCCCGGCCCGCCCCGGATGATGATGCGGGAGGCGCGATTTTTTTTAACCTCCGCACGGACCACGATGCCGTCGGTTATATCCGGGTCGTCCCCGGCGTCTTTTCGTACCCCACAGGATGCCCCCGATTGATCCCGCCGTATATCCTCCGGGGTAAGGACCAGGCGGCTGCCCTGGGGGGTAAGGATCTCGACGGAGCGGGCCGCTTCAACATCCCCGGTGAGTACCACGGCGGCCGCTGCCTTGGCCGCCGCCGCAGCGCAGGTACCGGTGGTGTACCCGTAACGCAATTTTTTCCCTTCCACCATCCGGTACCCATTCATGGGACACTCATTCATGGGATGTCCTCCAGGTTTTGCAGCGTTCCAGGAAGCGCCGGGCCATGGAGGGAACCGAATACAAATAAAGGTGGGGAAATCCGGCGTAGAGAGCTGCGGTAGCTACCGCGGCGGGCCATGTTTCCCCCCAGACGGGTTTTATTGCGATAAAGTCATCTCCCGGATTATCGCTGTCCCAATAGTGGAATTCATGGCCCCGGATAACGCCGCCCCGGGGGCAGAGGAGGTTATCGGATTTTGCGGTATAGGCGGCATAACCGAACCGGACCGGATGGTCCTTTTTGACACAGGAACCGGGGAAAAAACCCGCCAGGGGATAGGGGATGCCCTGGGCATCTACCAGGGTACGGTGGAGGTACATAAAGCCCCCACATTCGGCGATACAGGGCATACCCGACTCCAGGGCTTTCCGGATATCCTCCCGCATGACCTGGTTGTCCGCAAGGGGAGCGCCGTAAAGCTCCGGGTAACCTCCCCCCAGGTATAAACCATTCAGGCCCGCCGGGAGGCGGCGGTCATGGAGGGGACTAAAAAAAACCAGTTCAGCCCCCAGCTTTTTAAGCAGGTTGAGACTATCCTCATAATAGAAACAAAAGGCCCGGTCCCGGGCAATCCCCAGCCGCGGACGGGTTTTAGCCCCCGTAATGGGGTGGAAAAGGGAAATCCCGCACCCCCGGTCGAGGTCCCCCGTGTTTCCCAGCAGCCTGTTGCACTTGTGGATTTTTGCACCATCAGCACCGCAAAAATCCCGATTAACCGGCGTGCTGCGAACCTTTGGTTCGACGGAGTTTGCAAGGTAAAAAATCGCCTCTAAGGCGATTTTTGGAGGTTTTATGCGCGAAGCGCAACAAACTTCCAGGGGGTTTACGGAGACGCCGGGCCCCTCATCGTTGACGAAGGGGGACGAGGAGGGGTCTTCCTCATTACCGGGGCTGCCACCCCCCGCAGGAGTGAGCGGGGGGGCGGATTGGGCCAGGCGGATGATGGCGTCCATATCGAGGTCTTGTTCTATGCGGCGGGCTAAACGGCCGATTTTTTCTTTCAGATCCCCCAGCTCTTCCGGGGTAACCAGTCCCAGGTGCCTGCTTTCAATAACGCAATCCTCCAGGAAGGGAAGGCGCCCAAGGACCGTAATACCGGTTTCTTTTTCAATGAGCGCCTTGAGCGCAGGGTATAATTTTTCCTTCACCCGGTTCAAAACCACCCCGTGAATATGGCTGTCTTCCCGAAAGACGGCCAGGCCCTTAATCCGGGCGGCAACGGAAACGGAAAGACCCGCGCAATTTTCCACGAGGATCACCGGGGTATCGGTGGCCTGGGCCAGGCGCCAGGTACTGGCGCCGGTGGTGGTTCCCCCCAGGCCGTCATAAAACCCCATGACCCCTTCCAAAACGGCGATATCCCCGGCCTGAGTATTTTCATGGAGCAGCCGGACTATCGCCTCCTCATTACAAAAAAAGAGATCCAAATTGGAGGAAAAAGCGCCCACGGCCTCACGATGAAACAGGGGATCAATATAATCGGGTCCGCACTTAAACGCGGCAGGCCGGTACCCCCGGTTCATCAAAGCCCTGAGGATACCGCAGGTCAGGGTGGTTTTACCGGAACCGCTGGAAGACGAGGCAATACAGATCCGGGACAAGGGATACTCGAACACCTATCCGCCCCCGGAGATAATATACACGGGGTCCAAGGCCCGCATCAAATGGTATCCCCCCGCTTCGACAGCCCTGGATAGGATTACTTCTACCACATCGACATTTTCCCCGGCGTATTTTTTCACGAGGGGCACCGCCGCCGACAGGGTTTCCAGGGTTATGGCGTTGATCACCACCCGGCACCGGGGATTTTTTCCCAGAACCTCCGCCAGGATCGCTTCCAGCCTGCCGGAACTGCCGCCGATAAAAACCCGGTCCGCCGGGGGCAGCCCTTCCAGCGCTTCCGGAGCCTTGCCGGGAACCAGGGTTATATTCCAAAGTCCCTGCTTTTCCCGGTTCCGCTCTATGAGGGAAACCGCCTCGGCCTTCTGTTCCACCGCATAAACCCGGCCGTACCGGGTCCGTAGGGCCATCTCACAGGAAACCGCGCCGGTACCCGCGCCGATGTCGTAGGCAATGCTGTCATTTTCCAGCCGGAGTTTTGCCAGGGACACGGCCCGTACTTCCTCCCGGGTCATGGGAACGGAGGCCCTGATAAATTCATCATCCCCCATGCTGTAATTGCCCCGGGACAAGGAAAGGGGCCGGGGGTTTTCGACCAGCGCCACCGAAAGGGGATCAAAGAGGAGTTCCGCGAGGGCTTCCGCCGGGCCGGAACGGATCCGTTCATCGGGATAGGAGAGCCGTTCCCCCACATGGACGGTGAGTTTGCCCAAGCCCCCCTGTTTGAGGGCGGCGCAGATAAACGCGGCGGTAGTTTTGCCGCCGGTGAGGAAAAACGTTTTCCGGTGGTAAATAACCGGAGCGATGATGTCCCCCTCCCTGCCGTGGAGGCTCACCACCTTGACATCCTCCCAGGGGAGGGCCAAGAGGCCGGCGAAATAAACCAGGGAGCTTATCCCGTTTATGATCCGGAAGGACCATCCCCGCGCCTGTATCAAGGGAATGAGCTTCTCCGCCCCGCTGTAAAATCCGCAGTCCCCGGAAAACAGCACCGTAAGTTCCCCCTCGGGCATTGCTTCGGCCCGGCGGATTATCTCCTCCGCCCCGGTAAGGGCAAAGCGGTTTTTCCCGGGGCTTAACCGTTCCACCGCCGACAAAAGCCGTTCCGCGCCGATAAGGCATTGGCTTCCGGTAATAGCCTCCCGGGCCTCGCCGGTCAAAAACCTTTCCCCGCCGGGGCCCACCCCCACGAGGTATATCTTCTTCCCCGCCACTAGTTCATCCGCCTTTTTCGTCCGCGAAAAAGGCCGGGGACCCCTTCCGCAAAATCTCCAGGATCCCCTCAAGGGTATATCCCGGATATACCCCGGTATGGCCCGGATATACCCCGGTATGCTCTTCCGTTTCCGGGTGTTTGAGGATCACCACGCTTACCCCTTCCTTTCCGGCGGCGCTGAGCTTTTCCGGGAACCCTCCCGCCTCGCCGGTTTCCTTGGTCACGAGCCATGAAGCGCCGGTATGCCGCAGCAAGGCCCGGTTTACCTCTTCCTCGAAGGGCCCCTGCAGGGCTATCACCTGGGCAGGGGAAAACCCCAGGGCCCGGCATTTCTTTAACCCCTCTTCCAGGGGCAGGATCCTGACAAACACCCGATCCCGCAGTTCCGGCCGGGCAAAGGGTTCCAGCTCTTTACTCCCCGTGGCAAGGAAGATTTTCCCCTCCTCCCGGGACAAAAGATCCGCGGCGTCTTCCATGGTTTCCGCGTAGCGGACCGGCAGCTCCGGGGGCAGGGGAAAGGCTTCCCGTTCCAGCCTGAGGTAACGGCGCCGGGCCTTGGAGCAGGCGTCCCGAATGTTTTTCGTAACCTCCACGGCATAGGGGTGGGTAGCGTCGATGACATAGTCCGGCTCATAGAGGAGGAGTTCCCGGTAGATTCCCTCAGCGTCCAGTCTGCCCGGCCGAAGCTCCAGGGAGAAAAGACCCTCCCCGGCTTCTCCCTCCCCCAGGGTTTTTTCCAGGAGTTCCTTTCCGTAGCCGGAGGCGGTAAAAACCCGCATCCGGCAGGGACCTTTGACGGAGCGCCGGACCGCTTCAATCAAGAGGCGGCCCTCGGTGGTGCCCGCAAAAACAAAAAGAGTCATGAAGGGTAAGGGTCTCTCCCCTTCAAGTTTTGCAAGGGCTTTCTCCGGGATAAACGCGCCCTCAACGGCAGGCTGCTCCCCCTCGCCCCGGTAACCCCGGGGGGTTACCATCTTGCCGCCGATAAGGGCGGTGCCGGCGCCGCCGATAATCACCGTGGTAAACATATCGACCGGTTGGTTCCGCAGTTCCCCCAGGCTGGTGATACGGCTTTTTTCCCCTTCCCGGCCCGCGCGGCTTACCACCCCGCAGACCGTATTCACCCCCCGGTAGTCGAGCACGATGTCGCAGGCCTTCGCGAGATGCCCTCTCCGCCCGGCGCTGCCGGGATTGTAGAGGCAGAGGGGAAATCCCCCCGCCGCAGCCGCGGAAAGCCGGGCCTCAATCTCCTCCCAGGGGGTCAGGAGATCGCTCAGGCTGATTACGGCAAAGTCATTGGTCAGGGGGGCTCCCAGCAGGGCGGCCGCGGACAGGGCCGCGGTTATTCCCGGTACCACCACGACCTCAACTCCCGGATATTCCGGAGCCAGGCAGTACACCGGCCCCGCGAGGCCGTAGACCCCGGCGTCCCCGGAACAGACCAGGGCGGTGGGCTTCCCCTCGGCGGCAAAACCCAGGGCCATACGGCACCGTTTAAGCTCCCCGCCCATGGGAGTTGAAACCTGTTTTTTCCCCACTATAAGGTTTTGTATCAAATCGAGGTAACGCTGATATCCAACCACTACCTGACACGCTTCCAGCGCGCGTCTGGCTTCCGCGGTGAGGTATTTTTCATCCCCCGGCCCAAGGCCAATGACATACAGGTTCATTTTTTTCTTTCCGGCCCCTCCCCTCCGGCAGTTTAGGTATAATATGCCGGTTAGCGGCTGTCAATAGCGGCTTTTCCAAAACCAACCGGCTTTGGGAACAAGTTCAAAGAACTAAATTTTAAATTGTTTTTTTATTTCCCTTGACCAAAATTTTAATTTGCGATATAATAACCCAGAGATATTACAGTGGGGAAGCAGGGTGAAATTCCCTCGCAAGTGCGTTACCGTTACAGCCGGGTTACCAGGTCATATATTTCCGCGCACACCGGAAATATATGAACATATATGCGTGAGAAGCCATGGTGTGTGCCATGGCTTTTTTTATTTTAGGAGTCTGAGCTTGTTCCAAACCCCGAGCGGGTATTGGGACAGCTTGAGTCAAATATTTTTTAAGGAAGGAATCAAGATGAAAGGTAAACTCAAAATTTTGACAGCCCTCGTGTTGTCACTGTCGCTTATTGTCCTTAGCAGCTGCAGCAGCGTTAAACCTGCCACGGGGGATCAAAAGCCGGTGTTGCTGGTGGTGAGCTTTGGTACCAGTTACAACGAATCCCGGGCAAACACCATTGAGGCCATTGAAAAAACATTGGCGGCAGCGTACCCCGGTTACGAACAACGCCGGGCCTTTACCAGCCAGATCATTATTGATAAGCTAAAAAAACGGGACGGCTTGAAAATCGATAACGTTACTGATGCCATGAAGCGCTTAAGATCCGACGGGGTAAAACAGGTGGTCGTCCAGCCGACCCACGTTATGAGCGGTAAAGAATACGATGACGTCATCGCGGCGATTAAGCCCTTTGAAAAATATTTTGACAGTATAAAATACAGCCTGCCCATGCTTATCTCCGACGAGGATTATACCGAGCTCATTACGGTTATTACCGAAGAAACCAAACAATATGCCGATGACAACACCGCCGTTGTTTTTATGGGCCATGGCACGGAACACGAGGCAAACGCTACCTACGCAAAACTGAACCAACTGCTGCAGGCCCGCAATTTCTCCAACTATCTTATCGGTACCGTGGAGGCGGAACCCACCCTGGAAGACGTAATCGCCGAAACCCAGAAGCTCGCCGTCAAACGGGTGGTCTTGCTGCCCCTGATGATCGTGGCGGGGGATCACGCCAATAACGATATGGCCGGGGACGAGGAAGATTCCTGGAAAACCATCTTTGAATCCTACGGCTACGAGGTGGTACCGGTTCTCCGGGGCTTGGGTCAATACCCGGGGGTTCGGGATATATTTGTCCGGCACGTCCAGAACGCCATCAGCGGTTAAGGAGTCGCGCAATTTAAAGAAACAACATGCCCCGGGCCATGTTGTTTCCGCGTGGGTCCTAACACAGGGCGCTTAAACCCGCCCTTTTCAGCGCTTTTCCGGTTGGTATCCGGGAGGAGGGTCTTTTGTTAAACAAAAATAGGTTTTACTGCGCCCTCTGGCTGCTTGTCCTGACCCTGGGGGGAATGGTTCCCATGGCCGCCCAGGATACGGAATCGGAATATGAAATCCTTTATGACGGAGAAGGGCTCACCATCACGGGAACCCGCACGGAAAAGCGGCTCGTCGACAGCCCGGTGGTGACGGAGATTATTTCCGCCGAAGAGATAGCCCACTCAAGCGCCGATATTTTGACGGATCTTCTCGGCGATTACGGCCTGGTGTATACCGGAAACGGTATGGGGGACTATATCCAGATGCAGGGCATGGATAAGGCCCGGGTGCTGCTCCTCGTAAACGGCCGGCGGGTGGTGGGAAGAAATTCCCAGCGCTTCAAGGGGGAAACCCTGCCCCTGGGAAACATACAGCAGATAGAAATTGTCCGGGGGCCCCAGTCCGCCCTTTACGGTTCAGACAGCATCGGGGGGGTTATCAACATCATCACGAAAAAGCCCGAAGTGGCCCCCTTCTTTACCGCCGGCCTTACCAACCGTTTCCTCCTGGCCTACGATGATCCGGATACGCCGGAAAAACCCAACCCCTTTGATAACTTTAACCCCCTGCGGGAACAACTCTTTACCGCCGCCGGGGGATTTTCCTGGGGAAAAGTCCGGAACGCCCTGGACGTGGAAACCGGCTGGGGAACCTTTTATTACGATGAAACCGGGGAAAATTCCCTGCTTCCCCGGTATTACCGGGGAAGGGCGGGACTGGATACGGTGATCCCCCTGGGGGATACTTCGGAAGTCCGGACCGGGGGATCCTTTATCCTGATGCGGCGGGACGACCAGACCGATAGGGAGGGAAGCCTTAACCGGTTTGATTATATCCGCGCCGACGCTTATGTTGAAATGGAATTCAGCCCCTTTGAGGGGAGTGGTCTTACCGTCAGGTTCTACGACAACTTTTACCAGCGGAATAAAGATACCTATGTGTCGGCAGCCGATGTCTGGACCAAGGGGGAAAATGAGGAGAACGAAAACCTCGCCGCCCTGGAACTCGTCGGGACCTACGAAGGGCTCTCCCATTTCATCTTCACCCTGGGACTGGAAGGGGCCTACAACAGTATGCAAAAATACGATCTGGATAAGTCCTTTATCGGTATTGATAAGGAGGCGCTTTTTTTCCAGACCGAATATTACCGGGAAAAATTTTCTATCCTGGGCGGGGTACGGGTGGAGCGGGACTCCCCCTTTGGTTTTGCCGGGGCGCCAAAACTTTCCCTGATGTACCATCTTCCCCGGGGCTTCCGCGTTCTGGCCGGCGCGGGGCTGGGCTACCGGGCGCCGAGTTTTAACGATCTCTACCTGGATTACGCAACCAACACCCAGCATGTGCGGGGCAACCCGGACCTCCAGCCGGAATATTCCCTGGCCTTTAACGCGGGACTTGAGTATGCCCGGCCCGGCCGCTTTGCCCAGATCAACGCCTATTACCATGAACTTTTTAACGAGATCGATAATGCCCTGACCGATACCATAGGCAGCCAACGGATCTACGACGCCAAAAATATCGCCCGGTCTATGCGGGCCGGCATCGACGCCGAAGGAAAGGTAAGCTTCCTGCGATACGGTTTTGTCTCCCTGGGCTACAGCTGGCTCTATGCCTATGATCGGAATGAAGGGACGGAACTCTTCCCCCAGCCTGCCCATACGGTCAAAATGAAACTGGGCTTTGATCATCAGGAACGGAAAATTAACACCTATCTGCAGGGCCGTTTTTTTTCACCCCTGCACGCTTTGAACAAACCGGATACGGATCCCCGTTTTATCCTGGACCTTTATTTTTCCATAGCCCTGAACCAGAACTTCCGCTTCAAAGCGGGGGTGGACAATATTACGGGCCTCATCGATTCCCTGGGGCCGTCAACCCCGCAGACCTTCTTTTTCGGCCTCACCTACACCTTATAACGCCGGTGTGCCGCGAACCTTCGGTTCGCAAACCGGAGGTTCGCGGGAGCCCTGATAATCGTGATTTTTGCGGTATTGATGGTGCAAAAATCCACAAGCGCAACGGGCGCCTAGGGTTTTGACTCATCCCCCGAAGGGGAACTTTTGGCGGCAAATTTCTTAACCTCCCCGTAGAGTTCCCATAGGTTTTCCACGATCCGGGGGGAAGGCCGCAGAAACAGCGACGAGGGGATGATGTTGATGTTTTTTTCTTTTCCTGCCCTGGTTTGGAGGATCACCGGATCGGCGGATAACACATCCTCGATCTTGGTGAAAGAGAGGGCGCCGAAAAGAAAATCAGGATTCTGATCCAGGATATACTCCGGCGAAAGAATAGGCTGGGCCGCGCTTAAGCCCTGGGCGATGTTCCGCGTTCCCAGGATGGTGAGGATCTCCCCCGCCAGGGTCTTGTCGGTAAAAGCCATGATGGGATCGGCGGCGTAGATAAAAGCCCCCTTCAGGTCCAGGGGCTGTTTCTTGAGCTCCGATCGGATGGCCGCAAGCCGCCCGCGCTGTTCCGTTATCAGGGCTTCCGCTTCCGCCTCCCTGCCGGTCAGCCTGCCCATAAGCAGGGTGCTGTTAAAAATATCTTCTATAAAATACGACCCGTGGATAATCGCCCGGTACCCCCGGCGGTTCAAATCCGCGATAAGCTCAAGGGTCATGGTGTTGCCGATGATAAGATCCGGCTCAAAGGAAATCACGGTTTCCACGTTTGGCCGGGAGGTACTGCCCACCACCGGGAGCAGCCGGGTCTTTTCTTCCGGCCAGATAGAACCCCGGACCGACGGGATCGCCGCGATGGAATCCTCGGCGCCGATGAGGAAGAGGGTTTCTATGGCCCCGGGGGAGAAAAGGACAATCCGCCGGTAACGGGCGAGGGGTATGGTATTTCCCTCCCGGTCGGCAATGTATTCACCGTCCTTTTCAGTAAGTACCTGCCAGTAGAGGGGCCCCGCTTCGGCGGAGGCTTGTACCCCGGCAGGGGACTGCTCCCCGCCGGTTCCGTTTTCCACCGGAGCCTTGCCCCGGCACGCCCCCGCGCAGAAACCCGCCATGGCCAAAAGGGTTATCCCTAATCCCGCAACGGATCGTTTTTTACCCATGTTCCTACTCCTCGGAGTTCCGCTTGGGCAGCACCACCGGCCGCCCTTCCCCGTCGCTCTGTATGACCGCCCGTATGCCGTAGATTTCCTCCACCACCTTCCCGGTGATAACTTCCCGGGGACTGCCCTGATACCGCAGACAGCCCTCCTTGAGCAGTACGATCCGGTCACAGTATTGGGAAGCCAGATTCAAATCGTGGAGCACCGCGACAATGGTTTTCCCTTCCCGTCCGGCCTTTCGCCGCATGAATTCCATGATCTCTATGGCATGGTTAAGATCCAGCCCCGCGGTTACCTCATCCAAAAGGAGAATGTCCCCCTCCTGCACCAGACAGCGGCCGATGATCACCTTTTGCCTTTCCCCGCCGGAAAGCTCCGTCACCTTCCGTTCCGCGAGGCCGCTTATCCCCAGGATCTCCATCACCTCCGCCGCTTTACGCCAATCGGCTTTTCCGTAACCGGCCCAGCGATCCTTTACGCGGGGAAGCCTGCCCAGGATGATCACTTCCTTCACGAGGAGGGAACCGTGGAGTACCGGGTTTTGGGGTAAATAGGAGATCCGCCGGGAACGTTCTTCCTGGGTAGGCGGGGTAGTGGTTCCGGAAAAAACGATCCTCCCCTGGGAAGGTTTCAGAAACCCCAGGATATTTTTGAGGAAGGTCGATTTTCCCGACCCATTGGGACCGAGGAAGCCCAGGAATTCCCCCGGTTTGAGGGAGAGGGATATTTCCCTGAGGACCGGGTGACCACGGTAGGCAAAACTCATCCGCTCCACTTCGACGCTCATGACCCGCCTCCCCGGCTGCCGGCTCCTCCCCGCCCGGTACGGAGGGCAAGAAAAAGAAAAAAGGGAGCGCCGAAAAAAGCGGTGATCACCCCAATGGGAATTTCGATGGGAGCCAGCAAGGTCCGGGCCAAAATATCGGTGAACAGCAAGAACACGCCCCCCGCGTAGGCCGCCAGGGGTAGGAGGCGGCGGTGGCTGTTACCCACGCAAAACCGTACTCCATGGGGTACCATAAGTCCGACAAATCCTATCATCCCCGTAAAAGCCACGGAAAAAGCGGCGACGAGGCTCACCACCGCGAGGAGCCGCCGCTTGAGGAGGCCCACGGGGAGTCCCAGGGAAAAGGCCTCCTCATCCCCCAAAAGGAGGGCGTCCAGGTCGTGACGGTGGTACAAAAAGTACAACATCCCCAGGAGCAGGGGAGCAGCCAGAAGTCCGGCCCGGAACCAGGATGCCCCCCCCAGGTACCCCATGGTCCAGATCACAATCCGGTAAGCGTCCTGCCCCGACATATACATAAAAAAAGAGGTAAAGGCTCCCAAAAATGTGGACACCGCCACGCCGATAATGAGGATCCCCGCGGTGTCGGCCTTCCCCCCCCGTGCGGAAAGACGGAAGATCAGAAAGGCGGTACCCGACGCGGTGAAAAAGGCAAAAACGCCGTAAAAAAAATCGGGAAGTTTCAGGATAAAGGCCAGGGCCGCCCCGGCCATGGCGCCGGAACTGATACCAATGACATAGGGGTCGGCCAGGGGATTACGGAACACGGCCTGGGAAACGGTCCCCGCCGAAGAGAGCATCATCCCCACGAGGAGGGCCATCACCATCCGGGGAAGCCGGAGGGTCAGCACAATTTTGGCGGAGGGGCTGTCCCGGTCGGCCCCCGTAAGGATGGCCCCCATACGGGCCGGGGGAATCTTGACGCTTCCCGAAAAAAGACCGAACAAAAGCAGCAACACCAGCAAAGCCGATACCGCCAGCATAAAAAAAAACACGCCCCGGGTCTTCACAACGGAACCTCTTCCCCCTTCTGCCGAGGGGTTCAGGTAATAAGCGAAGGGACCGTCTCCCGGCTTCCGGATCCGCTTACTCAGGACGCCTTCTCGCCGGATGTCGGACGGTTCAACAAACTCCTGCCTGTGAACAGCCCTTTACCCGGCAATGGCTCTACGAAGCGGCGCGGCTCCTTAACCCAGGCGCCCTGCCCTTCATTGCCCGTTTCATCCCCGGTTACGGTGGCGGGACCGCAACGGAATTGCACCGTCTTCTGTTATCCCCGCGCCGGAAACCTCAAGGGGTTTCCCACTGGATTCATCATAGCGGGCTTGGCATGGACCGGTCAAGCCCACCAGTAGGTTTAGCCCAGGCAACGGGGGCAGGTCAAAAACCTTGCCGATGACATCCTTCCGCAGAACCTCAGGGGGCTTGCCTTGGGCGGCGATTTTTCCGGCGGAGAGGAGGACGATCCGGCCGGCGTAGGCTTCCGCCAGGTTAAGGTCGTGGAGGCTGACGAGGACCGCGGCGCCGGTTTCGCAGAGGGAGCGGAGCAGGGTCATCACGATAAACTGGTACTTGGGGTCCAGGTTGTTGGCCGGTTCGTCCAGAAGCAGCAGTTTTGCCTCCTGGGCCATGGCCCGGGCGATGAGGACCCGCTGGTATTCCCCGCCGGAAAGCTCCGTCACCGGGCGATCCTCAAAGCCCGCGAGGCCCGCGGCCCCGATTGCCGCGTTCACGGCCTCCCCGTCCCGGGGGCGCTCCGAGCCAAAAACGCCCCGGTAGGGGAAACGGCCCTGGGCGACGATTTCCCGTACCGTAAAGGGCCAGCCGGGGACAGCCCCCTGGAAAAGCAGGCTTATCTTTCCCGCCCGTTCGCGCTTGCCCAGGGGAGCCGTATCCCTTCCGTCCAGGAGGACCCGGCCCGCCAGGGGCTTTTGCAGGCCGGCAATGGTTTTAAGCAGGGTGGTTTTTCCCGAACCGTTCGGCCCGGCCAGAACCAGTAATTCCCCGGCATTGACGGTAAGGGAAACACCGGCGAGGACCGCGGCGGTCTTGAACCCCACGCTGAGATTTTCCAGTTCCAGCCGCGGGATTCCGGCAGCCGCCCGGGGGGTGGTTTCCATCAGAGGCGCCCCAGCCGCCGGCCGTGACGGGCCAGAAGGTAGATAAAGAAAGGCGCGCCCCCCAGGGAAGTGATGATGCCGATGGGGAGTTCCATGGTTCCCAGGGACCGGGCGCCTATATCCGCCAGGATGAGAAGGAGGGCCCCCATCAGGGCGGAAACGGGGAGCAGCCGCTTGTGGGCCGGACCGGTGATCATCCGCGCCGCGTGGGGGGCGATGAGGCCCACGAAGCCGATGATCCCCGCGGCGGAAACCGCCGCCGCCGTCGCGAGGGAAGCCCCCAGGGCGATAAGCAGGCGGAAGCGGGGCACGTCTATTCCCAGGCTTTCCGCAACCTCCTCCCCCTGAAGGAGCAGGTCCAGGGG
>JAITEG010000035.1 GCA_031282145.1 Spirochaetaceae bacterium | reverse complement strand
GTTATTTCGGGAAAATCATCCGCTACCACCCGGTCTATCTGCACAAAAAGCCCGGCGGCCATCTCGTTGAGGGGGGTCATCACCGCCACTTCCCCGGCCTGAAAATTCGCCGCGAGGATATTGCCGTTCCGGTCAAGCTCCGCCCCCACAATCCGCACCCGGGAATTTCCCAGCACCCCCACCTCACGGACGAGGGCGGAATCAATATCAATAAGGAGGAGCCGGTTGGTATCCGCCGCCAGCAACAGCCTTTCCGAAAAAAAACGGAGGCTCTCGGGTCCGGAAAGTCCCTCTTCTACGAGAAGGCCCCGGTAGGTTCCGTTCCGGTCAAAAATAAAAATCCGCCGGGATACTCCGTCGGCAATAAAGATCCGTCCGTCTCCGGCGGCTATTCCCGTAGGGGAAAGGAGTCCCTGAAACCCGGAACGCCGGTCCCCAAAGGACAAAATAAATTTCCCGTCGGGATCGAATTTGGAGATCCGCCGGTTTCCGTAATCCACCACGTAGAGGTAACCCTCCTCGTCTATGGCGAGGTTCTGGGGCCCAATAAGCTGGCCCTCCCCCAGGCCCTTGGAACCGATATAGAAGAGCCATTCTCCGTCGGCGCTGAGGACGCTCACCCTGCCTCCCCGGAACTCCGAAAGGTAAAGCCTGCCGTCAAGGCCCCGAACCAAATCATAGGGCCGATCAAATCCGTTCAAAGGGCCCCGCCGGCGCTGACGGATCATCCCGTTTACATCGATTCGGACCAGTTCGTTACTCCCATAGGCCACCACCCAGGCCGAACCGTCTTCCAGGGGCAGAATCGAGGTAGGCTGGCGGTATAACACGGTATTATCGGAGGTACCGGGATAATGCCCCGCTTCCACATACCGGATATCCTCATCCATGGCGGGAAAGAGGCTGCGCCGGTTTCGGATGGTTTCAATCCGTCCCATTACCAAAAGGCCGTCCCCGGAGGAAGGTCCGTAGGCCGCCGCCGCCGCCTGCCATTGCCGGAGGGCCGGATCCTCAAGGCCGGACCGGAAATAAGCGCGGCCCAGCCAATCCAGAATAAGCGGCTCCCCGGGCCTGAAGGCAAGGGCCCGTTCAAAAGAGAGGATCCCCTCGTTAAAGGCATAGCGGTTATAGGCCTGTACCCCCAGGCGAAACTCTTCCCGGGCATTCACGGCGCTCCGGTCTATCCCGCCCAAGGCGTCGCCCGGAGCGGGGACGCTCTGGGCACGAAGGGGCCCGGGGAAAAACCCAAAAAGGATCGCCAAAACCACGGAGAATCCCAAAAACATTCCCCGGGAGAAAGGGCCTGCCCGGCCCGCCCCGGAACCTGCTCCGGCGGCGTTCATAGGGTATCCCCCACCACCATCTTCATATGGGTCTTTATCATCGATTCTCGGGGGGCCAGATCCAAGGCCCGCCGCAGCCAGACCCGGGCTTCCTGGGGTTCGCCATTTTTAAAATAAGCCCATCCCAGAGAATCAAGGTACGCCGGATTCTGGGGTTTCCGATCCACCGCTTTGCGGCAAAAACGAAGGCCCCGGAAAACATCCATACCGGTATCAACCAGAATAAACCCGAGGCCGTTCAGGGCGGTGGTATTATTTTCATCCAAATCCAGAGCTTTTTCATAAAACTCCACCGCCTTTTTGTAATTTTTCTGGGTCCACGCCGCATAGGCCAGGGTGGTATAGAGCTGGACCGACTCAAATCCCCCGGAAATAAGGCGGTTAAGCTCAAATTCCGCCATCTTGGAACGGTTGGTCCGCACATAAATGTACGCCAGGGTCATCCGGCATTGATAAACCCTGAGGGGATTGGTACCGTTGGTCACCACCTGTTCCAGGTATAGGAGGGCATTTTCGTATTCCTCAAGTTTGGTATAGCAGAGGCCTAAATAATAGGCCAGTTCCTCGTTTTCATCGGCGCTGAAATCATCGGCCTTTACCTGCTTTAACTCCTGTAATGCCTTGGCCCAGCGCTTAGAGACAAATAACCGTATACCTTCCTGAAGGGTTCCTGCCATCCCGTTTACCCCAGGGGAACGCCGTCTTTTTCCGGGTGGAAGGCCGCCGCTTTGCGGGGAGGGGAAGCGGCGCGGCGATCCCCTGGTACCACCGGATAAAGATAAACCGGGCTTACCGAAGCCAGGTTCCGGGAAACCACCTCCCAATCGGAACCGGGATCGTTTTCACTTTCAATAAATCCTGAGTTTATAAAACAATACCTATACCCGTCGGGGGCATCAAAAGAAACCAATTTATCCCGATACTGTCTGCGGGTAGGAAAGGTAAGGGCCATACCCTCGGGCCCTTCAGGGGTATTGGGGATATTCACATTGATAAAGATATCTTCTTCCCACAGATCTATCAACGCCTCCAACCGGGTCACCGCGAAGGAAACCGCCTCATCCCAATACAGCGGAGGGGTAAGCCCTGCCAGGGACAAGGCGATAGAGGGGATATGGTGCAGAGCTCCCTGGCGGGCCGCCGCCGCGGTACCGGAATATACAATATCCGTTCCGAGGTTAGGCCCCGCGTTGATCCCCGAAACCAGGAGGTCCGGTTTAACGGGAAGGGCCCCCATGGACGCCGCCATAACACAATCCGCGGGAGTCCCCGTACATATCCACGTATCCGGCCCCTGAGCCTTGATCCGGATAGGCTTTTTTATGGATATGGAATGGGAAACCCCGGAACGGTCTGAATCGGGGGCAAGCACGTAGATCCTATGCCCGGTCCGGCGGCGTAATCCCTCCGCAAGCCTCTGGAGTCCTTCACAACCAATACCGTCATCGTTGGTTACCAGTATATTCATGGAATCTCTATGACGCTCCCCGTCTTGGGGCGCTCCTCCCCAGGCTGCCCGCCGGAAGACGGACTTTTCGGGATTGCCCCCCCTTCGGATAAAATCCGGACCGCCCCGGCGGGTCGGACATTGTACAACAGGGGATGAAACCCAAAGATCCGTTCATAATCCTCAAGCCGCCGTTGATATTCGGCGATGGCTTCTTCCCTAAGGAGGGTATAGGTACATCCGCCAAAACCCTGACCGGTCATCCGGGAACCCAGCACCCCGTTAATCTCCTGGGCCCGCTTTACCAGCCAGTCTATCTCAGGACAGGAAACCTCGTACAGATCCCGGAGGCTTTCATGGGAATGGAATAGCACCTTGGTCAACGCGGGAAAATCCGCTTTTTTCAGGATCCATTCCGCCTCATTAACCCGCTGGAGTTCCTGGATTATATGCAGGCAGCGCCGCCGGATCTCTTCGGGTAAATTCCCCATGGAATCCATCAAATCCGAGGCAACGAAATCCCGGAAACTCACCCCCTGCCGTTTCTGGGAGAGGATATCAAGCCCTTTCCGTATATCCTGCCGGCGCTGTTTGAGTTCGTCTTCCACCCCCATGCGGGGGACCCGGGAATCCATGATGAGGATCTTATTTTTACCCAGGGGAGATTTTATCCGTTTTACCTCCCGCGTAATCTCATCCACCAGCAGAAAGTGGTCTTTTTTGGCGGAAAAGGCGATAAGATAATCCACGGCACTGTTGTTTTTCCCGAAAAAAACCCCTTTGGCAAGGACCAGCCGGTTTAAAAGTTCCTTATCATTGATATTTGCGGAAAAAAACCCCCGGAGCGCCACCGCGGCAGCGACTTCTATGGCCGAGGATGAGGCCAAACCCACCTGCTGGGGAATGTCTCCGGACAGGGTAAAGTTAAGCCCCTTGACGGAATACCCCAATTCGGCAAATACATGGACGGCAACTTTGATATAATTCGCCCACCGGTCTTCCCGTTTGTATTTTAGGTTCATCAAGGTGGTACGTTTCCGCTCTCCGAAGTCGGCGGCATAAAAACGCAGGGAATTATCCTTACGCAGACTCACGGCAACCCGGACAAACCGGTCAATCGCGGAAGAAAGGTACAATCCGGCCTTTGGTTCGCCATGTTCACCTAAATAATGAAGGCGTCCGGGGGCTTCGGCAATAGCAACAGGTTCGGATCGGTCGGCGTCTGCTTCGTATTCGGTACGGTGAAGGGCACCGATGTCCAACATTTTTATATCCCCTTGTAGCAAAAATTGAGATCTTCCTCATCCGCTTGGCCGGGTGAGGAAGATCCAAAAACTGAAGTTTTGAAACTGCCCCACCTGCCGGTTTTTAGAACCCAAACAAATCGTAGTAAATCTCTAACTCTGATAATACAGGAAAACCGCGGTTTATTCAATAAAAAACCCGCGGAAGAAATCATGTTTTTATACAATTTCAAAAGGGGCGGGGTATTAAACCCCTTCGGCACGAATAAAATTGGTCCTCACCATTTTCTCTTCCGAAGGATAGGGCAGGGCTTTTTTTCCCGTTTCCAGGGCCTTAAGAAGCCAGGCCATGTTCCTCCCCATGGTCCGCATCAACAGCATCCCCTCTTCATCCTGGAGCGCCTCTTCGGCGTTATTCCCGTGGATGGCCCCCCAATAAAAGCCCGGGGTAATCACGGCCTGGGCCAGATGCAGGTAGTTGTTTAGCTGGTGAAAAACCGTAACCCCCCCGGAACGGCGGAGGGCGGCCGCCGTGGCGCCGGCCTTGAATTTTAAATCAATCCCCGGAAAAAAAAGCCGATCCAGGAAACATTTAAAGGTACCGGCGATCCCCCCGTAATAGACCGGGCTTCCCAGGATGATGCCGTCCGCTTCGTTAACCTTATTCCTCGATTGGTTAACCGGATCATCATCAAACACACAAGCCCTCTGCTCCCGGCATTTTCCGCAGCCCATACATCCCCGGATCTCCTTGTTTCCCACCCAGACCAATTCCGTAGAAATACCTCCCCTTTCGAGTTCCTCGGCCATGGTCATTATTCCCCGATGGGTGGTTCCATTCTTGTGGGGACTCCCATTAAAGGCGATTACCTTCATAATTATTACCTCTCTTGGGTCATATAGTAACACGGGAAAACAAGATAAAAAAGGAGAAAACCAAGGCGGTATTGACGGGGGAAAAAATTTTCGTTAACCTAGCTTTTTATATGGTTAACGATATGGACAGGGGTATTTCAACCAAGGCCTACCTCCTGGAAAGGTTCCGGGAAAACCGGGGAGCCCTAATTTCCGGGGAAAACCTGGCCAAGGGGCGGGGAATTTCCCGGGTAGCGGTCTGGAAGGCGGTACAGGCCCTGAAAAAGGCGGGGTATTCCATCACCGTAGAGGACGGGGGATACCGGCTGACCGGGGAAGAACCGGATTTTATCTACCCCTGGGAATTTGGGGACCGGGAACAATTCTTCCGCCACTGGGTCAGGACCGACAGTACTATGAACCGGGCGAAAGAACTGGCCCAAGGGGAAAGCCCTTCGGGGACGGTGATCACCGCGGAGACCCAGACCGCGGGCCGGGGCAGGAACGGGCGAAAGTGGGTATCCAACCCCGGAGGGCTGTTTTTTACCCTCCTCGTCCGGCCCGGTTGTACGGTGAAGAAATATCCCTCCTGCGCCATGGCGGTCCATATCGCCGCCGCGGAAACCCTCAGCGCCCTATGCGGAAAGCCCGCCCGCCTCCGCTGGCCCAATGATGTGTACCTGGGGGGTAAAAAAATAGGGGGGATCCTCTCGGAATTCCACGGGGAAGGGGATTTCGTCACCTGGCTTAACCTGGGGGTCGGACTTAATATCAATAACCGGACTTCAACCCCGGAATCGGTGAGTTGTTTAGGTCTCTTGGGACACCCCGTCTCCCGGAAAGCCGTATTGGTTCAATTCCTGGAAAACCTGGCGAGGATACAAAAATCAGCCCCCACTGCAGGGGAATTAACCAAATGGTGGAACCGGAACGCCCTGGGACGGGGCCGGCCGGTCCTGATCATCCCCGCCGGCCATGTCCGCGGGGAGCTTCCCTGGACAGGCCCCGCCCCAGAGGAGATCCAAGGGAGGGGCAGATTTTGGGGCATCGACGTTTCAGGCAGGGGGATGGTAAAAACCCCCTCGGGAATAATACGGATATCCCCTGCTTTTGCTTCCCTTTATTTCGGTAAGGAGTAATTTTCTATGGTAACCAAGCCCCCCCCGCAATCCGCCCTGCGGGCAAAAAGAAGGGCCATCGCCCAAACTACTATGGCGGCCCTTTTCGCGGCCCTGACCGCGGCGGGGGCCTTTGTCTCAATTCCCCTGCCCTTTTCCCCGGTGCCGGTGACGTTGCAGAACCTCTTCGCCCTCCTCTCGGGGCTCATCCTCGGGCCCCTCCTGGGGGGAGCGGCGGTGGGCCTCTTCCTCATCGCCGGGGCCCTGGGGGCGCCGGTGTTTGCGGGGGCCGCCGGGGGCTTCGCCCATTTCTTCGGCCCCACCGGCGGTTTTCTCCTGGGCTACCTCCTGGCGGCCCTGACCGCGGGGTTCATCGCGGGCCGGCCCAGGGTAAACCGGCGGACCTCCCCCCTGAGGATCATCTTGGCGGTCCTGGCGGGATTCCTCGTGGTGTATGTACCCGGCATTATCCGGCTTAAAATGGTCCTGGATACGGACTGGGGTAACGCCCTGATCCTGGGATTTGTCCCCTTCCTCATCGGGGATATCCTCAAGGGGATCGCGGCGGTCCTCATCGCCCCCCGGCTGCGCCGGGCAGCGGCGGAACAGATGGACGGCTAGGACGTGGGGAGCGGTGGTGCTGCGGGGGGAGCGGGGCAAGGGGACGTCCCCCTTTTTTCGGTGCGGAACCTGGTCAAGGTCTTTCCCAACGGGAACCGGGGCCTCGCGGGGGTCGACCTGGACCTTTATGCGGGGGAGTGCGTGGTCGTCGCCGGTTCCAACGGTTCCGGCAAGACCCTCCTCGCGGAGATGCTCCTGGGGTTAACGGATCCCACCGGGGGGGAAATCCGGTTTCAGGGCCGCTCCCTGGATGACGCCGGGGGGCTTCTCCGGCATGAAGCGGGGCTGGTTTTCCAGGAAAGCGACGCCCAGATCATCGGGGAGACCGTGGCGGAAGACGCCGGCTTTGGCCCAAAAAACTTAGGGTTACCTCAAGAAGCGATTCGGCGCCGGGTACAGGCGGCCCTGGCCGCGGTGGGTCTTGAGGATAAGGGGGACTACCCTCCCCGGCGGCTTTCCGGGGGAGAAAAGCGGCGGCTGGCCGTGGCGGG
>JAITEG010000020.1 GCA_031282145.1 Spirochaetaceae bacterium | reverse complement strand
ATAAGCCGGGACGAGGCGGAACGGGCGCGGCTGGAGAGTGAATTTAAGTATCAGCTAGATTATCAGAGTGATATGGTATCGTCGCGCCGGGAAGGTGAACAGATTGGGCTTGAAAAAGGCGAGCGGCTTGGTGCGGAAAAGGAACGGCGGGAAATCGCCCAAAAAATCAACAACCTCGCCCTGAAGGACGAGGTATGTTGTTCTCGAAAGGTGGTTGCACTCAGGGGTTTAATACTTTTTTAACCGCCCTGAAGGGCGGGGTATCAAACCCCTTCGGCACGAATGAAAAAACGAGGTGTAGCAACGGAACAAATAGCCGAAGATACGGGGTTAACTTTAAAAGAAATTGAGGATCTGCAGCGGTAAAGACCAACAGATCGAGGAACGTGAGATAGCGGCTGCCGGTTTAAGTCCTGAAAAACCGGGACTTGTATTCTCCCAGGCCTTTAGGTTATGATTGATTATATGGGGTTTGGATTGAAAAGACATTTTTTTGTTTTTTTGCTCTTGAGTGGGCTTTTTGCCCTGTATGCTCAGGAAATTATTACCGCCGAACGGTACCTTGAATCGGTAGCGGATAATTATGGAAACATCCGGGACTATGAGGCCCGGATCATTATCCGTTCCGGAAACAGTACCATGTACGGAACAGTAAACCATCTTATTCCTTCTTTTCTCCGGATCGATTTTACCAGTCCCGCCAGCCAAGTTATCCTTTACGACGGGAACCTCCTCACCATCTACCTTCCCGAGTATCAGGCGATTTTGAATCAGAGTATTTCCGCGTCCCGGCGGCCCTCGGGGGCGTCCATGGCTACCGCCCAGGGGCTGGTGCTCCTTCGGCGCAATTATGTTCCCGCCTTTGTGACCGGCCCTTCACCGGTACCCCTGGACCCGGGTTCAAATGAAATGGTGGTTAAGCTGCGCCTTACCCGGCGGGCGGGGAGCGAGAATTTCAGGGAGATATTTTTGGATATAGACCCCAATACCAAACTGATACGGCGCATAGAGGGAAGAACCATTGCGGATAGTACGGTCCGGTTTGATTTTTCGGAAATCAAAATCAATCAGGGCATACCGGAGCAGCGGTTTATCTATGATTCCCCGGCTTCGGCAAATTTGTACAATAATTTTTTGTTCAGGGACAGTGAATAGCGCTTGTTCAAAGCCAACCGGGTTCTGGATGAGCTTCCATTACACTTGATTGCGCCTATTTAAAAACCATCCGCGAGTTAAGATAAAGACAGCGGCGGGGAGGAAAAAATCCTGTGGAATCTCTTGGAGAAAAGTTAAAATCCACCCGGAAAAGCAAAGAATATACCCTTGATTATGTTAGCCGGGAAACCAATATAGCCGGCCGTTACTTGGATGCTCTGGAACGGGAAGACTTTTCCGTGTTTCCCGGAGAAACCTATGTTCTGGGTTTTTTGCGGAACTACGGTGAATACCTTGGGCTCAAGGAGGAAGAGCTGCTTCCCCTTTACCGGGCTCTAAAAATTCAGGAACAGCCCGTTCCGGTGGAAGCGCTTTTAAAATCTCCTTCCAAATTCCCCAAAATTCTGCTGGCGGGGTTTATTATCCTGCTGGTCCTGGGGCTTGCCGGGGGAGGGGTTTATTTTTTTCTCCACCGCTTCCCCCCAAAGGCCGCCGTGGTTGCGCCCCGGGAACCGGCGGTATATACCCTGGACGAGCCGTCCATAGAACGCCGCTTTTACCAGGGAGACGCGGTCCTGGTTTCCCTGGGAACTACCCGGTACCGGTTGGAACTCTCCTCCCTGGGAGAAGCCCTGACCATGACCGCTCCGGGAGGACAGGTGATCTTCGATATGAGCCAGGAAGTGGCCGTGGATCTCAATGGGGACGGAATCGGGGACATCAGAATAATCGCCGAGGATTTTGCCAAGCATGACAGCGCCGCCGGCGCCTTGATCCGGATAGAACAAAACAACACGGTCCGTCTTTCCGAAGAAACCCCGCCGGCGGCTTCCGATACCCCGGTTCCGGAAAGCCCGAATCCCGGGACATCCCCCGCGGTGATGGCGGTGATTCTCTCTTCCCCCAACCCGTATCCCTTTACCTTGCAGGCGGTTTTTCAGGGGTATTGCATGTTCCGCTGGGAAATTCTCGCGGAACGGGACCGGCCGGGCCGGAATGAACGTTATTTTCAAAGAACCGATGAACTGAATGTACAAGCCCAAAATGGCATCCGTATTTGGGTGTCCAACGCCGCGGCGGTAAAATTCCAGGTTATAGGCGGGGGACGGACCATACCCATGGAAATAGGCGGCGCCGGGGAAGTAGTGGTGGCGGATCTTCGCTGGATTCGGGATGATGACGGCCGGTATCGATTGGTCGTACTCCGGCTTGAATAAGCTTGTGCGCTATTACCTTGATCCCTTTGGGTGCGTAAAAAACCAAGTAGACGCGGAAACCATGATGGGAATGTTGGAAAAATCCGGCTGGACGGCGGCCGCGGAGCCCGTAGAGGCGGACCTTATTATCATCAATTCCTGCGGCTTTATACAAAAGGCCAAACAGGAATCGATCAACGCGGTTTTGAGCTATAAAAAGGCGTTTCCTGAAAAAAAAGTCCTCCTCGCGGGCTGTTTGGCCCAACGGTATGTGTCGGAATTGGCCGAATCCCTGCCGGAGGCGGATCTGCTTTTTGGAAACCAGGACCTTTCCCAAATCACCCAGGCGGCGTATGCCGCTTTGTATGGGGACCGGCGGACCCTGGTCCCGGAACTGACGGAACCGGCGGAGACCCTCTTGCCGGCCGGGGAGCGGCCCCTTTTATCCCTGCCCGGCTCCGCGTATGTGAAAATCTCCGAAGGCTGTAATAACCGCTGTTCCTTCTGCGCCATTCCCCTGATCCGGGGGGGCTTGCGGTCCCGGCCGGTGGAGGGGATTATCCGGGAATGCCGGCGGCTTTTGGATCGGGGGGTCCGGGAGTTAAACCTTATCGGCCAGGACCTGGGATCCTATGGCGCGGATACCTTCCGTGGCGGCGGCACCGGGCTTCCCCAGCTCCTCGCGGCCCTGTCCCGGCTGGAGGGTGATTTTTGGATACGGCTCCTCTACATTCACCCGGATAATTTTCCCCGACCCATCCTGGATATCTTCCGGCGGGATCCCCGGTTTCTCCCCTATTTTGACCTCCCCTTTCAGCACGGTTCCCCGCGTATCCTCCGGGCCATGAACCGCCGGGGGGACCCCTCGGCATATCTTTCTCTGATAGAGGAAATCAGGAGCGCCCTTCCTGATGGGGTGATCCGGTCCACCTTCCTCACGGGCTTTCCCGGGGAAACCGAAGAAGATTTTCAGGACCTCCTGGATTTTCAGGAAAAAGCCCGGCTGGACTGGCTGGGGGTTTTTGCCTATTCCCGGGAAGAGGGCACCCCCGCCTATGACCTTGCCGGCCGGGTCCCGCCGAAGATCGCGGCGGCGCGGAAGGCCCGGATCGAAGAACAGCAGGTTCCCATAACCCAGGAACGGCTGGAACGGTTTATCGGCAGGGAGCTGGCGGTCCTGGTGGAAGAGGAGTTTACTCCCCCCGCTTCCGCTGCCCCGGAGGACGGGAAGCTCTACCTGGGGCGGCTCTTTTCCCAGGCCCCGGAGGTAGACGGCGCCGCGGTGATCAGCTCCGGGGAGGAGCTTGTCCCCGGCACCTTGATCCATGGCCGGGTGTTTGCCCGGGCGGGGTTTGACCTGGAAGTTGCCGCTTTGCCGGGGAGGACCGGCACATGAAAAGCGCCGCGGACCTTCCCCCCTACCTTGCGACTTTAAACCCTGAACAACGGGAAGCGGTGCTTCATGAAGGACGGTCCCTGCTTATCCTCGCTGGAGCCGGATCGGGAAAAACCCGGGTGATCACCACCAAGATAGCCTACCTGGTACGGGAGCGGGGCCTGGACCCCCGGTCGATCCTGGCGGTAACCTTTACCAACAAAGCGGCCCGGGAAATGGCCGAGCGGGCCCGGCTCATCGACGAGCGGGCCGGGGAAGCGATGCTGCGGACCTTCCATTCCTTTGGGGCATGGTTCCTCAGGCGGAACGGTTCCCAGGGGGGCCTCGACCCGGGTTTTGTCATCTACGATGACGATGATTCGACGGCCCTGCTGGGAACCATCATGGAAAACGCCCCCAAGGCCGAAGTCAAGGAAACCGCCCACAGTATCGCCCGGGCCAAGGATTATTTTCTTACCCCCCAGGACCCGGAACTGGACCTTATCAATTACCGGAAGAGCTTCCGGGACATCTACGCCCGGTACGAGGAACGGCTTCGGCAGATAGGCAATGTGGATTTTGGGGATCTTATCAAAAGACCGGTGGAGATACTCCGGGCGCGGCCCGAAGTGGCCCGGCGTTTTCACGACCGTTTCCGGGTCATCCTGGTGGATGAATATCAGGATTCCAATATCGCCCAGTTTGAACTGCTCAAGGAACTCACCGGCCCGGAAACCTATGTGTGTGTGGTGGGGGATGACGACCAGTCTATTTACCGTTTCCGGGGGGCGGAAGTAAAAAACATCCTGGAGTTCCCGGACCGTTTCCCCGGCACGGACATCATCCGGCTGGAACGGAATTACCGGTCCACGGTTCCCATCCTCAAGGTGGCCTCTTCGGTGGTGGACAACAACCGGGACCGGCTGGGAAAGGAGCTGCGGGCTGAACGGGGCAACGGCAAAACCCCGGTGCTGGCTTTTCTTCCCGACCAGGACGAGGAGGTGGTTTTTTGCGCCAACCTTATCGAACGGTCCCGGCAGGGGGACGCCGCCTATTCCGACTGGGCGATCCTCTACCGGACCAATGCCCAGTCCCTGGGGTTCGAGACGGAATTCCTCAGGCGCCGTATCCCCTACCGGGTAGTGGGGACCTTGAAATTCTACGAACGGGAGGAAATCAAGGACGCCCTGGCCCTGCTTTCCTTTCTGGTGAATCCCCGGGACGAGGTCGCCTTCCGCCGGGTGGTGAACAAGCCCAGCCGGGGGGTAGGAGCCGCTACGGTGGACCGTATCCTGGAGGCCTCCCGGAGAGGCCCGGTTGCCCTGGGGGGGGCGCAGGGAAGCCCGGCCGATGGGTTCGAAGCGGAGACGGCCCAGGAAGCGGAAGCGTCCGACGGCGACCTGGCCGCGGCGGCGCGACGGCTCCTCCCGCTATTACCCGCCAAGGCCCAGGCGGGGATTACCGCCTTCCTCGGGGTGATGGAAAAGGGCCGTTTTATCCTGGAAGGAACCGCGGAAAAAAAGGAGCCTGAAAAAGAAGACAAGGCCAAACACGGTCCCAAGCCCGTCCGGGAAGGGCTCCGCGCCGGGGAGGGCCTTTCCCACTGTGTGGTACAGTTGGTACTGGACTCAAAAGTAGCCGAGTACCATAGCTCCCATGACGAGGTATCGGGAAACCAGCGGCTCAACAACCTCCAGGAACTGGCCAACGCGGCGAGCCTTTACCCCGCCAATATGGCGGGCCTTCTGGAGTTTCTGGAACACATCGAACTGGATCGTTCCCTGGAGGAAGAACGGAAGGAGAACGCGGATAATGTCCATGATACGGTTACCCTGATAACCTATCATAACACCAAGGGTCTTGAATTCCGGCGGGTCATCATGACCGGGCTGGAGCAGGGGGTGTTTCCCCGGGATGATAAGGAATGGGAGGATCTGGAGGAGGAACGGCGGCTCTTTTACGTGGGCGCCACCCGGGCCATGGATGAACTTTATATCAGCTCCTGCGCCGTCCGCCGGATGTACGGCCGTACCGCCCCCATGGATCCTTCCCTGTTCCTGCGGGAAATTGACCAGTCCTCCCTCCGGGTTATCGGGACGGCTCCCTATGGTTTTGCGAAGAACGCGGGCCCCAAAAAGACCCTTTCCTCCGGGGGAAGAACGGGTTCGTCTTCCGGCGGAACCTGTTCTTCCGACGGTCACTGGCAGGTGGGGAACCGGATTTTCCACGACGATTATGGGTACGGGGGGGTGACGGAGATCCGGGAAACCGACGAAGGACCAGTAATCCTTGCCCGGTTTGATACGGGAAAGGAACTCCGTTTTTTAAGCCTCCATCAGCGTTCCCGGATAACGAAAATAGGGGAGGAATAAGCACCATGGAACAACCCGCCACCGATTCCGGGAACCTCCTGCGGCAGATGCCCATGATACGCCGGGCCCGGGATTTCCGGCTCTATACCATCCGGGGCCGCCGTTTGGTCGATCTCTGGCAGCTTGGGGGGGCGGCCCTTCTGGGGCACAACCCGCCGAAGGTTCTCCGGGATTTTAAGAACACCGCCGAGCGGGGGCTTTTCGCGCCCTTTCCCCATCCTATGGAGGGCCGCTTTTTCAAGGCCCTGGCCCGGCTTTTCCCCGGAGGGGATTTCCGGGTATACGCCGACGAGTTTTCCCTGCGCCGGGCCCTGGATCGCTCGGGCGGCGACGCCGGGACTCTGGGGACAGCCCCCGATGGCTGTCCCTGGACAGATCCCGCCTTTTCCCCGGACCCCACGGCCCTCCCGGCGGGGGCTCGCTCAAGCGCCCTTGCGCTCTGGCGGCCCTTTCTCAAAACCGGGGAAGAGGGCCTTGCCTTTTCCCCGGACATACCGGTCCAACGCCCGGTCCTGCCCCTCCCCTGGCCCGGCTCCCCCCAGGTCCTGATCCTGGAAAAGGACCGGAGCCCCGGTTTCCCCCCCTCGGATCCGGTTTCCCCGGCGATCCTGGCCGCCGCAATCCGGGGCATATATGATCTCCTCGCCGCCCCGGAGCGGGGAAGCCCCCGGTTCCCCAAAATAGAAAAAGCCCTGAAAAAGGGCTCCTGGCGCCGTCGCGGCATATACCTCACCCTCCCGGAGGCCCCGGACGCGGCTTCTTACGCCGAACTCTTCCGCGATTTCCTTGACCGGGGCTTCCTCCTCCCCCCGTCCCCCGCCCAGCCCCTGATCCTGCCGGGAATCCTGTCCCCCGGCGAAGAAGCCGCCCTGGCGGAACTGCTCTAAGATTCTCAGCCTAAGTCTTCCGTACCGGTGTACGGAAGACAAATGAAGAACCCAGGAGCAAGCTCCGGGGTATGGACCCCGGCCTTCCAATCAACCAACCCCGCCGCAGAGCAGACGGGGTATGGTTGGTTCGATAGGAAATTTATCGTACCGGGGGTTTACTACCCCGCCATCATCGAGAGGGAATTGAACCACCCCAAGGCTCGCACGCGGGAGCGTGCAGAGGGTATTAAACCCCCATCGAATAAAATTAGATCGGCCAAAAATTTCATCTATCAATATTTTCAAGTAAGCCTGTTCATTGTCCTCTATTGAAATCCAAATTGAACCATTTTTTGCCAGTATTTTGTGTAAAAGGGCAATTCTGTCCCGTATAAGTCCAAGCCATATTGACTGTTCTATACCGTCATCGTAATGCTCAAAGGCGCTGCCGGTGTTGTAGGGCGGGTCTATGTAAATACACTTTACCTTGCCGGTAAATTCCTGCTCCAGGGCTTTGAGGGCGAGGAGATTGTCGCCAAAGATGAGGCGGTTGTCGAAGATATCTTGTTTGCCGGTACGATGCTGGGCATGGTAGCTTTTAGAAGGGTCTTCCAGCAGGATACGGGGTTCGAGACGGGGGCGGTTTTCCTTGCCGATCCAGGTTAGTTC
>JAITEG010000125.1 GCA_031282145.1 Spirochaetaceae bacterium | reverse complement strand
ACCAATGTACTGGCGGCAACCCCCGTTACCCCCTGTTGAGCGAAATAAAACAGCTCTATCGGGATGCCTATTACGGGATCGGGGCAAAACCGGAGCGGTCGGGAAAAGTGAATGAGGGGGCGTCCCGTAAAGCACGCGGGAGCGTGTTGACCGAGTAAGGCAGCATGACGGAAGCCCCGATAAAGGCCGCCGCACGGAACCGAGGCATCAGGGCGTCCAGGACCGCACGCGCAAGCGGGGCAACGCCAAAAGGCAGCGCGATGGGCGTCCCGTGAAGCACGCGGAAGCGTGTTGACGCCCCAAAGATAGCATGACGGGAGCCCCGATAAAGGCCGCCGCAGGGAACCGAGGCTTCAGGGCGTCCCCAACGACGGCCGCCGCAGGGAAAACAGCTTCAGGGCGTCTAACGGGGGCCGGGTTAAAACCCTAGGGGGCGTCCAAGACCGCACGCGGGAGCGTGTTGACCGGGTACGGCCGCATCTCCCCCGCTCCTCCCTTCTAACTTCATTGTCTTGCCGGCTTAGATATAGTATGGTAAAAGCAGGAGGATCGTATGAAAGCGGCGCAAAAATTCGCTATAGACCCCAATGACCCGCCTACCTTTGAAAAAGTCTGGAAGATGTTCCAGGAGACAGACCGGAAGTTTCAGGAAACGGATCGGAAGTTCCAGGAGACCAGGGAGCAGATGAAAGAGGAAGAGCGGAAGCTCCGGGAGCAGATGAAAGAGACCGATAAAAGGGTTGGGGAATTGACCAACCGGTTCGGGGATATGGTGGAACACATGGTCGTGCCCAACCTTTTGGCCAAGTTCAAAACCCTGGGTTTTACCTTCGAGGTTGCGACCCGGGACTACAAGATCGCCGACGAGAAGAACGGGATCTTCGTGGAGGTTGATGCGTTCCTACAAAACGGCGACAAGGTGATGATTGTCGAGATTAAAGCTACCCCCACCATAAAAGACATAAACGAACAGGTAAAGCGTATGGAAAAAATGCGGAAATACGCCGACCTGCGGGGCGCCAATGGTATCCGGGATACCCGGAAATACCTGGGGGCCATTGCGGGGGTGGTTATGAGCGATTCGATAAAGAACCACGCGTTAAAAAATGGCTTTTTCGTGGTTATTCCTTCGGGAGATACCTTTAACATTATTAAACCGGAAGGGAAATACCGCATAAAGGAATGGTAGAACAAAGGAACCGTCTCTAATGCCTAAAGCCAATTGAGCTTGTTCCAATTGCAACCTGTTTTGGCCCGGCGGGTCTAAACAGCGAGGAGCCTGTTGTTTTTGTGGATTTTTGCGCCGCCTTCCCCGCAAAAATCCCGATTATCGGGGCTCCTTAGGGAGTTTGTATGCTTTCAATGCGGGTAAATCCCCGGTTTGGGGATGTGGATGGTTTGGGACATATCAATAACGTGATTCTGGCGGTCTGGTTCGAATCGGCCCGGACACCCCTGTTCCGTATTTTCTGCCCCACTTTGGACCTTTCCCACAAGGAGTGGAAGCTGATCATGGCCCATACGGACTACGATTTTACGGACCAGATCTTTTTTCAATACGAGGTGGAAATAAGGACCTTTGTGGAACGAATAGGAACTAAATCTTTTACCCTGGGCCATGAAGCCTGGCAGGAAGGGCGGCTCTGTACCAAGGGCACGGCGGTCGTCGTCCACTATGATTTTATCAAGGGGGAGAGCATCCCCATTCCGGAGGACAAAAAAAAGCTCCTGGAAGAACATTTGCGGAGCCGGTAAACGTCCGCCTTATAAGCCCAATAGGATCCCCGCAGCCCCCGCCGCCAGGATATACCATACCGGGTGTTTTTTAAATTTGTAGATAAGCAGAAACAACAGGGCAAACAGGGCGAGTTCCGGCCAGCGGATCCATCCATACCAGTGGGAACCCCCGCCTGAGTACAGGGAAAGCCGGATAACCCCAAAACCCGCGGCGGCGATGAGGGCCGTGGCAGCGGGACGCAGACCCTGAAAAATAGCAGCCACCGCCGGACTCGCCTTAAAGGCCGTGAGGATCCGGGCCACGATGATAATAACGATAATCGAAGGGGAAACCAGCCCCACCGTAGCGATCACCGCCCCGGCAACACCCGCAGCCTGAAACCCCGCATAGGTAGCCATATTAACCCCGATGGCGCCGGGGGTGGATTCGGAGATGGCGATCATATCGGCGATAGTCTCGTAGGAGAGCCAATCGTAGCGGTCCGCTAATTGATAGAGAAAGGGCAGGGTCGCCAAGCCCCCGCCCACGGCAAAAAGACCGATCTTAAAGAATTCTCCAAAGAGGATAAGTAAAATCACGGCGTCTCTTTCCCGATATTGCCGGCGGAACCGCCGGTACCGCCGCCGGCATGACCCGTACCCCGCTTCCGGTAGAGCAGGAACCCCGCGAGGCCCGCGCTCAGCACCATTGGTACCGGGGAAACCTTAAAAAACACCGAAAGGCCAAAAACCGCGAGACACAACGCCAGGGTCTTGAGGTCTTTTACCGCCCCCTTGAAAAGTTTGCGGACCGCCTCCAGGATGAGGGCTCCCACCGCCACCCGGATCCCCTTGAAGGCATGCTGGACCATCTCAGATTCGGCAAAATTTTGAAGCCCCGCGGCAATGACCGTGATGATGACCAGGGAAGGAAGCACAAACCCCAGGGTGGTCAGGATGCCCCCCAGAATCCCCTTTTTTTTATACCCGATAAAGGTGGAAACATTTACCGCGATAACTCCCGGGGTAACCTGGCCTATGGCAAAATAATCCATCACCTCATCCAGGGTGGCCCAGCCTTTATGCCGTACCAGTTCCCGCTCAACCACGGGAAGCATACTATACCCCCCGCCAAAGGTAAGGCAGCCCATTTTAAAAAAAGTCCACAAAAGATCCAGGTATTCTTTCATCACGTCTTTTTCAAGCGCTTGAAGCGCCGGTTAAACCGGCGGTTTAACCGCTGGTTTAACCGCTGGTTTAATCACCGCCAAGTGGAGTTCATCCAGTTGTTTTTGATCCACCTCCCCGGGACTGTCGTCCAGGGGATTCACCGCAAAGGAGTTTTTGGGGAAGGCGATCACCTCTTTGATAGAAGTTTCACCGGCCATGAGCATCACCAGCCGGTCCAGTCCCGGGGCAATGCCTCCGTGGGGGGGAGCGCCGTATTTAAACGCCTGGGTGAGGAAACCGAATTTTTGTTCCGCCTCCTCCGGGTCGATCCCCAGGATGGTAAAGATCCGCTTCTGCAATTCCGGGTCGTGGATACGGATGGAACCGGAAGCCTCCTCAAAGCCGTTGAGCACGAGGTCGTAGAGATCCCCCTTCACCGCTCCGGGGTCCTGTTCCAGGGTGGCGTGGTATTGTTCCTGGGGATAGGAGAACATGTGATGGGCCGCTTCCCAACGGTTTTCCTCCTCGTTGAACTCAAAGAGGGGAAAGTCCAGGATCCAGACAAATTCAAACCGGCTGGGATCCAAAAGACCCAGGTCCCGGCCCAGCTTGGACCGCACCGCCCCCAGGGCGATATTGGCGATCCGCCGGTCGGCATCAGCGGCAATCAGGATCAGGTCTCCGGGTTTGGCCCCCAAACCGGAAAGGATCTTCCGGGCCAATGCCCCGCCGGCGGCGTTTCCGCTAACGGCGTTTCCGCCGTCCCCAAAAAACTTGGAAACTCCCCCTTCCAGAACCGGGGCTTGGGCCGTCCCCGCCGCCTTCATCCAGGCCAGGCCCTTGGCCCGGTAGATTTTAGCCTGGGCCTCAAGTTCCTCGATCTGCTTCCGCGAATAGGAGGCGTTCCCCATGAGTTCCCCGGGAACCACCAGGGCTTTTACCCCGCCGCCCCGTTGGGTGATGCCCTGAGCGGCCCCGGCGGCCCGAGCCGCTTCCCCCGCGGCCAGGGCATCCTTAAAAGCCTGGAAGGCCCCTTCCGCCACATAGGGACCGAAGTCCTGAAGAGGCAGGGCGAAACGGAGGTCCGGCTTATCCGTACCGTATCGTTCCAGGGCCTCCTCAAAAGTCAACCGGGTAAAATGGGGGGGAAGTTCGTGGTTTAGGGTCTTCTTAAACACATAACCCAAAAGGCCCTCGGTCATGGCAAGGACATCTTCCCGGCCCACAAAGGACATTTCGATATCGATCTGGGTAAATTCAGGCTGCCGGTCCCCCCGGGCATCCTCGTCCCGGTAGCAGCGGGCAATCTGGAAATACTTGTCAAACCCTGCCACCATGAGGATCTGTTTGTAGAGCTGGGGGGACTGGGGCAGGGCATAGAATTTTCCCGGGTACAGCCGGGAGGGCACCAGGTAATCCCGGGCTCCCTCGGGGGTGGAACGGATAAAGGTAGGGGTTTCTATTTCATAAAAACCCTGGGAGGTCATCCACTCCCGGACGGCGAAGCACACCTCACTGCGCAGCCGGAGCCGCCGCTGCATACCCCCGGAACGGAGATCCAGGTACCGGTATTTCAGGCGGGTTTCCTCCTTGGCGTCGGTCTCCTCATCGATCTGAAAGGGAAGCACCTCGGAACGGTTTAATATGAGGAGTTTTTGGGCGGCCACTTCAATTTCACCGGT
>JAITEG010000108.1 GCA_031282145.1 Spirochaetaceae bacterium | reverse complement strand
AAGACACGCTTTTTTCGGCTCTATGGCCAGGGTAAGATCCGCCTGAATGATGGGCATGGAGGGTTCAAAGCCGTCGAAGTTCCCCGAGGGGACGTCGATGGAAACGATCCAAGGCTTGGGTGGCGGCTCGCCCCGCGTGCCGCCAGGCGCGCGGGCCCGCTGTTTACATTCCCCGATCCACGCGGCCATCTCCCCGGCGGCTCCGGAAAGGGGACCCCGTAACCCTGTCCCCGCGATACCGTCGATAATTATATTCGCCTCGTCGATTCCGGCAAAACCGCTTTGGGGCACGGCGTCCCGCCATGGATATATCGGAAGGCCCATTTTATCCAGTGTCCGCAGGGCTTCAGAACGGGGAGTATGATCGCCTGAGCCGGGCAAACGGTTTATGACCACCGCGGAAGCGGCGGGAGAAGCGCGGCCCTCCAGGATGAGGGAACGGAGCATAACCAAGGCATCGGCGCCGTTATTTCCCGAACCCGCCGCCACGACGATCTTCGGAGGGGAAGCGGAAAAAAGCTGCGGAAAATCCCGGATAATAAGGCGGGCGCAAAGGCGACCCGCGGCTTCCACCAGGGCCAAGGGGTCCAAACCCCAGGAGGGGGCCTGGGTATCCAAATCTTGGGCGGATTCGGCGGAAAAAAGTTTTTCCCCTCCCAAGGAAGCCGAAAAACTCCCCGGCCCCGGCGTCCCGGCCGTCATGATGAGATATCCCCTATCAATTCATCGGTTCTCCACCATACCATCCGGGCTTCCCGGTCGGTGGCCAAAAGGGCGGATAAGATACCTTCCGAGGAAAGATTAAAGGTATTAAACTCCAGTTCCTCGTTATCCACCCGGATAAATCCCCGGCGCTGCTCCTGGGATTCGGATGACAGGATCAAAATGGAATACCCGCCTTCAACGGGAAAATAAAGAAAAATCTTGCTGTTTTCTATAACCCCCAGCATAGAATAAAACATATTTTCCGTTAGCTTCCGGTTATTTTGGGTAACCGGGGATTCATAAAAGGGGACCTCGATGGTCCGCTCATAGCGTCCGTTTTCCACATTCATAATCCAAATGACCGAACTGTCCGGTTCACTTCCCGACCGGGTATTCGTGGACGCATCATAGGTATCCCGGTAATAATCGACTTTTAGGTATAATTTCCGTTCATCCGGGGACACACAGAGGGTATTTACAAAGGGGAAAACCAAATCCCGATCCGGGGGGATGGGAATGGCATCATTTTTCAGTTGGATGAGATACCGGAGGGTACCGGAAATATCAAACCAATAGATATTCCAGCCTGAGGGAAGGCGGCAAAGGACCGCCAATTCGTCATGGGATGAGGTATAAATCCCGATAATAGGGGGAAAAGGCGTCCCCCCTACCCCTTCTTGCCCCAGGTATTTTACAAAACGGCCGTCAATATCAAAATGAAGGACCCAACGGTCCAGGAGGGCTTTATTTTTCCCGTCAAACTGGTCCTGGCCCTCGGGGACCCGGTCTTCCACATAGAGATGCTTCCGGGAATCCACGGCGATAATTCCCGGTTCCCGGAGGGGGTACCCGTAGGCCCAGCGGGTAACCATACCCTGGTTTTCATGGTTCCGCCGCAGGGTAAGGGGGGGCGGGTTCGTTTCCTCGTCATAGATCATAAAGAGGAGATCCCCGTATGAATTGTACCGGACGATTTTTCCCCCGTTCCCGTTGGAAATATAGAGCAGCCCATCCCGCATGGCTATATCGGTTTTCCGGTTACTCCGTTCCCCCTCAAGATTAAAGAGGTCGATTTGATCCTCCTGCTTGCCAATAGCAATGGTGAAAAGATCCTTGCGGGTGACGGGAGGGATCTTTTCCCGGAAACACCCTCCCAAAACCATCAAACACGTAAAAACCACCAAAAAAAATTTCCCCATAACAGAACCTTAGACGGGGAAGGGAACCTTGTCAACGCGGTAAAAGGCAGCGGGGTCCGGAACTTTGTGACCCAATCCTTTCCGAAGGGATTTTGGCCCGGCTTAAAACGATTATAACCCGGGTTAAAACGATTATAAGTCGACTTAAAACAATTATAATCCGACTTAAAATGATTATAACCCGGGTTATAAGGGCCTCCACTCGCCTTAAGCGCCGAAAGAGATAGGACGGGGCCGTTGTTAGGCCGGCTCCCCGGGACCGGGGGAAGTTCCATGCGTCTATCCTAAACTTTCTTTCCCTTGCCTTCAAATAGCCGGGGGACTATACTGAAATTATTCGGAAACTTCGGTTTCGATTAACCGCCATTGGGGGAATTGTCTTATGGATAAAAACGCGATCATAGACCGGGCAAAGGATTATATAGCCAAAGAAACGGACCCGTACTTCAGAGCCGAGGTGGAAAAACTCCTGGCCGACGGAGACTTTAAAGAACTGGAGGACCGGTTCTACTGGAATTTGGAATTCGGCACCGGGGGCCTCCGGGGGGTGATAGGGGGCGGGTATAACCGGATGAACACGCTGGTGGTTAAAAGCGCCACAGAGGGCCTTGCCGCCTACCTCCGGAAGGCCGTACCCGATAAGGCCGCGGCCCTTACCCTGAAGGCGGCGATCGCCTATGACAGCCGTCATTATTCGGCGGAGTTCGCCGAAGCCGCGGCGTTGATCTTCGCCGCCAACGGGATTAAGGCCTACCTCTTTTCCTCCCTCAGGCCCACCCCGGAACTGTCCTTTGCCGTGAGGTATCTGGGCTGCGATACGGGGATCGTGGTTACCGCGAGCCATAATCCCCCGGAGTACAACGGATACAAGGCCTACTGGAACGACGGTTCCCAGGTCGTCCCCCCCCACGATCAGGGGATCATCGATGAGGTAAACGCGGTGCGGGGGATCAAGGTAATAAGCCGGGAGGAAGCGTTGCGCCAGGGGCTCCTGGAGCTAATCGACAAGGAAGTGGACGAACCCTACGAGGCCATGGTAAAAAGCCGTCTCTTCCGTCCGGACCTCATCAAGGCCAGGGCCGGCGAAGTGAAAATCGTGTATACCCCCCTTCACGGAACCGGGGCGAAACCGGTGGAAAAGGTCCTGGGAGACCTGGGCCTCCCGGTTATTACGGTTCCCGAACAGCGGGAAGGGAACGGGGACTTCCCCACGGTGGCCTTCCCCAACCCCGAGGAAGCGGCGGCCCTGGACATGGCGATAAAGCTCGGAAAAAAAGAACGGGCCGACGTGGTCATGGCCACCGATCCCGATGCGGATCGTTTTGGTATTGCCGTTCCCGCCAAGGCCGGCGGGGAAGCCGGAGAGGAAACATACACCCTGGTAACGGGGAACCAAATGGGTTCACTCCTGGCGGATTATATCTTCCTTTCCCTGAGGGAAACGGGGAAAATGCCGGCAAAACCGGTGATGGTCAATACCATCGTTACCACGGGAATGCAGAAGCGGGTGGCCGCCGCCTATGGGGTGGAATGCGTTGAGTGCCTGACCGGCTTTAAATGGATCGCCGATGTCATGCGCCGTTACGAAAAAGACGGAAGCGGCAAAACCTTTGTGTTCGGCTGCGAGGAGAGCTACGGCTACCTCGTGGAAACCGAGGTTCGGGACAAGGACGGGGTTTCCGCCGCGGCCCTCACCGCGGAGATGACCCTCTACTGGCGGAGCCGGGGAAAAAGCCTCCTGGACCGGCTGGATGAACTCTATGTGCAAAACGGTTATTGGCAGGAACTGGGGATCTCCAAATACTTCCAGGGCCCCGAAGGAAAAACCATCATGCAGGGGATCATGGATACGTACCGGAGCAATCCTCCCAAAACCCTGGGGGAAATCAGGGTAACCGGGTTTCGGGACCTGGCCCGGGACGGCGGGGACCTCCCCGTGAGCGATGTCCTTCAGTTCTTCCTTGAGGACGGAACCGTGGTCAGCGCCCGGCCCAGCGGTACCGAGCCGAAGATAAAATTCTACGCCAGTTGCTGCGCCGAAGTGGGAAGCGGCGGTTTAAAAGCCGCCCGGGAAGAAGCGGCCCGGAAACTGGAGGCCATTAAAAAGGACATAAACCGGACAATCGGGAATTTTTGAAACCCCATTTATGAAAATTGTACGTTTTTTCGGAGGCAGGCACTTTCAATTTTACCCTTATAGGGATATTCTAAAAAATGTAGGTTCCTTGAGAAGCCCGTTGTCAGATTCATGGATCCCCCGGGACCGGTCTCATGGGATCGGGGAAATTTAAAATTTTAGGGAGGTAAGGATGAAACCTCGTTTTATACCGGTGCAGGGAGGTTTTCTTGCGATCCTGATACTATTTTCCGCTTGTTCGATCAATAAGATGGCGATCCGGGCAGTATCCAACGCGTTAACCGGAGAAGGGAGCAACACCGTTTTTACCGGAGATTCGGATCCCCGCCTGGTGGGGGATGCCCTGCCTTTTGCGATAAAGATGTATGAAACCCTTTTGTCCGCTAATCCCGAACATCAGGGGTTAATTGTTACTACCGGTTCCCTTTTTATCATGTATGCCAATGCCTTCATCCAGGGGCCGGCGGAATTTTTATCCGTTACCGAATATGAAGAGCGGCTCGCCGCCCTGGAACGGGCAAAGAAATTCTATCTTCGGGGGGCGGACATCCTCTACGGGGGCCTGGATAAAAAATATCCCGGATTCAGCCGGGCTTCTTCCCTTGACGGTACCCTGGAACCGTACTTGGCCCGGATGAAAAAGGCCGATATACCCCTCCTCTATTGGACCGCCGCGGGTTACCTTTCCGCCTATTCCCTGGATCCCTTTGACCTTGCCCTGGGCCGCCGGGTGCCGGATCTGATGTTCCTCATAGACCGGGCCTATGCCCTGGATCCTGATTTTAACCATGGGGCCCTGGATGAATTTTACATCCTTGCCCTCTCTTCCCTGCCCGAATCCATGGGTGGGGATAAAACCCGGGTTGAGGAGCATTTCAACCGAGCCGTGGAAAAGTCAGGAGGACTCCTCGCGGGACCCTATGTTTCTTATGCCCAGGCGGTCTCGATCCCCACCCAGGATTACGATGCTTTTAAGGCCTATCTGGAAAAGGCCCTGGCCATGGATGTAGACGCCGATCCCGAGAGCCGTCTGATGAATATCATTGCCCAGCGTAAGGCCAAAAACCTTCTGGACACGGCTTCCGACTATTTTATTGATATTGATAACGGCGAAGAATGGGATAGTTATGAGTAAAGGAGTTGTGCCATGACACGTAAGCAGCGATTTATCCGCCTCCCCCTTTTTTTCCTGGTCCTTTTGGTCTGTGTTATGTTCCCCGATTTTCTTTACGGACAGCGTCAGCGGAAGATCACTATCAACCTGGCCTCCTCCCTCCCGCGGAATTCCCCCTGGGGAAGGACCCTGGACCGGATAGCCGCCGAGTGGAGCCGGACCACCAATGGGGAAGTAAATCTCCATGTCCTCCATCAGTATCCCGGTTCTGAGGGGGATTATCTCATGAAGCTCCGGCAGGATAAAATCCAGGCGGCAATTTTTACCAGTATCGCCCTCAATTCAGTGGCTCCTGAAGTTATGGCCCTGAGCATTCCTTTTCTTATCAGGAATAACGAGGAACTGGATGTGGTATTACAAGAGGTACGGCCCATCCTCAATTCCCGGATTGAGGAAGAGGGGTATATTAACCTGGTCTTGGTTAAAGCGGGGTGGGTCAAAATCTTTTCCCGGCATCCCATATATACCCCCCAGGATCTTAAACGCCTCAAAGTGGGGACCAGCCCGGACGAACAGGAACTCATGGATGCCTTTAGGACTATGGGATTCCAGATGGTCCGGGTAAGTTTGACCGATGTGGCCCAACGGCTTAACAGCGGTATGATAGACGCGATTTATCAAAGCCCCATCTCCGTTTCCGCCCTCCAGCTTTACCGGGTTGCCAAACACATGAGTACGGTTAACCTGGCGCCTTTTATGGGGGGGGTGCTCATGAACAAACACGCCTGGGCAAGAATCCCCTCCCAGTACCAGGCGCCCCTGCGGGAAATAGTCCGGCGGGCAGGTACGGAGATTGAAAATTCCTTCCAGCAGGGTGAGGAAGAGGCCATAGCCAATATGAGGCAAAACGGCGTCACCATAAACCAGGCAAGCCCTTCCCAGGAACAGGAATGGTACCAGGAAATCAACCGGTATCTTCCGGATCTGGTGAACCGGAATGTTTTCCACCGGGGAATGTATGAGCGGGTCCAGGCCATACTCCAGAATTACCGGGGCAGGCCCTAACATGGCAGGCCCTGGGGAAGTCCTGGAAAAATCCCAGAGGACCCCTGTCCTTATCCTGATTGAAAACGGCCTTTGCGTTCTTTCCCTGGTATTGCTAACCCTGCTTCCCGTGGCGGAGGCGGCGGCGCGGATCTTTTTTAACACCGGTATTAGCGGCTCTTCTCAGTTTATGATCCACCTGCTCCTTTGGGTAGGGATGTTCTCCGGAATGGCTGCTACCCGGAATGAGGAACACCTGGCTATCGCCTTAGTTCAATATTTTTCCGGGGAGGGGATCAAGCGCCGACTCAGGGTCTTTGTAAACCTGCTCTCGGCTTTTGTCGTCACGGTTATCGCCTGGACTGCCCCGGCGTTTATCAGAATCGGCCTTTCAGGAAGGATGATCGGTTTTATTCCGGATCGCCTGTTCGCCCTGATCATCCCCCTGGGGTACGCCGTTATCGCCTGCCGGTTTGCCAGGCGAACCGGGCTTTCAGGGTGGAAGCGGATATTTCCCGTCCTGACCATACTCCTGGGGACCCTGGTTTCCTTTCCTTCCATCGCAAAATTTATCTGGGAATTTGATCTTCCCCTCTGGGCCTATGACCTCACGGACCTTTTTTATGTTGGGGCCTTGTATATCAAAATGCCGGTGGTCATCTTCCTCCTCATTGCCGCCCTGGCGGGAACTCCCCTTTTTGTGATCATGGGGGGGCTGGTACTCATCCTGCTCACGGCCGCGGGGAGTCAAGTAGATACGGTGGCTACCGACATTTATTCGGCCTTGACCAATGATAACATCATCGCTATCCCCCTGTTTACCCTGGTAGGCTTTTTCCTTTCAGAAAGCAAGGCGGGAATACGGCTGGTTGAAACTTTCCGCAGCCTCTTTTCCTGGGTTCCCGGAGGGATGATCATCGCCACCGTGATCATCTGCGCCTTTTTTACCTCCTTTACCGGCGCGTCGGGGGTAACCATCCTTGCCCTGGGGGGTATCCTCTACAGTATCCTCACGGAGCATGTTAAGTACCCGGAAAAATTCTCCATCGGGCTCCTGACCTCGGTGGGGAGCGTGGGCCTTCTCTTTCCCCCCAGCCTCCCCCTGATCCTGGTGGGAGCCATGTCCCAGCTTAATATTTTCCACATGTTTTTAGGGGGCCTTATCCCGGGCTTTGTCCTGGTTATCGCGGTGATTATTTTCGGGATTACCGCGTCGATCAAGATTAAAATACCCGTGGAACCCTTTAATCCTAAAAGGGCCCTCCTATCCCTGCGGGGTTCGGCCCTGGAGATCATCCTTCCTTTTTTTCTTGTGGTCAGTTATTTTACGGGTTTTCTCTCCCTGGTGGAAATCGGCGGCGTGGCGGTGGTCTATATTTTTATCACCGAAGTGTTGATTCACCAGGATATCGTCTTCTCCCAGGTCCACCGGGTGTTCCTCAAATCGGTTCCTATTATCGGCGGGGTCCTGGCAATCCTCGCCCTGTCCCAATCCCTGTCGTTTTATATTGTTGACACCAACGCGCCGGCGCTCCTCGCGGACTGGATGCTGGAGACCATCAGTTCTAAATTTCTCTTTCTATTGCTCCTCAACCTGAGCCTCCTCGTGGTGGGGTGCCTTATGGATATCTTCTCGGCGATCCTCATCGTGTTACCCCTGGTAACTCCCTTAGGCCTGGCCTACGGGATCGATCCGGTTCATCTGGGGATCATTTTTATCACCAACCTGGAGGTGGGTTTTCTTACCCCTCCGGTGGGACTCAATCTGTTCCTGGCAAGTTACCGGTTCAAAAAACCCTTTGTGGATATATGCCGCTATGTTTTTCCTTTTCTGCTCATCCAACTGGTAGTGGTACTCATTGTAACCTATGTTCCGGTTTTTTCCACCTTTCTCACCCGGTTTTTTTAACCCTATTGGGTACTAAAAGAGGCCCCCCGCCCAGCGCAGTCCCCGGTGAAGGATACGCCGGAAATTGGTATCCCCGTAGACCCGGTTGTCGTGTCCTGAGGCATAACAGAAGACCCGGCTGGTTTGATATTGCCGGGTCCAGGCGATATGTTTCATACCCGCCGGGGTATCGGTGGTAATCAAAATCCGGTTGCCTTCTTCTTCCGGCTCTCCCATGCCGTAGGTTTCGTCTACCACGGTAAAATCCGAAAGTCCTGCAGTAATAGGATGGTTCAGGTCAATAATATGTGCCTTTACCGTCTGGTTTTGCGTATAAGTAAAGGAAGCCCCCCCCCGGTTTTCGAGCCCACAGACCCCGGTAAAGAGGTCCCATCCTTGGAAACAGAGCAGGGCGTGGTGCAAAAGTACCAGACCCTGGCCGGTTTTACCCAGTTCCCCTTCCATATAGGCGCGTAAGATACTTTCTGCCCCGGGAGGATCCCAATGCATATTATACCAGAGGACCACGGAATAGGTTTGTCTATTTTCCCTGTCCTGTATAAACAAATCCAGAGGTTGCACAAAGGTTTCACAATCAGTAAAGGAATCCAACATTTTTTGAAACCCTATTACATCATAGGGATGATTTTCTACCAATACCGCAACCCGCATCCGGTCGTCCATTCCGCGCCTCCTTTCCTTATGCACTGCTTAATAAGGGAACCGCTAAAAACTGGGTTTCTTGGCGGTTCCCTTGATACAAACCGCTAAGGATACACCTTTTCCCGCAGCTCCCGTAAAAAAGTCAGAGTTGTATCGGTCTCATACCGGAAATCTAATGGCTGATTTTCCCGGGTACTCACCCAGGGACAGGCCGCCGATACTCCTTTGTCGTACCCCGCATCCTTCAATACCCGGAAGAGGTGGAGCAGAACTTCTTTCCGGTTCCCCACATTGGGCTGGGCGCCGCCGTCACCCTGGACGTGTACGTTAAGACAATAATCGGGGCATTTCAAAATATCCTCCAGGGGTTGATCCAGCTCAATAAAATAATTCAGGTCCGCCATAACCTTAACATTTTTCCTGCCTGTTTTTTTCGCAAATTCCACCCCCTCCAGATAGCGGGGAAAGAGGGTGTCCGGTTCCGCCTGGGGTTCCAGGGCAATCTCCATACCGTATTGGGCGGCAAAATCTGCGGCGATATTAATGGTACTAATGGCCTGATCCATGGCGGTATTCCGATCAAATCCATCCTGGCAGCGAAAATGACCTCCCCAGGCACCCAAATATTTTACCCCCAACTGCGACATCCGGGTAATCGTCCTGGCAAGAGAAAATTCCAGTAATTCCCGATCATAATACTCTCCGCTGGCCCCCCGCCACATATTGCCGGGACCCAAAAGATGGCTGGTTACCGGGGTCGGACGGCCGTCGGCCCGGTACATCTCTCTATATTCCCGCCATTCCTTTTCAGAGAGGGTAGCATCACCATGGATACTGGCAGGTACCTCAAAATATTCCCAGTCCCGGCTCAAGGCATTGATGGGCACCACATCCACCACAATACCTATCTTAAAGGCTTGACTCATGTTTAAAATCCTCCAAAAAATTTAAGGCGCTTCCATGGGTTTGAAAACAGCCCCCGATACCACCCCGCTGAGGAACCGTATAACCTGGCATTTTATGCTCATTGCTTACGCAATCAGGAACTATTTCTGCACAGGTCCTGAGGGGGCGGTACCGAATTTAGTTCACAAATCGGGGCGGATTGGCCGCCATATAGTCGGATAATTCCTGGGCTATGCCCGCGGTTGCCGGGGCATATACATTCCTGATATAAGTTTCCAATTGCTGGTAGGGAACCTCCCCAGTAACGTACCTTACCTCCAGGCTGTTCAGGGCGCTTACCTGATCGGGGAATTCCGTACCGATTCGGTCCATCATTTTGGTAAACCCAAAGTAACACTTAAGGGTGGCCGCTTCCGCTGCCCCGGCCTCGGTCTGCCACTTGGCTATTTGCGCGGGGGTGGAACCTCCCTGTAGGGCCGGAAGCCCCTGGTAGGCATTAGCGAATCCAAACATGTTGCTGGTTACCCGTTGGGCCGCCTGGGCTTGGGTGGGGGTCCGTATCACCGTGCGGGTGTTGATGTTGTAACTGGTATAGTTAATTCCCTCAAGCCCTAACTGCATGGCGATAAAACCCTTTTCCCCATTGGCCCAGTTGAGGAGCCGCAATACCGCATCCTGTTTTTCCGGGGAAGAAGCGGCGTTTACATAATAGGCCATCCAATTACTGGGGGGCATGGCATAAACCGGTTTATCTCCGCTGTTCAATACCAGAGGCGGACAATAGATAAAGTCATCCAGGTTCATGCTGTACCGTTCCAGCAGGTTGGTGGTATAGTTGGATTGGGACGCTCCCACAATACCGACCCGCCCCTGGGCGATTTTATCGTAATTTTCGGATGCGTTATGGGTTATGAATTCCCGGTCTATGATGCCCTCTTCGTACATTGCCCGAAGCTGCCTCATATAATTCGGGTAACGGCTCTTGAGGGGCCGCAGTTTAGCGCTGCCGTCCACATCGGGCATACCATGATGCCAGCTTGAAATATTGTAGGCCATGGAGAGGAAATCGTTTTGCAGATGCCATATCCCCGAATCCAGGGATGACTGCTGGGCATTCAGGCTTGCCCCGTAGGTATCATTTCTGCCGTTCCTGTCGGGATCATTAAAAGTAAACGCCCGGCATACCTCCACAAACTCCGCTACTGTCCGGGGAGGTTTAAGGCCGAGATTATCAAGCCATTTTTTATTTATCACAAACCCGAATTTATCATAACTGTTTGGACGGGGGATCCCATAGATTCTGCCGTCCGGCAGAAAGACACAATCCCCATATTGTTCCTTGGATATGTTTGCCGCTAAATTGGGGTATTGCGCGATCCGGTCTGTCAGGTCCAGCAGCAGCCTTTCCTCCGCCCATTGGGTCGCAAAAATATCAGCGCCGTAATGTACTAGATCGGGCATAAGCCCGGTGGAAACCAGCATCTTTACCCGATCCCCATAACCGTTTTGCGGGGGCGCTTCGATTTTAAGGCGGATATTCAGTTCCTCTTCGATAAGGCGGATCAGAGGATTCCCTTCCAACTGGATCTCCGGATTAAGCTGGAGTACCGCGCTTATTTCTATCGGTCCTGAACCGCTAGAGCCGGTACTTCTGCTACCGGCACATTCCGCCTGTTTCGCTCCCAATAAAAATACCAATAAAACCAGGGTCGAAACCTTTTTCATTTTTGTTCCTCCGTTACTATTTGTTTTCCCATGCCAGGCATGGTAATACACCGTATCATCGGAATAACCGTCCCTCCGGGGATGTTATTCCTCCATAATTATTCCTTTACTGAACCCAGGATGATACCTCGCACAAAGTACCGCTGCATAAAGGGATAAATAAGCAATATAGGCAGGATCACAATGATAATCGCCGCCATTTTAAGGGTAAAGGGATGACTGCGGGCCAATGCGGTGAGCATCGCCGATACCGGCGATACGGCATCGGTATTTTCCACCACCAGTTCCCGCAATACTAAAATCAGGGGCCACAATTTTCTGTCCGCGATGTACATCATGGCGGAAAAATAATTGTTCCAATAATTAACCGCAGAGAAAATAGTCATGGTGGCAATGGCGGGTTTAAGCAGAGGAACCAGAATTGAAAAAAGAATCCGGATCTCATTCGCCCCGTCAACCTTGGCGGCCTCCTCCAAAGAAGGAGGAATCGCGGTTATAAAGAAATTCTTCATCAGGATCAAATTAAAAGCGCTGATACATCCGGGCAAGATCAGCGCCCAAAGGCTGTTATAGATCCCCAAATTACGGACTAAAAGATAATTGGGGATCATGCCGCCGTTAAAAAACATAGTAAAGAGGATCATCCCCATAAACAAATGGCGGCCCTTCAGGTTCGGTTTGGAAAGGGGATAGGCGGAAATAACCAGTAAAAACACGCTCAGGATGGTCCCCGTCACGGTAACCGTTAGGGTTACCAGATATCCGGAATGGATGAGATCGTAACCTAAAATCTCCTTATAAGCATGAAGATCCGGACGGGAGGGAATAATTCTGAGGGGTTCTGAAAGATATTCTTCATAAGACATAAAGGACATAAAAAATACATACACAAAGGGAACAAAGCAAGCCAGGGCAAACAGGGTGATTACCAGGACAGCGAAGGTTTCCAATAAATAATCCTCAGGTCCCCGGATGAGGCTGACGGATTTTTTCCTCAACCTCAAAATATCCCTTCTTTTCCGAGTAGTTTTGCTGCGGCGTTAGCCGATATAAGGAGTACAAATCCGACTACCGAACCAAAAAGCCCCACCGTAGTAGCAAAAGAAAATCGTCCGTTGATGATACCCAAACGGTAGGTATAGGTTTCAAAAACCTCGGACACCGCCAGATTACTGCCGTTCTGCAGAATAAAGATCTGCTCAAAGCCATTATTCATCAGATTGCCGATACTGAGGAGCAGCAAAATGATTACCGTCCCCTGTATACCCGGAATGGTGATGTACCAGATCCGCTGCAGCCGGGAAGCGCCATCTATGGTCGCCGCCTGGTACAATTCGGGATCAATGGAGGCGACCGCTGCGAGGTAGATAATAGTATCCCAGCCGGCGTTTTTCCAAATATGGGATACCACGGCAATACCTCGAAAGTATTGCGCGCTTCCCAGAAAAAACACCGGTTCTCCTCCCAGGGTTTTGATAAAATTGTTCACAATTCCCCAGGACGGGGACAGGAGATTAACCAATATACCACCGATAACTACCCAGGATATAAAATAGGGCAGGTACAGCAGGGTTTGCGCTATCCGTTTGAAAGATAACAGGGGGATCTCGTTCATCAGCAGGGTCAGGATTATAGGAATGGGAAAGAAGATAAACAGCCGCAAAATGCTTAAAAAGAGGGAATTTCCCAGGACCCGATAAAAGGTATCCAGGCTGAAAAGGTACTTAAAATTTTCAAATCCCACCCAAGGACTACCCACAATACCCCGGGAAAATTTAAAATCCTTAAAAGCCAATATCAGGCCGTACATGGGAACATAATGAAAAATGATAAAATAAACCAGACAGGGCAAAAGTAAAAAGTAAAGATACCGGTTCATCCAGAAGTAACGGCTCCATCCCCTGTTCTTTTGGACATTTTGGATCATAGTACTCCCTCCCCAGGCATCTCAGGTCTTTACGCCGAAGAAAATTTCTACGGCAAACCCCACCTGGTAAATAACGCGACACAAAAATGGCGTAATGATTGGAATTTGAATACTTTTCAAAACGCAGTTGGTTTTAAAAAATATTCATTTGAAAAACAACGGGATTTTCAACAGCGGAATTTAATACTAACCTGGGTAAAGCGGGGTTTCTCTCTGAATGCCCAATGAACGTACCGCATTAAACAGTAATATTCTTGGGAATGGGTATCACCTGGATTAATATAAGGATAACCATGATACAAATCCCGCAACACAGATTGTGCAGAACCAACATTATCATACTTATAAAGGCAACAACCATCCATAACCGGTACTTCCAAGTTCTCAGTGGAGTACTTGCGGGTTTAACCGCTTTTCGGGAACTTGTTCGAAAACCAACCGGAGTTTGGAACAAATTCACTTCCCTTATTATAAATTGAGGAATTCAAAATTGTCAAGTTTTTTTTCACTTTTTTTAAAGAAGACAGTCTCCAGGACGGGATCGTTATATTTTTTTATCAGGGCAAAAAAGTGGTGTTACAAGACGGTCTTAAAACGTACGGAGCTTTAAACCGTCTCGTAGACAAACAACTGTTTTGCCCCTTTGGGCCTATGAGTTTGTTGCGCTTCGCGCGTAAAACCCCCAAAAATCGCCTGACAGGCGATTTTTTACCTTGCAAACTCCGAAAGCACGCCGGTTAATCGGGATTTTTGCGGTACTGATGGTGCAAAAATCCACAAG
>JAITEG010000218.1 GCA_031282145.1 Spirochaetaceae bacterium | reverse complement strand
CCCCCCCTGGTCCTCGCCGAAGACCTGGACCGGCTTGTCTTGATGAAGGAGTCCTTTCTCATGGGTTTCCGCACCCCGAGCGGCCCGGACGAGGGGCTTTTCCGCCGGCGTTTCGGCCTGGACGTCGGGGAATGTATCCCCGAAACCCTCAAGCGGTGGCGGGAACGGGGCCTTATACGGCCCGAAAGGCCCGCCCTCACCCGGGAAGGCATCCTCTTTCTGAACCCCTTCCTCACCGACTGTTTTGCCGAGGCCACCATACCGGGGGTCCGGGGGCCAAAGGTGCCCTGTAGGGGAACTTCGCCCCCGGTCGGGGGTGTGGGGGTGAAACCCCCAGCTAAAAAAACCCTCCCCAACCGGGGAGGGTTTTATTAGAGCTAGGGGCTCCGCCCCTACGACCCCGCTGGGGGGCGGAGTACCCTTAAGGGAACTCAGGCCCCCCGGGCCCCCCGGTAGCGGTCAGGGTGGCGCTGTTCAGGATTATGAGGGAGCCGTCGCTGCGCTGGGTGAGGATTGAGTCGCCGTCAAAAGTCAGGGCGGCGAAGGGGTGAACCGTTACCGCCGACCGGGCCTGCAAGACCAGGTTCGTATTAAACCGGGCCAGGTAGAGGCCGCCCGAGGCGGAGGTAAGGGCGTAGAGGTCGTTTCCCCGGGTCCAGAGGAGGCTCTCCGGGGCGATGTCGTCGTTTCCCTGCTTGGTCATTTCCAGGGTGTTAGGATCGATCTCAATGAGCCGGATAACGGCGGTGCCCCGGTTCTCCCCGGCAACGGCGATGAGCTTACCCCCCAGGGAGGTAAAGGTCCGGGCGTTTACGGTGTTTAAGGCGGAGGCCGTGATCTCCGCGCCGGAATCGATATTCATCCGGACGATCCGGCCCAGGGGTGAATTGGAGGCGGTCAGCCGTACCCCGACGACCCCCTCGCCGGTACCCCGGGGAGGCCGGTCGATGAGTTCCTGCTGATCCTTGGCGATTTCCGTCCGTTCCTGCTGGGCTTCGGCTATTTTCCGGTCCGCGAAGTCCTCCGCGGCCTGGGCTTCCTGCTGTTTTTCTTCCAGGGCCTCTTCCCGCTTTTCCAGGGTTTGTTCCCGCTCGGCCCGTTGGGCTTCCTGCTGGTTCAGGGCGTCTTCCCGCTGGACGAGCGCTTCTTCGGTTCGCCGCGTTTCCTCCGGAGTGGTCCTGCCCTCGGCTTCCGCCTCCCGGGCTTGCTGCCGCTCCTGGGCTATCTCCGAGCGTTCCTGGGCGGCCTCGGCCCGTTCCTGGGCGATTTCGGTCCGCTCCTCGGCAATCCGGGCTTCCTCCTCGGCAATGGCCTCCCGCTGGAGGGTCGCCCGCTGCTCCGCCTCGCCGGCTTCCCGCTCCTTCAGATCCACCATGTCCTTGCGCTGTTCGATGCCCCGGTCTTCCTCACGGCGGAGTTCTTCGACAATCTCCGGGGAGCCGAGGATGGTCGTATCCAGGGCGCTGAGGCTTCCGGGAGTCCCGGTCCCGAGGGGTATGAGCATGAGGGTCTGCCCGGGCCATTCGTCAAACCGGATGGAAAGCCCCGCCTTTTCGGGAGTCAAATGTTCCATCACCGGAACTTTATAGCGGTTGCCGAAGTAGTCCCCATTTCCCCGGAACACCGCGTTGTAGATGGTCACGTATTCGGCCAACAGGGCCGCGTCCGGGGACGTATATTCGTAGGCAAACTCCAGATATCCCTGAATGATGCGCCTGAGGTTACGGATATGATCGACCCCCACGTCAATCCCGAGGCCGAATATGTCCGCGTCGAGTTTGTCCCCGTCCGCCGGGGACAGGGAATGGATGACAAAATAACGCCCCGCGGAACCGGCGTTTTCCGCGCCGGAGCGGATAACCGCGCCCAGGGCGGTTCCGATACCCCGGATCTGTTCCACCGAATCGATCCGGCCCTGGGGGCCCTCATAATTGATAAAGTCCACCGGGGCGAGGTTGCGTTCCAGCTCTTCCCGGTTCACCGCGGTTTCCTGGGCGTTAAGCGCCAAAAGGGGGCCTAAACAAAACAGCCCCGCCAGGGCGCATAAATTTTTTATATTTTTCATCGTCATTGCTCCACTATATGAGGCTGTTTTAAATCCAACCGGGTTTTGAAACCGGCTCATATATACTATTTCTATATATAACCTTTGTCTATGAGGGATTTCCTGTCAACAGGATAAAGGCACAGAAACCGGGCCCCGGCGTTTACGCCGACGTTCCAGGAAACTACCAAACGTGAGAGGCACTTTTTAACCGCGATGGCGGAGAAGGCCAAAAAGGGAGGAGAGGAAGATCGCTTTTTCGTTCCTTCTTCGCCTTTTTCGCCCTTGCGGTAAGCCTTCTTTTATGGCGCCGGGTAATCATACCCTGAGTTGCGGGTCAAGGTTAGCCCAGGGGGCGGGCAGGGCTCCGCCGTTACTTTGCGGCTCCGCGGACCTTAACCGGACGTCCGGCGAACTTCCCCGGACAGAAGCGGAACTTGGAAGTAACTCCGGGGAACTTAAACGTAACACCGGAGGACTTAACCGGAATACCGGGGAGCTTAACCGGAATACCGGGGAACCCGGCTAAACGCGGCCCGCGGAATTTTTTAACCGCATTCGACTTATCAGGGTCTCGGCGCGAAATCAACCAACCCCGCCGCAGAGCGGACGGGGTATGGTTGGTTCCGGCGTTCGTATTGGTAACGGTCACCGTTCCCGCGTTCACCTTGAGGGTGACGCCGCCGGGGATATCGATGAAATCGCAGAACTGGTAAGCCGCCGCCGCGGGTATCCGATGGGGGGGTTAATGTCCTCTGTACGCTCCCGCGTGCGGGACTGCGGCGGGGTTGGTGACTCGCGCCGTCACCGGAAGGTAACGCCGGCCGTATCCGCGAGGGCCCGGATTGAAGAAGCGGCCTCGTCGTAGAGCTCTTCCGTGGCGAGATGTTCCAGCATACCGGGGGTATCCGGGGGAAGTTTGTCGATAAGGCGGAGCAGGTTGGGGTAATCGATATTCCCCTTTCCGATAACCACCTCTTCCATACGCACGGTAAATTCCGCCGGGTCGAGGCGGAGGTCTTTTAAATGGATTGAAAGAACCAGGTCGCCGAAACCCGCGAACTCCCGCTTGAAAAACACCGCGTTGTCGTAGAGCAGCCGGGGGTTGGAAATGCTGTTGGTCGGATCCAGATGGAAGCCCGCCGCGCTGCGGTTTACCGCCTTAATAAAGCGCAGGTATTCCGCCGCGCAGTCGATAAACTGGCAGGGCATAATCTCAAAAGTCATCCTGGTTTTTTGCGGTTTAACCGCGTCGATAACTTTCCGGGCCGCCTCCACCGCGGCGTCAAAGAAATCCGCCGAATAGTGGCCTTCGTGGGGCCCGTCCCAGTTTGTTTCACACCAGGAACCGACGATGTTCACCGCGCAGCGGGCCTCCAATGCTTCCGCCGTCTGGAGACGGCGGACCGAATAGTCAAACGCCGCCTTTGCTTCGGCGGGGTTTGGGGAAAGGACGTTTTTCCAAATGCCCACCTCGGCGAGGACGACATCGTGTTTCGCGAGGGACGCCTTAAAGGCCCGGCACGCGTCCGGGTCCGTATCGGCGTTAAGCCAATCCGGGCAATACGCCGCCCGATAACCCTTCAGAACGTGCCCGGCCACAAAGAGTTCCGGATCCTTTTCCGTAATAAAAACCGGAGCACCTAAACGCATGGTGGGATTATAGGTCCTTTTTATGGAAGTCGCTGTTGCGTAATAACTCGGCTTTTTTGGCCCGGTTATCGTCGTCGGTCTTAATATTCACCTCAACGCCCAACTGGGGAACGCTATTCGTAAAAGAATAGGTCCCGCCGGGCCAATACCCGATGTGGTAGGGTTTAGGTGCGCCCACGGCCTGAAGCTGTTCCTGGGCTTTCTTTCTGTCCGGCACGATAAAACTGAGATGCTGCACCCCTTCGCCGTCCCGGTCGAGTTTTTCTTTCCAGGGGCTTGGGTTTTTGCCGGGCTCAACCAATTCCAGCAAACAGTTTTCAAGCTGAATAGTCGCAAGCCGGCAATCCGTATAATCCCCCATCTCGCCGTTGGTAAAGGCGGGCACCTCCGACGCGGGAGGTAAATTAAAGGCCTTACCCGTGGTAACGCCCAAAACTTCTTCCCAGTTTTTAACGGCGCGATCCAAATCCCGTACCAAAATCGCGATATGGCAGAGTTTTGTGGTTCCTATAGACATAATTTCCTCACTTGTTTTTCTGAATTACCTCGTAATGCGGTGAATCCGCATCGATCTGCATAAGCTCAATCCGAACCCCGTCGGGATCTTCGGTCCACGCCTGCCAGTTATGGTCACAGCCCTGTTTGGGACCATTGGTAATAATACCCCCGGCCTTTTTTATGTCTTCGGCCACGGCATGAAGGTCATCGACCACGAGGCAGAGGTGGTTAAAACCGCGGAGCTCTTCAGACCAGGGGTTTTCCTTTTTACCGTTGTAAAAAAGTTCCACAAACTGTCCGTTGCCGATGTAGAGGTAATTTATCCACGGCGCCCCGGTTTGTGGATCGGGGATTTCAAAAACCTTTTTAAAGTTCAGGACCCGGGTATAAAAATCAAGCGACTTGTCCATGTCTTTTACCGTTATGGCGATATGCGCGATCCCCGTAATCTTTCCCATCTTTTTCCTCCCCAATGTTTTAGTCGTTTTCGAGCAGCTCAAGGACGAGCTTGAGACTGTCTTTGGCGTCAATGTAGGCATACCTTCCGCCGGTATATTCGCCGGTTTGCAGC
>JAITEG010000198.1 GCA_031282145.1 Spirochaetaceae bacterium | reverse complement strand
AGGCTCGATCTCCTTTTAAATGATTTTTACCGCCGGGACACCGAAAAGGGAATCCTTTCCAGGACCGAAGCCAGGGAATTAATCGCCGAAATGTACCTTAAATACGGCGGTAATTATTTTGCCTTCGGCGGCCGCTTAAAGGACGGGACCGACGCGACCAATGAGGTAAGCTGGATAGGCATAGAGGCCTATGATATTACCGGCGGGTACAACCATTTGGGGCTTATGTGGCATCCGGAGATTGATAAAGAGTTTTACGCCTACGGCTGCGAAGTGGTGGCCCGGCACGGCAGCGGAACGCCGACCCTGGTTAATTATGATATACTCAGGGACAGTGAACTCTATTCGGGATACAGCTATGACGACGCCTGGAATGTGGCGTACAGCGGATGTCAATGGTACTGCGCCGTCGGTTCCGAATATTCGGATCATGATATGAACTGTCTGGTATTAACCAAACCGCTTGATATGGCGGTGGAAGAGGGAATCAAAAACAACATAAGCACTTTTGAGGAACTGTGGGAATTATACGACAGACGCCTGGAAAAAACCGTTGATATGCTGGTTGAATTTAAAAATAAAGTATACGAGTGGCAGGATCGGGTTTGGCCGGAAATGGTTACCTCCCTCTGTATGCACGGCCCCATTGAGAAGGGCTGTGATGTTACCAGTCCAAGAGGGGTTAACAATACCTATACGTCCGTGAATGTTTTGGGGGTTCCCAATGTGGTTGACGGCCTTCAGGCCCTGAAAGAGATTGTGTTTGATCGAAAACTGTATAGTCTTAAAGAAGTCCGGGAAGCCCGCCTTAAGGACTGGCAGGGAGCGGAGGAACTACGGCAGTTCCTGCTGAATGCCCAGAAATTCGGCAACGATCTTGACGATGTCGACGCCATGTACGCCCGGGTGGCTAACCGGATCGTGGACATCATGGAACTAAAGCGGAACATAAAGGGAGGACACTTTAGGCCTTCCCTTTTCCAGTTCATGGGTCACACCTACGCGGGACAGTTACAGGGGGCCACCTATGACGGACGCTTTGCCGCGGAACCCTTTGCCCACGGCTGTAATCCCATGCACGGAAGAAATACCGAGGGGATTACCGCGACGGCGAATTCCCTGTGTAAAGTCGATTTCCGGCGTTTCCAGGGTGGTTCCCTGCAAATAGAGCTGCAGCCTAAGTTCTTTGATGGGAAGGAAAACCCCGGCGATTTTATCTATCGTTTTTCTACTGCCTTTATGGGCCGGGGCGGAGTTCAGATAAATCTTAATATCATTGATTTGAAACAGCTTAAAGCGGCCATGGATGATCCGGAAAATCCGGTACACAAGGGACTGGTGGTTAAAGTTACCGGTTATTCCGCCCATTTTTGTGTTATGGATCGTAAATTCCAGGAAGAATTCGTCGCCCGGGTTAATTATGAAGCCGTATGATTTATGGAGGCCCTGATTTTTGATACCCACCGCGGGACAAGCCATGATGGGGAAGGTCTACGAACAACTTTTTTCTTTCAAGGCTGTCCCTTGCGTTGCCGGTGGTGTCATAACCCGGAGGGAATTCCCCTCCAACCCTATATCAAATGGGGGGCCCGGAAGTGTATAGGCTGTCATACCTGTGTTAAGGTATGTCCCGGGAAAATCCTGGAGTTTACCGAAACGGGTCTCGCTATTGACCGGAGACATTGTACCCGTTGCGGCGTATGTACCAAAAGATGCCCTTCCAAGGCCCTGCAAATCACGGCAAGGGAGTGGACTGTTGATGAATTAGTGGAATATGCCCTAAAGGACAAGCATTTTTACGATGTCTTTAAGGGCGGAGTTACCTTTAGCGGCGGAGAAGCGACATTGCATATACCCTTTATCCTTGAGGCGGCGGAACGGCTTCAAGCCTCCGGTATCAATGTCGCTTTGGATACATCGGGATATTGTACCCCGGAGCTTTTTGAATCGGCGTTTTTATCCTTTGATTACATCCTGTTTGATTTAAAGATAGCCGACACAGATCTGCATAAAAAATTCACCGGTACGGCGAATGAGCTTATTTTAAAAAATCTTGCCTGCATATGCCGAAAAAAAAAGAATAGTGAATATATCGGAGAAGTATGGATTCGTACTCCTATCATACCACATGCTACCGATTCGGAAGAAAATATCCTGTCCATAGCGGAGATCATAAAGGCCTATGGGGATGTGATTAATCGTTGGGAGCTATGCGCTTTTAATAATATGTGTAAAAATAAGTACCGAACTTTAGGTATTACCTGGGAATACATGGAAGTGGATTTGCTTCCACATAGCCATATGCAGAGTTTATACCGGATCGCAAAAAGGGCGCTTGAGGACCTGGTTCCCGTTGTTTCCACCGGGTTGACCGCCCAAGATCGTTGATCCGGGCCGGATCGTAGTACCGCCTTAGGCGGAGACTTGTTTGAAGAGGGGGTAAAATCAGAATTTAATGAAGGAAAAATAAATTTTTCACCTTTTTCCATAAAAAATTGAATATACAGGACATAGAAAGAGGTCGTAAAATATTTTTACGATTCAAGAGATCGAGCGGGAGAGTCTTATGTTGGTAAGTGCTGTTTCGGCAAAAAATGAACCATCGGAACGGCTCAAACGGCTTACAAAACGCAGTACAGATTTAGCTGTCCCGGGGATGGAAAAGGGGCTTAGGGTTCATTTTTTTGAAGCAAGATCAACGGTTTGTTAAACCGGATCTTAAATAATAACTACCAAGGAGAATAGTATGAAAAGAATTATGATGGTCTTAGCGGTATTGCTTGTGGTATCCTGCTTGCTGTTTGCTGGCGGCCAGAAAGCTGGGGGTGGGGCAGCCGATGGAAAGATTAGAATTACCCTTTTGATGCGGAACATGAATGAGCAGTTCCTCAAGGACTATGCGGAAAATGTCCGCAAGCTCGCGGCCGAAAAAGGCGTTGACCTTAACGTACAGGATGCCAACAACGATATGCAGGCCCAGCTTACCCAACTGGATACCGCACTCAACCAGGGGTACAAATATTTTGTAATCATCCCCATTGACGGCGAGATGTCGGAGCAGATGAACAGGGCTATTGCTGAACGCGGCGGCGCGGCTTCGTATTCCAATACACCGCCCACCACGGCGGCCCTCAGGGTTGGGAAGAATTTCTTTTTCGCCTCTTCGCCCGAACTTATCGCCGGAAAATTCGCCGGCCAGATTCTCGCGGACTACTTCGATAAGAACCCCGATAAGGCCCCCGGCAAGACGATCAACCTGATCCACATCCAGGGGGCCTTGGGACACCCCGCGCAGGTTAACCGGCAGAAGGGCATGGAAGACGAGCTTAAGGCCCGGGGCTATACGGTCAACAAGATCGCCGAAGACACCGCCAACTGGACCCCGGACCAGGCCCAGGAAAAGATGAGTACCTGGATTGGTGCGCACCGCGGTAGATTTAACGCCATTATCGCTCAGAACGATGGTATGGCCATGGGCGCCATTGAAGCGCTGATCCAGAACGGCCTTACCAAAAGTGATGCTTCGGACGGCACAATCCTCACCGTTCCGGTTATCGGTTATGACGCCACCGATGAGGCGATCAACTCCATGAGCCAGAACAAGCTCTATGGTACGGTTCTTCAGGATTCCAGTGCCCAGTCTGCGGTAGCCTTCAACATCATCTATGAACTGGCAGCCACTGGTTCGGTTCTCGGCAAGCCCATCACCGGCCTTGACAAGGCGGGAACGGCCTTTACGCTGTCACCCCCGACTGCCCCCATCACCGAGTATCCGGCCGACGATGCCGCCGTTATCCAGCAATGTTACCTCGTGCCTTATGCTCCCATAGACAAGGACTCGGGTTATTATAAAGCCAAGGTTCGGTAACAGTATTAAACGGAAATGCGGTTGCTGTGTGAAGTGATTTTTATGTCCGTTATACCGCATTCCCGTTTTGAAATCTCTTTGTAATGCTCCCCCTGTGGTTTAAGCAGGGGGAGGAATTGTTATACGGGGTTATATTATCCTGATAGAAACAAGGCGGAAGTGCTATGGAATCTGAATTTGTACTGGAGATGCTTGACGTAACCAAAAAATTCCCCGGCGTCATGGCCCTGAGCAATGTAGATTTTAGGGTAAAGCCGGGGACGGTACATGCCCTGATGGGCGAAAACGGCGCCGGAAAATCAACTTTGATGAAGTGCCTTTTCGGCATTTACCGCATGGATCAGGGAACAATCATCGTTAAGGGGAAAAAAAGTTACTTTTCAAGCGCCGCCGATGCTATGGCTGCCGGTGTTTCCATGATTCACCAGGAACTTTCCAATGTTCCCCAGCGTTCGGTTTCCCAGAATATCTGGCTGGGACGTGAGCCTCTCAACAAACTGCATTTTATCGACCATAAAAAAATGACAAGGGATACTTCAATCCTGCTTAAAAGCCTAAACTTTGATTTTGATCCCTCAGCAAAAATGGCCGATCTTTCCATCAGCCAGCAGCAGGGCTGCGAAATAGCCAAAGCGGTTTCGTATAACGCCTCTATTGTCGTTATGGATGAACCTACAAGTTCACTTACCGAAAACGAAGTTGAGCACCTTTTCAGCATTATCCGCGATCTGCGCTCTCGGGGAGTCGCAATCATTTACATTTCCCACAAGATGGAGGAGATTTTCCAGATTGCCGACTTTGTTACCGTTATGCGCGATGGGCATATAATCGGAACCTATCCCGTGGCGGAACTTTCCAACGACAGGCTTATCTCGCTCATGGTGGGCCGCGATACCAGCCACCGCTTCCCGCTGGTTGAGTCGGCAATCGGTGATGTCTGTCTTGAGATAAAGAATTTAACTTCGGCGAATCCCCGTTCCTTCAAAAACATCAGCTTTGAACTGCATCGCGGCGAAATCCTCGGCTTTGGCGGCCTTGTGGGCGCCCAGCGTACCGAGCTTATGGAATCGATCTTCGGGATACGGGAAGTTGCAGACGGCGAAGTCATAGTAAGGGGAGTCCCCCTGAATAAGCTGACACCGCAAAACACGATCCGGCTTGGTATAGGATTGGTAACGGAAGACCGGCGCAATACTGGCATTTTCCCGCTCTTGAATGTTACGATAAACACAACGATTCCTTCTATGGGTAAATACAAAAACAAGATCGGGCTTCTGGATCACAGGCGCCTTATTAACGATGCCCATGAACAAAACCGGCAGCTTAAAACAAAGGCGCTCTCGATGGAAACCCTGGTACAGAACCTTTCCGGCGGCAATCAGCAAAAGGTAATTTTGAGCCGCTGGCTCATGACCGTACCGGAGATTCTTATCATGGATGAACCGACGCGGGGCATAGATGTCGGCACTAAATATGAAATTTATACCATTATGGCGGAACTCGTGAGAATGGGTAAATCGATCATCATGGTTTCAAGCGAAATGCCCGAGCTTGTGGGAATGAGTCATCGGGTTGTGGTTTTGTGCGAAGGACGCCTTACCGGAATTCTTTCAAAAGAAGAAATTTCCCAAGAAGCGATTATGCGTTATGCAACGCAGTTTTCCTAGAAATAATACATTGGAGTGCTTATGAAAAGGCTTACCTTTACGGAATTGTTAACAAAGTATACGACCTTTGTTACCTTTGTTGTTCTTGTATTTCTTCTGACGATTCTTACCCGGGGGCAGGCCCTTTCCTGGGCTTCCGTTAAGACCCTGATCATCGCCGAAGCGGTTCGCGCCTTCGCGTCGTTGGGCGTGGGAATGATCATTATTACCAAAGGAATTGACCTTTCCATCGGGTATGTGGTCTGTCTCTGCGCTTCGGTCGCCGCTTCGTTCGCCCAGGTACCCACGTATGAATCGGCCATCTACTTCGGACATTCGTTTCCCCTCATTGTTCCGATTATTACCGGCATTCTTGCCGGGGGTCTGTTGGGTTTTTTTAACGGAATTCTCGTTGCCTACGGCAAACTTCCTCCGTTCATCGCGACGCTGGGAACCATGTCGATAGCGCGGGGCATTCAGCTTATCTATACCAGAGCCGCCGTTGTGGGTTCCCTTAACGGTAATTTTAAATCCTTGGCGCAAAGTTCAATAGGCCCCTCGTTTTTCTCGGTACCCTTCTTAGGGATTTATGTGATTATCATTACGATCATCGTCTGGGTGCTGTTGCGCCACACCAGGCAGGGAACGAATTTTTACGCAATCGGCGGTAACGCACAGGCGGCCAGGGTTTCGGGGATCAACGTTGAGCGGAATCTCCTCTGCGTTTACAGCTATGCGGGCCTTTTGTATGGCATGGCGGGTGTTTTGCTGGCCGGCAGGCTTGGACTGGCAAACGCCTTGACCGCCAACGGCATGGAATTGGACGCTATCGCGGCGGTCACCGTGGGGGGGGTATCTCACAGCGGCGGGGTCGGTACGGTAGGGGGTATGATCATCGGAGTATTTACCATGGGACTTATCAACTACGGGATGAGCTTTTTGTCCATTGACTCCTATTACCAGCTCCTGGTTAAAGGAGCGATCATTATTGTGGCGGTTTTCTTTGATATGAAGAAATACGCGAAACGGGCATAATCGACGAAGGGACCATTAAAGTCCTGAGGGGGAGACCCTGCCGAAGATCGTTGGTTCCGGGTTCCTCTGGATAAGACTAACCTCATCAATTCCGATGTGGAGGCGGTTATTTACGAATAATTTCAAGGCTTTCCCAAACCAATCCGGGTTTTGGGAAAGCTCTATTCTTTACGGGTACCTTTGCTAAACAAGATTAACCAAAACACCCTATATGTAATAGACAATCGCCTGAGTATTATATAAAATAAGGTCCAGAGGGGGTCCATGAGTAATTCATCCACAGAATATGGTTTGGTATCCAATGAACAGTTTGTGGGGAAACTTGTACAAAAGTATCTATTCCCTTCAATTTGTGCCTTATTGGGGATACAGGCCAGTGGTTTTGTTAACAGTATTCTTATCGGCCGGATTCTTGGCGGAACAGGGCTGGGGGTTGTTTCCCTGGTGGCGCCGGTTTCACTGGTTTATTATTCGATTGGCTCTCTTATCGGGGTAGGGGCGTCCATCGTTTCCAGTATTGCCTTGGGTAAGGGAGATAAGGAACATTGCCGTCAGGTCTACACCCAGGGATTTATCATCATGCTTGGGGTTGGGATAGTCCTCACCGCGGTGGGATTGGTTAACCTGGACAGGATCGTGACCCTCCTGGGAGCGGAAGGGGACTATTACCGTCATACTTACGAGTATGTCCGGAATTATATCCTGGGTGGTATGGGGATGCTTCTGGTGTATATCCCCCTCAATTACTTGCGGATCACCGGGAAGCCCCGGGCGGCGATGGTGATGCTCCTCTTTATGAGTGTCGCCCATATTGTCGGTCTGGGGATTTTTGTGATCCTCCTGGGTCAGGGAGTGGGGGGAACCGCCTTGGCATCGGTGGTCAGCGGAATCTTGACCTTTTTTCTGGGGATGGTTTTGCTCCAGGATAAAAATTCGATTCTCCGGTTCCGGCGGCCCCGGGATCCGGGCAAACAATTTATCATGCTGGTTTCTGCCGGAAGCCCCTCGGCCTTAAACAATATTTGCCAGGCTCTTCAGATTTTTTGCATAAACATCCTTTTTGTCCGGATGGGGGCTGGTATGTTTCTCCCCAGTTATTCCCTGGTGTTTACCATCTCAGAGGTTCTGCTGGCGGTGATCCTCGGTATTTCCCAAACAGCCCTCCCCCTGGTGGGCATTTCCTTTGGCGAGCGGGATTTCCGTTCCATCCGGATTGTTATGAAAAAAGCCATGGGTATCGGTAATATCATCGTCGGCGGTTGTACCCTCCTATTATTGGTCCTTCACCGGCAGTTGGGGGGGCTTTTTGGTCTCCAGGATCCCCTGATCCTACGGCAGACCGGAATTGGCTTTATTTTTCTTGCCGGCAGCCTCAATCTTTCTTTTATTAATAATGTGATCATGAACTTTTTCAGCGCCACCAGCCGAACCGCCATTGCCAATATAATCGTCGTTTTCCGCATGGTGTTGTTTATGGTAATCCCGGCCTATGCCCTGTTCCCTTTGGCAAATGTCTATGCGGTGTGGATCAGTCTGGTTTTGACCGAGTTTATTACCCTGAGCCTCGTGTACCTTATCATGACCATAAAACATGCCAAAAATCCCCGGCTTTCCCGGTACCTGCTCCTGGACGATGCTTTGATGGAAAACAGTAAGGTCATTGATTTTTCCGTAAGAAACACCTCCGATGATGTAGCCTCTGCATCGGACAAGATCACCGGTTTCTGCGAAGAGAACGATATTCCCCCCCAAAAGACGATGCGGATAAGTTTGGCCATTGAGGAACTGATCATTATGATAAACCAATATTCCCTCAGGGAGGGGAGTACGGAATATACGGATGTGCGGATCATGATCCTTGGGGAACGGATCGTCATGCGGATCCGCAATTTGGGTAAATATTTTAATCCGGTGGCCTACTATTACGAAAATAAAGATACCGAAGAAGGACGGGAGAAAACCATGGGGATCGGTATGATCCTGAAAATGGCCCAAAAAGCCGAGTATCAGGAGACTTTTGGGGTAAATAACTTACTGATAACCATATAAGGAATGGTCATGACGGTATACAATAAAAAAGGCGA
>JAITEG010000196.1 GCA_031282145.1 Spirochaetaceae bacterium | reverse complement strand
GATCTTTTCCAGGTCCGCTGTTTCCCGGACCGGAACCGGCCGGCCGGAAAGACCCGCCACCGGGCGAACATAGAATTTTTCCCCGGATTTTTCCGCGGCAAAGCCGACTTCCCCTTCTTCGGTTTTTCCGGCAAACAAGGTATACCCCCGTTGCAGGAGGCAGAGGAACACCCTCTGGGCAATGGTTTGCAGGTCCCCCGGACCTGGGGGATCCTGGCATAAAATACTCCTCAGCCCCGGATCCCCAAAATAATATTTTTCACCGGTTTCAAATACCTTACGGCGTTTAAGATCAAGCCGCCGCAGGGGATAAACCAAAAAGGACTTTTCCAGGGCTCCCAGGTAATTGATCACCGTCTGTACCGGAATCCCTAAGCCCCGGCTCTTTAAATAACCGCTGACAATATTGGCGGAAAGGGTTTGCCCCATGGTATCCGCCAAACAGGCGCCGATACTTTCCAAAAACCGGATGTGGCGGATCTTTTCCCAAACCGCCACATCCCGAAGCAGTATGGACGCATATATATTTTTAAGATACTCCCGGGTCCAATGGATATTCTGGGGAAAAAAGGCCAAACCGGGCATTCCTCCGGTGGTCAAGTAAATCGTCAGGGCCTTATCGGTATTTTCCCATCGATAAAACTGCAAGAATTCCCCATAATCCAGAGGATAAACCTGAATTTGGGTGTATTTTCCCTCTAAGGCAGCGGTAAATTCCCCGGAAACCAGCCGGGCATTGCTGCCGGCCAGGTAAATATCGCAACGTCCCCCGGCAAGTAAGGCCGCAAGTGCCTTTTCAAAACCGGGAAGCTCCTGAATTTCGTCAATAAAAACATAATTAGCCCGATCCGGCCGCAACCTGGTATGAACTAACCCAAAAAGCTCTTCCCCGTTTCTTAAATACCGGTATTCCGGAGCCTCTCCATCAATATACCGAATATGGGCTTTGGGGTCCCCGGCCCTAATTTCATGAATAAGATGATACAGGATATGGGTTTTTCCGGCCCCCCGCTGGCCGGTTAACACCTTAACCGAAGGATAACCTATCAGGGGCCGCAACCGCTCGATATAACGGGACCGGGGAATACATCGGGAATAAATTTCCATTATATTGAAATCATACTAATAATAAGAAAAATTTTCAATTGTATTTGAAATAAATTACCGAAATGCCTAAAGTTTCAATTATGATTGAAACTTTTTTATCGTTAGAAAAAAATCCTCATAAAAACATACCGTTTTTTTAAAAAATCCCGCCGCCGCCGAAACAGGCTGACCGGACCTGCCGCTCAAAATTCCACGGCATATCAAGACTTCCCAAAACCAAAGAATCCTGAAAATTCTTCAGCCTAAGACCAGTATATATTATTTAAAAAGGATTTACAACCGAATACAAAGACCCCATGCTATTTTCTAGAGTTGATCAAGATAAAGTATATCCGGAGGGGGGCCGGAAACTTCTTCCCGGTATATTTCCCGGTCAAGCATAAAGAGGACAAGTACCGAACCAGGGGGCAGTTCATAGGGAACGGTGAATTCGCCCCCGGGATAGTTGGCGCTTATCAGGGATACGGTTTCCCCTGAGGGGAGCAGAGCCTCCAGCCGCACCGCCAGGGGGTAGGGGTTTCGCTCCAGAACATACCGAAACAGGCCGAATACCCGGCCCTCGGCAGGCTCCGGAGGGACCACGTGGATTAAAACCGGGGTATTCACCGTGACCAGGGCATTGCCGGCCGGCTCCTGGGCGGCCACCGTGCCAGGACGCTCCATTCCCCCATCCTGGCGTATGGAAAAGGTAAAATTGATCCCCGTACCGCTTATCTGTTTGATGGCATCGGCAATGGAAAGCCCCACCAGGCTGGGAACGGTGATCAGGGTTTCTTCCTTGCCCCGGCTGACCACCAATTCCAGTTCCATGGGCTCGGAAATGCCGGTTCCCGCCAAGGGGGCCTGCTGGAGTATGGTTCCCGCCGGCTCCGAGGAATACTCATACAAGAAGGGTTCTTTTAAAGACAGGAGGGGCTGGGCGGCGGCGGCAAAGAGGGTCCGAAGCTCCATCCGTACCTCCTCCACATCCCGGCCCACATAATCCTCCAGGGTATTGAGCAGTACCCCTTCGCTCACCACCAGCCGTATCCGCCGTCCCGCCTTAACGATACTGCCCGGCAGGGGGTCCTGTTCCAGGATCGTCCCCTTATCATCGGGGGATTGGGAATACCGCAGTTGAATCCGGGGGTACAATTCCTTAACCTGGAGTTCCAGCAAAGCTTTGGTGAGTTCCTTGCCCCGCACATCGGGCACCATGATCTCCTCTGTTCCCTGAACGGCAATGAAAAAAACCCCCACCGCCAGGATCCCGACAAAAACCACCAGGCCCAGGGTGAGAAAGCTAAAAATCCGGGAATTGTTATCCCCATTTCCAATCCACGAATTAAACAATTTCATCGCAACCTCTTACCGGAATTTCCGGGGATACCGCCGGACAAACTCAGGTTAATCGGGACCCGATAAAATCCCGGGCTCCGTTGCTGAAGGTCCGCCAATCCAGGGCTTTTTTGGCGGCGTATTGCAGCACTTCCACCGCGAAGATCCCATCTCCCGTTTGTATCAATATCCCCGCCTGCTTGTCTATCCCCAAAACCGTTCCCGGCGGGGGGACCGGTTCCCGGGGAAGCCCCTCATGGTGACGGCTCCGGAGGTCATACGGGTGTCCCCGGAGGATATAGAGGTCCCGCTCCCCGTGGCGCGTCCGGCACAGAGGCCAGGGGGTGTAGGCCCGGACCTGGGCGTCAATAACTGGGGCGGCCAGATCCCAGTTTATGCGGCCGTCTTCCTTTTTAATAAGGGCGCAAAAGGTCGCTTCCCCATGGTTTTGGGGTTTCCCCTCAGGCAGCCCCGGGCCAAGGCCGGACAACAGAGCACGAAGCATCTCCGCCCCCCGTATCCCGGCGTATTCATTTAAAGTTCCGGTGGTTTCCCGCCCGGTCAGGGGAAAAGCCTCCTGAACCAGGATGTCCCCGGCGTCCATTTCCGCGGCCAGCTTCTGGATGGTGATCCCCGTTTCCCGCTCTTGGTTCAGGATCACTTGGGGGATGGGCGCGGCTCCCCGGTATTTAGGCAGCAGGCTGGGGTGTATGTTGATCCCCCCCCAGGGAAAAAGAGCCAGGAACCGGGGGCCAAAGATCCGGCCGTAGGCAAAGGAGACGAGCAGATCCGGCCGCAAAAGGGCGACTTGTTCCCGTAACGGGGCATCGAGTTTTTCCGGCTTTAAGAGCGCCGGTATATTACCCGGCTCTGCATCCCTCCGGCAGGCCAAGGCCGGGAACAAGGCCTGGGCGGCCTTGGCAACCTCGGTGGGTTCCGGTTCCCCCCGCCTTAACCGGGGACGGTCGGGATTGGTCAATATACCCGCCAGTTCCCAGCCCTCCCCGGCAAGGACAGCATCCGCCAGGGTCCGCAGCGCGGGAACGGCAATGGCCGGGCTTCCGGCGTAAAGAATCCGCATAGGTCTCACCCGCCCTGCCGGCTAGGAGTTTGTCGCGCTTCGCGCATAAAACCTCCAAAAATCGCCTTACAGGCGATTTTTTACCTTACAAACTCCATCGAACCGGAGGTTCGCAGGAGCCCCGGTAATCGGGATTTTTGCGGTGCTGGTGGTGCAAAAATCCACAAACGCGGGAGGCTCCTAAACCCGGCTCCGTTTTTCGAATTTAGTCATGATCCGGTTCCGTTTTGGTTCGGAAAGACGGTCGATAAAGAGCACTCCCTCCAGGTGATCGTATTCGTGCTGAATGACCCGGGCAAGGATACCGCTCGCTTCCAGGGTAAAGGGCCGGCCCTTTTCGTTCCAGGCCTGTAGGCGCACCGTGGAGGGGCGGAGCACATCCGCCCAAACCCCCGGCAGGGAAAGGCAGCCTTCTTCATACTTTACCATATCCTGGGAGGTTCCAATGATGGAAGGATTGATAAATACCCGGGGGATATCCCCCTCAATATGGACCACAAAGATCCGCTCCAATAGCCCCACCTGGGGACCGGCGAGGCCAATCCCTTTACCCAGATGGAGGGCGTCCAGCATTTCCGCGGCGATCTTTCCGTAGTCATTGATTTTTTTAACCGGCGCCGCCTTCTGCCGCAGCAATTCATTCCCCAGGATAAGAATTTCCATAC
>JAITEG010000169.1 GCA_031282145.1 Spirochaetaceae bacterium | reverse complement strand
GCGAAACGTGTCTTTATCCGGTATCCCGTTCGGCAGTTCCAAAAAACCCCGAAACCACTCCTCCCGTTCCAATCCCCAATCTTCCATCGCTTCAAAATCATGTTCTCCGATGATGCTGGTCGTCAGGGCAATGACCAGCATATCGATGAGATTGTACCGCAGATTCCCCCATTCCCGCCGGGGGTCTTGTATACCGGCCAGGCTTTCTTTCATACGGATGATATCCGCTTCGGTGATATCCATCGTTTCCTCCCCTGGATATCTTCGTCATTTTTTGCTCAAATTTGTACTTGTCGGTTCCTTTCCCTCCCTCCTGTACCTTAAAGTACATGCTTTTGCCCTGGGGTTTCCCAGGATAATATTGACCAAAGCCCCGGTAATGTTCCATAATCACGACAATCACAAAATCCTTTCCTAGATCCCCTTTATATTAAATGAAGGTAATGTTGTTCGTATGTTCTTATTCTTTGAGGAGGAAAATGATGAAAAAGTACGCCCTGTGTTTGTTTGCGGCCTTAGGTTTTATGCTGGTTTCTTGTGGAGGTTCTGCTTCCGCCCCGGCGGCCGGCGCTTCCGCGGCGAAGCCCGTGGAGGTGGTCGTCGGCTGTAATGTGGATACCCCCTATGGTACTCTGGACCCGGTTCACGAGGACGGCACGATCCTCTGGATCATCGAGCTGGCCTTTGAGGGGCTCGTGGACACCGAGGTGACGGCGGACGGCGGGGTGGAACTGGCCGGCGCCCTGGCGGAAAGCTGGGAAGTGAGCGGCGACGGGCTTTTTTATACCTTTCACCTTAAACCGGGGGTGAAGTTCGCCGACGGCACGCCGGTGACCACCGCGGACTGGATCTGGTCCCTGGAGCGGGCCCGGGACACCGAGGAGAGCCCCTGGGCTTCCTATGCCGCCCCGATAAAGAACGTCACCGCCCCGGACGAGAACACCCTCGTCATCGAGCTTACCGCCCTCAACGCCCCCTTCCTCTCGATGCTGGCGGTGCACAACTTCAGCGTCCAGAGCAAGGCCCAATTCGACCGGCTCGGCGCCGACGCCTACTTCAAGGCGCCCCTGGGGACAGGCCCCTACTACTTCACCGACTGGGGGATGCACGAGTTCTACCGCCTGGAGAAGAATCCCTATTACCACGGCGAGGCCCCCACGGTGGACGCCCTCCAGTTCAACGTGGTGGAAGACGACAACACCCGGATCATGCAGCTCCAGGCCGGGGATATCGACGTGTGCCTCTCCCCGCCGGCCAACCGCATCGCGGAGCTCCAGGGGGACCCCAACCTGAACGTCCAGATCGTCGACTCCACGGAGCAGCGCTACGTGAACTTCAACACCACGAGGAACTACCTCAATAACGCCAAGGTGCGCCGGGCCCTGCGCCTCGCCACCGATAAAGAGGAGATCATCAAGATCGCGGTATTCGGATACGGGGAAGCGACCTACAACGTGTACCCCCGGGTCATCGGCCAGTTCTTCAATACCGGCATCGTGGACGAGGGCTACGACCCTGATAAGGCCAGGGCGCTGCTCACGGAGGCGGGTTATCCCAACGGGTTCACCACGGAGATCAGCTTCACCAACGGGAACACCGTGGTGGAAGGGATCGCCACGCTGCTCCGGGAGCAGTGGGCAAAGGTCGGCGTCACCCTCAACCTGACCCCCATGGAGGGGGCCGCCCTGAGCGAGCAGTTCGACACCCTGAACCACTACATCACCATGCTGCGCTGGTCCGAGGACACCAACGACCCCCAGGGCCTCACGGACTTTATCGCGGTGTATAACCAGAGCCACGGTTTCCATACCGGTTTTAATAACAGCCGGGTTACCCAGTTGGCGGGAATCGCCGCGGGTACCGTGGACACCGCCGTCCGGTCGGCGGCGTATAAGGAGATCCAGCAGATCCTCTACGATGAGGCCCCGTTGTTCCCGGTCTACCAGGCGACCTATTTCCTGGCGACTCGGAAGAACATCACGGGCTTTAATCAGAGCCCCCTGGGCCAATACGATCTGACCAATCTGGCGAAGTTGTAGAATTCCGGGGGATCCGGGGGCGAAGTTCCCCTTTGGGGAAGCTTTGGCCCCACGGACCCCCCGTTAATTTTGCCGGAGGCGTGGTTTTGAAGCGGTTGAATTACATCATAAAGCGGCTGTCCCAGATGATTCCGGTTCTGCTGGTAATCACGGTGGTCGTTTTTATGCTGATCCACTTTATTCCCGGCGACCCCGCCCGGCTGATGCTGGGGGACCGGGCTTCCCTGGCCAGCGTGGAGGCCCTGCGGGAAAAACTCGGCCTCCGGGAGCCCCTGGTGGTACAATACGGCATCTTTATGCGCAACCTCCTGCACTTTGATCTGGGGAGCTCCATCAAATACCACCAGCCCGTGATGGAAGTGTTGGGGAAACGGCTGTCCATGACGGTATCCCTCACCCTCCTCGCGTGTCTTTTTTCGGCGGTCTTTTCCCTGCCCCTGGGGTATATTGCCGCGGCGAACAAAGACAAGTTGCCGGATCAGGTGATCCGGGGAGGCGCCCTGATAGCCCTTTCGGTGCCCACCTTCTGGATTGCGCTGCTGCTGCTTATGCTGTTTGCCCTTAAATTAAAGGTCTTCCCCATCGGGGGCTGGGGGACTACCCCTTTGCAGCACCTGCGGGGCCTGGTGTTGCCCGCCTTTACCCTGTCGCTGGCTACTTCGGCGCTGCTCATGCGGAACGCCCGGAACAGCATCGTGGATATTTCCCGAAGCGACTTTGTGGATTTTGCCCGCAGCAAGGGTATCCCCAATAATACGGTCCGGCTGCGGCACATCATCCGCAACGGCCTCGTGTCCAGCGTTACCCTGCTTTCCATGCAGGTGGCCACCATGATAGGGGGCAGCGCCATCACGGAAACGGTTTTTAATTTACCCGGCATCGGCAAACTGATGGTGGAATCCATCTTCGGCAGGGATTACCCCGTGGTCCAGGGGACGCTGCTCGTGACCTCCTTTTTGATCATGCTGGTGAACCTCCTCACCGACATCCTTTATTCCGCCCTGGACCCCCGGGTTACCCTGGAATAGGAGGCTCCCATGTTTACCCTCACGGCCGCCCGTGAAGCAACGCTGCGAAGTAAGAAAGCCCTGCATCCCGCGCTGCGGAACGCCAGTATTATCGCCGGTTCCCTGATAGTCCTCGTGATGGTGTTCCTCGCCCTGTTCCCCGGGGCCGTGGCAAAACAAAATCCCCTGGATTACAGCGCCGACCGTATGCTCCTGCCCCCTTCGGCGGATCACCTCTTTGGCACCGACCATTTGGGCCGGGATATTTTTTCCCGGGTGATATGGGGGACCCGGATTGACCTGATGATGGGGATCGTCGCGGTAATAGCCCCCTTTGTGGCCGGTACCCTTATCGGTCTCGTGGCGGGGTATTACGGCGGGTTGATGGACAGTTTGATGATGCGGGCCTGCGATATTTTTATGGCCTTTCCCTTCACTCTGATCGTTATTGTGGTGGTTACCATTACCGGCCCCAGTATCACCAATTTGTTTATCGCCATGTGGCTTGTGAGCTGGATGCATTACGCCCGGCTCGTCCGGGGGGAGGTACTGGTGGCGAAAAACGCGGAATATGTCCAGGCGGCGAAGGTCCTCGGGTATACGGACCTCCGGGTCCTGCTCCGCCACTTGCTGCCCAACGTGATCTCAGGCTGCGTGGTATACGCCGCCGCGGATGTGGTGATGTGTATGCTGGCCGGCGCTTCCATGAGTTTCCTGGGCCTGGGCATCCAGCCCCCGACCCCGGAATGGGGGGCCATTATCGAAAGCGGCCGGGCCTATATCTCCAATGCCTGGTGGATAGCCGCTTTCCCCGGCCTGTTCCTCGCCCTCACCGGTACCGGCTTCAGCCTCATCGGCGACGGCCTCTCGGACCTGCTGCGGACCAAGGGGAGGTCCTAAATGGAAGCCTTGGGGGAAGCCCTGTTACGGGTGAAGGACCTGCACACCTCCTTTTTTTCCGGCAACGCGGAGGTGAAGGCGGTAAACGGGGTGAGTTTTAAGGTGCTCCCCGGGGAGACCTTCGGCCTGGTGGGGGAATCGGGCTGCGGCAAGACCGCGATCTGCAGGTCCATCTCCCGGCTGATCCACGCCCCGGGCAAAATAAAGCGGGGCGAGATTCACTACCGCGGGGCGGAGGGGGCGGTCGATATCCTCCGCCTCTCCGACGAGGCTATGCGGCGGCTGCGGGGCCGGGAGATAAGCATGATCTTCCAGGAACCCATGTCCGCCCTTAACCCGGTGATACCCATCAAGACCCAGATTTATGAGGCCCTGGACCCCAAACTCTCAAAGAAGGAGAAATACCTCAGGTCCATAGAATTGTTGCGGCTGGTGGGCATTCCCAGCCCTGAAAAACGGATGCGCGAGTACATCCATCAGTTTTCCGGCGGTATGCGTCAGCGGGTCATGATCGCCATTGCCCTGGCGGGGAATCCCCGTCTCTTATTGGCGGACGAACCCACCACGGCCCTGGACGTGACCATCCAGAACCAGATCATGCTGCTGATAAACAGCCTGCGGGAAAAACTCAGGATGAGCATGATCCTCGTGACCCATGATTTGAGCGTGGTTTCCCAGATGTGCGATTTTGTGGCGGTGATGTACGCGGGGCATATCATGGAACTTTGCGATACGGTAACCCTCTTTGCCGCCCCCCGGCACCCCTACACCTACGGGCTGCTCGGTTCCATCCCCCGGGAGGGTAGCCGCCGCCTGGAATCCATAAACGGCGCTCCCCCCAACCTGGCGGACCCCCTGCCCGGCTGTCCCTTTGCGCCCCGCTGCGCCTTTAAAGAAAACCGCTGCGAAGGGGAACTGCCGGACTTGCGGGAGATTACCCCCGGCCACCGGGTGCGCTGCTTCTTTTACCAAAAGCTCGACGGCCTTGAGGGTTTTATCGATCAACAAAGCCGGCAACAAAGCCAGGCGCCGGTGGAACAACGGTACCTGGCTCAGGAGGCTCCCCGGACATGAACGGAAACGCGTTACTTGAAGTGCGGGGCCTCGAAAAGCGCTTCCCCGTTAAACGGCAGATCCTCGACGTGGCGCTGCGAAAACCCCAGGAACTGCTCTACGCGGTGGATAAGGTGGACCTGGACATCTTCCAGGGGGAAACCCTGGGGCTGGTTGGGGAAAGCGGCTGCGGCAAAAGCACCCTGGCCCGTACCATTATCCGGCTGTACAAGCCCGATGGGGGGGACGTGTTTTTCGACGGGGTAAACCTGGCAACGATGAGCGACCGGGACTTACGGCCTTACCGTAAAAACCTGCAGATGATCTTCCAGGACCCCTACTCCTCCCTAAACCCGCGGATGACCGTACATGACACCTTAACCGAGGCCATCTGGTTCCACCGGATATGCGGCAGGGCGCAGATAGAGAAAAAAATCAAAGAAGTCATGGATATGGTGGGGCTGACCCCGGACGCGGCGGACCGCCTGCCCAGCGAATTTTCCGGGGGACAACGTCAGCGTATTGGCATTGCCCGGGCCATAGTGCTCTATCCCCGGATTATCATTGCCGATGAACCGGTATCCGCCCTGGACGTTTCCATTCAGGCCCAGGTGATCAACCTGTTGTCGGATCTGCAGAGTAAACTCAACCTGACCATGTTGTTTATTTCCCATGACCTGCGGGTGGTGCGGCATATCGCCGGCCGGGTTGCCGTAATGTACCTGGGAAAAATTATCGAACTTTCCCGGACCGAGGAACTCTTTACCAAACCCCAACATCCCTATACCGATGTGCTGCTTCACGCCGAACCGGGACTGGACCCGCGGTTCCGCAGCCGGGAAGCCGCCATCTCAGGGGAACCCCCCAGTCCCATCAATCTGCCCCCGGGCTGTCGTTTCCATCCCCGCTGTAAATACCGCGGCGCAGGGTGTGACAACCGGGAACCTCCGCTGGTTGAGCTTTCCCCCGGTCATATGACCGCTTGCTTTTATCCGCTGCGCCGGAACAAGGAGTACCCCTTGGGGGTACTGTCCGATTAACGTTTAGAGGAGTGTACAAACTAATGAAAAAAAGCGTCTTGATTGAAGACCTGTCCTGGACTGAATTTGCCGGGGCGATAGCCCAGGATAATATCATCATCCTGCCCGTGGGCAGTACCGAAGAACACGGCCCCCAAAGCCCCCTGGGGACGGACTTTTTTATCGCCCGCGCCCTGGCCCGCTCCATTGGGGAAAAGGCCCAGGCCCTGGTGGCCCCGGCCATCCCCATCGGCAACGCCCAGGGGCTCCTTGATTTTCCCGGCACCATCAGCATCGATCCCGTGATTTTGGCGGACCTCGTCTTTGAGGTCTGTGAAAATTTCATACGTCATGGGGCGGGGCGGTTCTTTTTTGTCAACGGCCATGGCGGGAATAACGGGGCCCTCCGTCACGCCGCGTCGGCGCTTCATGAGCGCTACGGCGTTTTTGTTGCCGCCAGTGAATGGTGGACTCTCATGCCCAAAATATCCGAATACCAGGCCCACGATCATGGGGGGAAGTTCGAAACCTCCATGATGATGGCCATCAACGAAAGTATCGTGGATTTAACCAAGGCGGATACCAAACAGATGGAAAAATTAACCGATAACATCGCCTTTGACTACGGCTTTTTCTACCGTGGGGCCGCGGTTTCCCTCAACCTCCCCACGAGCATGATTACCCCCCGGGGGAATTTCGGCGCCCCCAGTGAGGAAGCCCGGCGGGAAATCGGTGAAGCTATGTTTGAGATCTATACCGACTACTGTGCCGGCCTTATCCGCGAAATTCGTCAAATTCCCGATGGGAGGCGTTACTAAAATGAAGCAGAAAACCATGCTGGCGGCGGAACTTTCCTGGACCGAATTTGAAGAACACATGAAAGGGGATGACGTTATCGTTATTCCGGTAGGGATGCTGGAAGAACACGGCCCCCAGAACCCCCTGGGTACCGATACCGCTATTGCCGGATATTGCGCGGCGATGATAGGGGAACGGGCCGGCGCCCTCTCGGCCCCGGTTTTCCCCTACGGGTATGGCCCCGAGGGGAAGAAGTTCCCCGGCCAGGTATCCCTCAGCCCCCAACTGCTGCGAAAGATCCTCTACGCCTACGGGGTGTCCTATGCCAAACACGGCGCCCGGCGCATACTCTTTGTCAACGGCCACGGCGGTAACGCCGGCATTCTCAGGATGGCGGCCGCGGACCTGTGGGCAAGCCACGGGGTCCTCTGCGCCGCCACCGAATGGTGGCTCCTCGTGCCCCAATTCAAACCGGAATGGCCCTGCAATGACCACGGCGGCCTCTACGAGACCTCCTGTATGCTGGCGATCAGGCCGGACCTCGTGGACATGGAAAACGCCCGGGACCCGGTCCCGGATACTATCCTGAGCGAAAACATCCGCGCCGGATATACCGTTACCTACCGGGGGGAACCCTTTTTTGCCGCCCTGGACGATTTCGCCCTGGGCCGGGCCGGTAACTTCGGCGCGCCGCCCCAAGGGGCCAACGCCAAACTCGGCGCCGATGTCCTTGAGGCCTATATTGATTACAACGCCGGTCTTATTAGGGAAATGAGAAAGGTCGATCTGAAAAAGTGAGGTCTCTAAGGACCCGCACGGTATGTTGATTTGAAGGCCGGCCTTTTCAGAAGCCCCTTACATATGCTATACTTAAAAAATAATGTATACTAGGGAAATACAGCCCCCTCAGCGTACTCCCATTGAAAGGGGAAAACCCCTTCAGGGAACCTGGGGATCGGCATTTAATGAAGTGGATTTGCTGAATATCCAGCGGCCTTATTCCTTTCCCTTTCCCCGATGGATGCGGGATTATCGGATAAAAGAATGGGAAACCTTTATCATAAACGATGACCATTTTTTTCTTGAGGCGCTTTTTGCCAATATGAAATATTACCGTATAGCCCAGGTATACGTCTACGACAAGGAAACCAAGGAGCTTTTACACTTCAGCAAGGTAGTGCCCTTTAATGGGTGGAGGCTGCCCGGGGATCTGTACAATTCTTCGCTCATTAGCCGGTCCTACGGCTTTTTTTTCCGAATACATAGCTGGCTTTATGCCGATACAATAAAGGTAGATCTTGATATTACGGCAACCAGGAACCGGCCTTCTTTTACGGCCCACCTGGAGTATAATGTAAACCGGAACAAGATCGCCCCCATGGCGGTCACCGTGCCCTTTTCCGAGCGGCGTTGTATGTACGCCTATAAGGTACTTGCCGCGGTTCGGGGAGATATGGTTTTTGGGGGCCGGCATGTTTCCCTGGATCCGGTCAAAACTTTGGGGTTGTTCGGTGATTTTAAGGGATTTTTTCCCTACCGGATGCATTCGGTGTGGTGTACGGGAATTGGTTTTAATGGGGAGAACCGTCCCTTTGGGTTTAGTATTGCGGAGAATCAGACGAAAGAAACGAACAAGAACAATGAAAATGCCCTTTGGATCGATGGCCGGCTGACCCCCCTGCCTCCGGTACGGATTACCATGCCGGAGGGGCTTGATAAGCAATGGGTAATTCAGGATGTGGAAGGAATGGTAGATCTTACCTTTACGCCCCAGGTACCAAGGCGGACCGCTTTCAACTTACTGCTTACCCGGACGGAATATGATACTCCCCTGGGATATTTTAACGGGGTACTGCTTGATTCTGAGGAAAAAAAGATACAGGTCCGTAATCTTTGGGGGCTTGGTGAGAAACTTTATTTACGGATATAGACCATGGCCAAAAAGAAAGCGATCTATGCTCCCGGAGAATTGGACCGGGTAAGGGAAAAGTTAGGAACGGTTGATGCCCAGGAGGCCAAACGGATAGCGCAGCTTCTTGGCGGCGAGGTCGGGGTAGAACGATCCGAGCCAAAGCCCATTTCCCGGCCCAAGCCTCCTCCGGTACGGCGTGAAGTAGTTGAGGCAATCCACCGCAAACATGATTCCTATCCGCGGCCGGAGCGATCAAGGGAGGCGCCGGTTTCCGCTTCTCCCCGGAAGAAATCATCGGCCAATGCGGATGATCCCACATTACCGATAAAGTTGTCTTACGGGGAACGGGTTAAAATGGACCGGTATGCCGGTGATCCGGAATTTGGCATAAAGAATTTTTTTCAGGTTGTACATTCCATATTCTCACTTTTTAATAGTATTCCCGACCGGGTAAGTCCCTTGTTTGTTAACCGGAGGATGAATGACTACTATAAAAGGATTGAAACCCTGGTAACCGCGACCCGTACCCTGATTCCGCGGAATGATAAAAGACGCAGTGACCAGCTTAAAAGGGCCTCCTTTTTTGCTTTTGCCGTATTGAATACGATCCGGTACTGGAATATTGAACGGATCGCCTCGGACTTAGCGAAAATTCAGTCCCATCCCCGGCAGGCCACGGTCGCTGAATTTGCCGATATACTCCGGGCCGTGTATAAACCGCTTTTTGTCCTGGAGCAGCTGGACATAGAGCGTCATATAAAAGAAGCTTATAAACTCTTGTACAAGATATTGTACCTGGAAGATCCGGTGGAGGCAAAGGAAAAATATCAGGATCTTATCCGGGTTTCCATTAACAGCTTGTTGATTGTCCGCCGGGAGATACGGTTTCTTATGTATCCGCTTCTGCTTAAACTCCTCTCGGACAAATTTTTTTACTATGAACAATTTTTTGTTGAACGGAAAAACCGGTTTATGGCGTTTATAGACGCCCAGGAGGAAGATCGTATTTCTCCTTCCATGGCGGAACTGGAGGCGCATCCTGAAAACGCCCTGAAAGAGATCGAAGAGGAAGCCGCGGGGGATGAGGAGCCTTTAACCGAAGAAAAAAAGGAGAAACAATCCGGAGCGGACTCTGAGTATAAGGCGGTAGAGCGGGGGCTTCATACGTTGGAAATGCTTTTTCCTAAAGCGGGGTGGGAAAAAATTTCCTCATTCCCTGATTTTTATCCCTACTTTTCTGATATCTTTAACTTAAAGAAAAATTATGATCTTATCGCTCCCACGGATCCCCTGCAGCAGGTGGTGATCCTCACACGGATCCTCTCGGAGTTATTTTTTGGACTGCGTTTTGTCAAATTTGGGGTAACCCTTAGTTCCGATGGTATTATCGAAAAGATCGATGAAGCTCTGGGACATACCCTCAATCGGTGGAACTCCTATGTGGAGTTAAGTTTTGATAATGAATACCTTCCCCGGCTGGCGGAATATTGCCGCATTTTGGATAGTTCCGTTGAATCCAGAAATTCCAATTACGCAAAAAAAATTTTAAACGAACTCTATTGGATAAAGCGGCTTTACTTTCTTCCCTATTATAAATTTGTGTCCCTTTATCCGCCGCCGTTTAAAAAAAATGATATAGACGCTATTTATCCCGAAGTCAGGCGTTTACGCAAATATCTTACCGCCGTAGCGGCAGGGATAGAACAAAGCAATAAGCAGGGAGGGGCGGAAAAAATGGTGGCCTGTGACACTATTGATAATCCCTGGGACCCTTATGTGTTCGAGGTTGCCAATCCCATTTCTACGAGGCTTGACGCGCTTTTAAAGAACCCGAAACAGCGAAATAACGCGGCCCTCGTGTTTTTTACCCTGGCGGTTACCACAGTATTGGATCATATCATCAACAACGAAAACAGCTGGGCCTATGAAAATGAACGGGGCCCGTTATTCCGCAGTATCGGCGGTAAAGGGGAAACCCCCCTTTACCGGATGGATGATAAGGTAGATACCGAGGCCATCTTTAAAGAATCCCTCAAAAAGCGGGAGTAGGAAAAGACGCTGCCCCGTAAAGATCCCTGCCCCCCAGGGGACACGAACCACCGTAGGGGCGGCTAAAGTCCGCCTATACGGCGGCGGGCTTCCTGAACCGTGAGCCCCTTCCGGGCGGCCCAATCCGCCAGCTGATCCTCCCCGATGGTTCCCAAGCCGAAATAATAGGAGCGGGGGCTGGAAAAAAACATACCGCATACCGAGGCGGCGGGGACGATCATGGCGGTATCGGTTAATTCCAGCCCGCATTTTTCCCGGGCCCCTAACAGGTCGAAACTTATCCGCTTGTCCTGGTGATCAGGACAGGCGGGATACCCAAAGGCGGGGCGTATGCCTTGATAGGCGCCCCGGAAAATCTCCTCCGGGGAGAGGTTCTCTTCCGGGGCGTAACCCCACAATTCCCGCCGTACCCGGAGATGCAGCTCCTCAATAAAAGCCTCGGCCAGGGCGTTTGCCAGGCTGGAAAGGAGGAGCCTCCCGTAGTCGTCGGTTTTATAGGCGGCCTCCGCTTCCGGTAAGCCGAAACCCGCGCTCAGGGCAAAAAGGCCGATCCAGCCGGCGCCGCTGCCGGGAACTTTGGAGGGAATAAAGTCCGCGAGACAGGGATTGGGCCGGCCGGCCCGCTTTCTTTCCTGGCTCCTCAGAAAGGAAAATTGGGCGATTGCCGCTTCCGGGCCTGAGTTTCGGGCCGGGCCGCCGGGATCGTAGAGGAATAGGTCCTCCCCCCGGGAAAGGGCCGGGAAAAAACCCAGGACCCCCCGAAGGCGGAGGAGCTTCCGGGAAGCTATCCGGTCCAAAAGTTTTTTCCCGTCTTCCAACAGGGTTTCCACCCAAGTGGAAGCCGCTTCCCCTTGGGCGGAAACCCCGGCTTCCGTTTGGGGGGAAGCCCGCATATCCCAGGTATGGAGAAAGTCTTTCCAGTTGATGTAAGGGATTACCCGGTCCAGCGGATAATCGTTAAAGGTATGGATGCCCCGGAGCCGCGGCTGCGGACTTGGCCCGGTATCCGGGGGAATCTTATTTTGCCGGGCCCTTTCCAGGGGGAGCAATTCAATCCGGGCCTGAATGGCTTGGTGGCGCTTTACCGCTTCCCGGTAATTGCCTTCCAGTTCTTCCAGGAAACGGGACCGGTAGGTTTCGGAGAGGAGAGCCCGGACCGCCCCGACGGAACGGCTTGCGTCGGGAACGTACACCACCGGGCCTGAGTATTCCGGGACGATCTTCAGCCCTGTGTGGGCCAGGCTGGCGGCGGCCCCGCCGATGAGGAGGGGGATGGTGAGCCTGTTCTTTTCCATTTCCCGGGCGACTTTGACCATTTCATCCAGGGAAGGGGTGATAAGCCCGGAAAGGCCGATGAGATCAACCCCTTCCTGTTCCGCGGTCTTTATGATCCGTTCCGGGGGTACCATAACTCCCAGGTCCAGGATCTCATAGCCGTTACACCCCAATACCACCCCCACGATGTTTTTCCCGATGTCATGGACATCCCCCTTCACCGTGGCGAGGAGGATCCTGCCCCTATCCTTCCCGGAGGCAGCGGTTTTTTCCGCTTCGATAAAAGGCTCCAGGATGGACACCGCTTTTTTCATTACCCGTGCGCTGCGGATCACCTGGGGAAGGAAAAGCCGTCCCTCCCCAAAGCGGTTCCCCACTTCCCCCATGGCCCGCATCAGGGGGCCTTCAACTATCTCCAGGGAACGGGAGGAAGCGGCCCGCAGGGCCCGGAGGTCCTCCTCAATATAATCGTCCCGGCCGGTTATCATGGCCTCGAGGATCCGGTCTTCCGGGGAAAGGGAAGACCGGGGCTTGGGGCCTGCCTTTATCGCGGCGGTTTTCCCGGATTTTTCCGCCGTTTCCATGGCCATGGCGAGGAGCCGTTCCGCGGAGGCGGACGGGCCGCCTTTGTCCGGCGGAAGCGAGCATAGGATCACCTCCTCCGCCGCCTGCCGCAAGGGGGGATCCAGCCGGTCTACGGAGGGGAGGCCCGCCTTGACGATGGCCATGGAAAGGCCCGCTTCCCCGGCGTATTTAAGAAAAACCGCGTGCATAGCTTCCCGTATCCTTTCGTTGCCCCGAAAGCTGAAGGAGAGGTTTGAAACCCCCGCGGAAATCTGGACGGCGGGATAACGGGTTTTGATCCATTCGCAGGCGCGGATAAAATCCAGGGCATACTTTTCATGTTCGCTTATTCCGGTGGCCAGGGCAAACACGTTGGGATCAAAGATTATATCCTCCGGGGGAAAACCCCGGCCGGTGAGCAGGGCATAGGCCCGGGCGGCGATTTCGATCTTTCGTTCATAGGAAGCGGCCTGGCCCTGTTCATCAAAGAGCATCACCACCACCGCCGCCCCATAGGTTCGGGCGAGAAAGGCTTTCTTGAGGAATTCCTCCTCCCCTTCCTTGAGGCTTATGGAATTGACGATACCCTTGCCCTGGAGGCATTTTAAGCCGGCCTCAAGCACTTCCCAGCGAGAACTATCGATCATAAAGGGAAGGCGGGCTATATCCGGGTCCGCCAGAGCCAGGTTCAGGAAACGGGTCATGGCGGCGGCGGCGTCCAGAAAGGGATCGTCCATGCAGACGTTGATCACCGCGGCCCCTTGGGCTATCATCTCGCGGACCATGCCCAGGGTTTCGTCGTATTTATTCTCCCGGATAAGGCCCAGGAATTTCCGGCTCCCCGGGGCGTGGGCCCGTTCCCCGATGATGGTGAGCCCCTGCTCCCGGTTTACCCGGAGGCTTTCAAGCCCCGCAAGCCAGGTTCCCGGCCGCGGCAAGGGGGGAATCCGGGGCGCCGCGGCCTCCGCTTTGGCGGCAATGGCGGCGATGTGGGCGGGGGTGGAACCGCAGCATCCCCCCAGGATGTTCACGAGGCCCTCTTGCAGGTAGGCCGCTGTCTGGGCGGCCATGGATTCGGGGGTCTCGTCGTAGGCCCCGAGCTGGTTGGGAAGCCCTGCGTTGGGATGGGCGCTCACGAGGCAGGGGGCAAGCAAAGCGAGGTCCCTCAGGGGTTTTTTGAGCTGCGCCGCCCCAAAGGAGCAGTTGAGGCCGATTGACCAGGGATCGGCGTGGAGCACCGAAACCAAAAAGGCCTCCACGGTCTGCCCCGTGAGGAGCCTCCCCGCCGTGTCCGAGACCGTGGCGGAGATTGCGAGGGGGAAGTCCCGAAGGGCAGTGACTCCGGCAGTGCCCCGGACGCCGCCCCGTTCCGAGAGGAGGCGGCTAATGGCGGATATGGCGGCCTTGGCATTGAGGGTATCGAAGACGGTTTCGATGAGGAGTATATCGGCGCCGCCGTCCAAGAGGCCCCGGGCGTTTTCGTAATAGGCCGCTTCCAGCTCATCCCAGGTGACGCTCCGTTTGCCCGGATCCTCTATGTCCGGGGACATACCGGCGCTTTTTGCGGTGGGTCCCATGCTTCCCGCCACAAAACGGGGTTTTTCCGCCGTGGTATACCGGTCCGCGGCCTCCCGGGCAATGCCCGCCGCGGCGGCGCTCACCTCGTAGGCCAGCTCCCCTATACCATAATCAGCCAGGGACACCGCCGTGGAGTTGAAGCTGCACGTTTCAATGATGTCCGCCCCGGCCCGCAAATAGGCTTCGTGGATTCCGGCGATAAGTTTTGGTTTGGTAAGGCAGAGGAGGTCGTTACATCCGGCTAATTCCCTTTCGTGGGAAGCGAAGCGGCTGCCCCGGAAATCCGCTTCGGAAAGATGGAAGCCCTGGATCATGGACCCCATGGCGCCGTCGAGGATAAGGATGCGCTCCCGGGCAATGTTGTTAAGCCTTTCCCGCATGGTCATAAGAGGACTGTACCACAATTAGGGGAGCAGGGACAATCAACAACCTCAGCCTGAAGGGACTGCCCTGATTTCTCGGACAGCCCTATTTGACTTTGGGGTCATCAAAAGTTGAATACACAGTTTTGCTTCCCCACAAGGGTGCCGTTATCATTGTATATATCCCCACTCTGGATCGCTTCAAGCCGTTTCCACCACTCCGAATCACCTTTATAGCCCAATTTTCGTAATAGATAAGGGGCACAAAATTCAGCCTTATTATTATCACCATCTGAAATTTTTACCACCCCGCCAAGGCGCAGGGAGCCTATACCCATGGCGTAGACCCCCAAAGCTCCGGCTTTGGAAAGCAGATCCGGACGGGAACTGAATACCGCGCAGGAACGATTAAAACCGTCCAGCATTATCGAATTGACATGAAGCAATGCGGTATTCCGTTCAACAGCACCGCGCAGTTCATCATTTCGTATTAGATCAGAACAGATCAACCGTAGAAAAGACAACGCTATTGCATAAAGCGGAACCGCATATACAGGTACGCCGCAGCCGTCCACACCCATACGTATCTGGTCCGCGGATATATCAGTCAATTCCGATATGATATCAAGGATCGTTTTTTGTACTTTGCTTTCGGCTTTCCAATAATTTCCTTCCGCTTCACCAAGTTCTCTCGCAAGCAATATCAGTGCAATATGCTTTCCCGCGCAATTATGGTAAAGCCTGCGTGGACCCGAGCCCTGATATATAAGCTCTTGGCGTCTTTCCGGGTTGAGGGGATAAGTAGGCTGCATAATGAGTTGTTCTTCCTTGACGCCTGTTTTTTGCAGTATACTTTCCAGGGTCTTAATATGGATATCTTCACCCCAATGTGAACCGGAGAAGACAGCGATCTCACTGTCAGTGAAGCCGTACTTTTTATCCATCCTATGTAAAAGAACCGGCAATGCTTGTATTGGTTTTGACGCTGATCGATAATAGGAGTATTCATTTACTCCACCAATAGCGACGCGGATACCGTCTTCGCCTACAACACAAACTTTGCCGTAACTAACGCACTCCAGAAGATCATTACGATATTGATATATGAGCGGTTTTGTTTCCAAGATTATTCTCCGTCCTCTGTCTCGCCTATAAATTGCAGAAAACGTTTTACCCTGTCATTGGTCTGCCTTTCCTCTAAAAAGAATTGTTCTTTCGATTTATCACAGATCAATTTTCCCCCTTCAAGAAAAAGTATGCGGCTGGCCACATGACGGGCAAAGGTCATTTCATGAGTTACCACTATCATGCAAACTCCGTCTGCTGCAAGGTTTTCTAGAATATGAAGTACCTCCTGACTCATCTCCGGATCGAGGGCGGATGTGATTTCGTCCAGAAGCAATGCTTGGGGATCCATCATCAGTGCCCTGGCAATGGCTACGCGCTGCTGTTCACCACCGGAAAGCTCGTTGTGTCTTGATTTTTCTTTGTTTTCAAGTCCAACCCGCTTTAACATCGTCCGGGCTTTCTCTTCCGCTTCATCCCGTTTCATATTAAGCAGCTTCATAGGACTTAAAATCATATTACCCATCACGTCCAAATGTGGAAACAACACGGTCTGCTGAAATACCATGCCGCAATCCATGCGTATTTTTTGTAAATTTTTTTTCACCCTGACTGAAAGGCCGTTTACAAAGATATCACCGCTGTCTAGAGATTCCAGTCCATTGATGCAACGCAGGAGCGTACTCTTCCCGGTTCCACTGGGGCCGAT
>JAITEG010000086.1 GCA_031282145.1 Spirochaetaceae bacterium | reverse complement strand
TTGGCGACCAGTTTTTCCAGGCTGTCCGCCGCGGCGCGGACCGCCTCCATGGCGGGGCGCACCTTTTCAAAGTAGGCCTTGGCTTGGGCGAAGGCTTCCTCTATGCCCTGGGCTTCCACCAGGGCGGATTCCAGTTTGGCGGTCTCCTCGTAGAGGTCGTTGGTGAGTTCCGCTATCTTCTTGGCCCGTTTCTCCTGGGGGGCGCTTGCCGCGTGGATGGCGGCCAGGGCGGCGGCGTCCCGGGCAAGTTCGGCGCTGTAGGCGCTTACCGCGGGGAAGATATACCGGCGGGCCATGTCGATGGTGACCCCCGCCTCGATGTTGATCTGCTTGGAATACTTCTCCAGATAGATGTGATAGCGGCTTTCCATCTCTTCCTTGGTAAGAACCTTGTGGTTCTCGAAGAGGGAAACGGTCTCGCTGCGGATAAGCACCTGAAGGGCATCCACGGCGTTCTTCACATTGGGAAGGCCCCGGCGTTCCGCCTCCCGGACCCATTCATCGGTGTACCCGTTGCCGTTAAAGACCACCTTGCGGTGTTTGGCGTAGGACTCCTTGATGATGTTCTGAATCGCCTCATTCTTGTTGGAGGCCTTTTCCAGCTTGTCCGCAAATTCGGAAAGCACCTGGGCAACCGCCACGTTAAGATAGGTGTTGGGAGTGGCGATGGACTGGGAAGACCCCACCATGCGGAATTCAAACTTGTTCCCCGTAAAGGCAAAGGGGCTGGTGCGGTTCCGGTCAGAAACATCCTTGGGAAGGCTGGGGAGGCTTGTTACTCCAAGCTGAATCCGGGAGCCGTAATCGGTCTTGCTTCCCGCCTTGCCCTCGGCAATGTTGTCGAGAATCTCCGTGAGGGGCCCGCCGAAGAAAATGGACACGATGGCGGGGGGGGCCTCATTGGCGCCGAGCCGGTGGTCGTTGGCGGAGGTGGCCACGGAGGAACGGAGCAGCAGGGCGTAGCGGTCCACCGCCTCCACCACCGCGACGGCAAAGAGGAGGAACCGGGCGTTGGATTCCGGGTTTTCCCCGGGATCGAAGAGGTTGATCCCGTCGTCGGTCGCCATGGACCAGTTGTTGTGCTTCCCCGAACCGTTGACCCCCGCGAAGGGCTTCTCGTGGAGGAGCCCCTCAAGGCCGTGACGGCGGGCGACATTTTTGATGGTCTCCATGACGAACTGGTTGGCGTCTACCGCGGCGCTGCTGTTGGCGTAGATGGGGGCAAGCTCAAACTGATTGGGGGCGACCTCGTTATGCTGGGTCTTGGCGGGAATCCCCACCTTCCACAGTTCCGTGTTGAGTTCCCGCATGAAGGCGGCGATCCGTTCCTTGATGGCCCCGAAGTAGTGATCCTCCATCTCCTGGCCCTTGGCGGGAAGGGCGCCGAACACGGTCCTGCCGGTAAGGATGAGGTCCGGCCGCTCGTCGTAGAATTTCTTGTCGATAAGAAAGTATTCCTGCTCGGGGCCCACAGTGGTGAATACCCGTTTGCTGGTGGTGTTCCCCAGGCTGCGGAGCACCCGTACCGCCTCTTTGGAAAGGGCGTCGATGGATTTAAGCAGGGGCACCTTCTTGTCCAGGGCCTGGCCGTAATAGCTGATGAAGGCGGTGGGGATGCAGAGGGTGGTGCCGGTGGGGTCCTGTTTGAGGAACGCGGGGCTGGTTACATCCCAGGCGGTATAGCCCCGGGCCTCAAAGGTCGCCCGCAGTCCCCCGCTGGGAAAGCTCGACGCGTCGGGCTCGCCTTTAACCAGTTCTTTACCGGAAAATTCCATGATGACCTTTCCGTCCCCGGTGGGGGCGATAAAGGAATCGTGCTTCTCCGCGGTAAGGCCGGTGAGGGGCTGGAACCAATGGGTATAATGGCTGGCCCCCTTGGAAATAGCCCAGTCCCGCATCACCGCGGCCACTACTTCCGCCACTTCCAGGGTCAGCTCTTTTTCACCGGCCTGGACCGCGATTATCTCTTTATAAATATTTTTTGGCAGCCGCTCCCTCATCAGGGCGTTGGAAAAACTATTGGTACCGTACAATTCGGCTACCGGGGTTTTGGAAAAATCAACAATGCTCATAGGTCCTCCGTATTTCTGTTTAGCTTGTTTATTATTCCTAGCAAGATCCGTGCCAAGTTCCCGCGTTTTCAAAAAAAATATAAATCTATGTAGTATAAATAATTATATCCATAGAAAACATCCGCCGATAAAAATAAAATTTAGAAAAGATACAAAAAGGTAACTATTGGATCAATTCTTACAATAATGTAAGATAGATCCCGGGGCATACCTTGGGGCTCTCCCACAACTTCAGATTTGGGGAAGGCTTCCGGTTTATATTATTTTTACGCTGTCCCGTTCTATTAAATCCCCCGCAATCAGGATAGTTTCCGGTTTATTATCGGACATACCGGTGATCCGTTCGGCAAGCCGTTCCAGGGCCCGCTGTCCAATCTGATGGGTCGAAACCCGGATGCTGGTCAGCGGCGGCTCAGTGTAATTGCTGGACGGCAGGTCGTCAAACCCGATAACGCTTATATCATCGGGTATCTTTTTTTCGTGGTCCCGCAAGGCCCTGATACATCCGTAGGCGATAATGTCGTTCATGCAAAAAAAAGCGGTCGGCAGGTTTTTGTGTTTATCAAGGAACCGGTTCATGTCATTGACTGAATTGTCAAAGGCGGGGTCCACGCTGACCATAAAATTCTCCTGAATGGGAAGGGAAAAATATTCCATGGCTTCGTGGAAACCGGTCTCGCGGACCTTGAAATTCCGGGTTTCGTAACTGCCCTTTACGAGGCCTATGCTCCGGTGCCCGCTGCGGTACAGATGTTGAATCGACCGGAAAACCCCGTCAATATTATCCATATCCACACAATCGTAGGTAGAAAGGGGAAAATAGGTATCGATGAATACGATGGGCCGGGACAGTTCATTGAAAAGGTCCAGTTCGTGGGCCAGAAGCTCGGTTCCCAGTACGATGAAACCATCCGCGTTAATCCCCTTCTGGGCGGCGATTATATCCTCAATGGGCACCTTGTTGAAAAAAGAGACCTCCAGTTTGTACTTCCGCATTTTCGTGACCGTTTCTACCCCTTCCATATATTCGGTGATAAAGGCGTTATGGCGTTCGTTGATGACGTGACCGTGTTTCGCGATTTTAAGGAGTTTTATGGTGATATTCTCGTTAATGATCTTATACTGTTCCGTAAAGGCGCTTTGATAGCCCATACTCAGGGCGATACCGATGATCTTTTGCCGCACCCCGGTACTGACGCCGGTTTTATTGTTCAGCGCAAGCGAAACAGCGGCGGGCGAGACTTCCGCGGCTCTGGCGATATCTATAATCCGGGGCGGCATAAATTGATTTTAGCCAGTAATTAGTAAAATTGTCAATAAAATAATAATTTCGTTTATATATTTCTAAAAAATTAAGTTGCCATATTATCAAAAACCGGCTGTATTTTTATAAATCTATATATTATAATGAATTAAAAGAAGAAAAATATATAAAAAAATGGCTTGACATCTTATAAAATCATGATATACTATTTTGATAAGTGTAATAATTAAAAATTAACTAAAATATTTAGTATTTCTTTTAGTGATGAAAACCCTGGAGTAAACGGGGGATTACTGGTTCTGAAGAGGAGCAATATGACCCGGAAAGTGTTGATTGCCGGTGAATCCTGGACAAGTTTTACTACCCATGTGAAAGGGATAGATACTTTCCATACTTCGGTTTATGAGGAAGGGGTTGCCTGGCTGCGGGAGGCGGTTGAAAAGGCGGGTTTTGAGGTAGTTTATGTGCCTAACCATCATGCCCAGGACAGGCTTCCCTTTACCGCGGAAGAGTACGGGGAATACGCGGCGGTGATTCTTTCCGACATAGGTTCAAATACCCTGCTTCTTCCGGGAATCACCTTTTCGAAAAGCATAACGCGTCCCAACCGCTGTATGGCGATTCGGGACTATGTGCGCAAGGGCGGCGCCCTTATCATGATTGGGGGGTATATGTCCTTCAGCGGGATTGAAGGCAAAGCCCGGTACGGCGCCACCGCTGTTGCCGATGTCTTGCCTGTTTCCTGTTTACCCGTGGACGACCGCCGGGAACACAGTGAGGGGATTTCGCCTAAGGTGGTAAAAGCCCATCCTTTGGTAGAGGGTATTGAGGGTGATTGGCCTTGTCTTTTAGGGTATAACAAGACCGAACCGAAACCGGAATGGGAGGTGGTGGTGGAGATTGATGGAGACCCCCTTATTTCCGCGGGTGATTTTGGGCAGGGCCGGAGCGCGGTGTTTACCTCCGATTGTTCGCCCCATTGGGCTCCGCCGGAATTTGTGAACTGGAAACATTACAACACCATCTGGAAAAATATGCTTAACTATGTGGTACGGTAAACGCCCCGGACAAGCGGAAACCGGTGAGCCCGGGGACAAAAACAAGGAGGAATCGTATGCTGATAGGAATTCCCAAGGTTATCTTTCCCGAGTTGCTTTTTGCCTTGGATTGTATGGGCCATGGTGACGAGATTGTGTTGACCGATGCTTTTTATCCCGGCCATTCGATGAGTAAGTGCTGCCTGCGGGCCGACGGCGCCGAGGTATTTGATATCCTTGAGGGTATCATGAGCCTGATGAACCCGGACAGTTATGTGAAGGATCCGGTCGTCATGATGAAATGCGCTAAGGGAGATACGGCGGATCCGGCGGTTGAGAAGCGGTTCTCGGATATCATATATTCAAAGTGGCCCAAGACTCCGGCAATAAAGAAGATAGATCGTTTTGCCTTTTATGAAAGGGCGCAAAAAGCTTTCGCGGTGGTAGTTACCGGTTCCACCATTAAATACGGTTGTATCATCTTGAAAAAAGGGGTAATCCCCGTTTAAAATTTGCCATGGTTTAAACCGGCTGGCAAAACCGGAAACGGTTTTGAAGGCATTCCGGGTCCGTAATTCAACAGAAAGGCGGGATAATTATGAAGACGGTAAAGGACAAACAGGTTTTAGTAGGCGCTGATTTTGCGGGATTTCCGTTGAAAGAAGCGGTGGTAAAGCACTTAAAATCCAAGGGGTGGACGGTAACCGATGTTGGTGTGCGTTCTGCGGATGAGAAGGAACCGGAAATGTTTCACCGTATTGGTCTAAAAGTGGGAGCCAAAATTGCTGAAGGTGAATTTGAGCGGGCGCTTCTATTTTGCGGAACCGGTATGGGCATCCATATTGCCGCAAGTAAATGTCCCCGGGTACACGCAGGGGTAGTGGAAAGCGTACCGGCGGCACTCAGGGCCATTACGGGGAATGGCGTCAATGTACTTGCCATGGGCGCTTTTTATGTAGCGCCTCAAATGGGGATGGATATAGCGGACGCGTTTTTGGAACACAATCTTGGTAACGGGTATGAGGACTGGAAGAATTTCTACGAGTTTCACAAACTTGCCATTGATGAACTGGATGCTTTTGATTACGCAGAATTTAAGAAAAATGGGTTTGAGGTGAAAAAGATCGGCGAAGTTGAACTTGGGCCGGCGAAATCGGGAGTCCTCTCCTGACATTATTCGTGCTGAGTGGTCTAATACCCTCTGCATACTCCCGTGTGCGAACTTTAGGGCGAGGTTGTTGATTTGCGGTTATTTTGATAACAGATTCGTTGCGTCTGTTATGATCAAAATAAATTATTGAAATTTTAGGAGGAAAGAGAAATGAAGCGGATGTTATCGGTATTCGTTTTAATGGTACTTACCGGTATGGTAGCTTTTGCCGGAGGCGGTGGAGACCGGTCCGGCGCCTCATCGGGGCCCCAGGGCAAGTCGTCCAAACCCGAAAAGGATTGGCGGATCGCGCTGGTACCCAAGGACAGTACCAACGCGTGGTTTGTCCGGATGGAAGTAGGGGTCAAGGAGTTTGCCAGAAATACCGGACTGAACGCGTTCCAGAAGGGACCCGCCAGGACCGATGCTGCCTTGCAGGCTCAGGTAATTGAAGATCTTATCGCCCAGGGTGTGGACGCTATCTGTGTCGTCCCGGTGGATCCCGCGGCCCTGGAACCGGTATTGGGTAAAGCCCTTTCCCGGGGCATTGTGGTGGTAACCCACGAAGCATCCTTCCAGGAAAACACCATGTACGACATTGAAGCCTTCGACAATACTGAATACGGGGCCTTTATTATGGATAACCTGGCCAAGGCCATGGGGGAAAGCGGTACCTATACCACAATGGTAGCCCATGTGACCAACGCCTCCCACAACGAATGGGCCGATGGCGGCGTGGCCCATCAGAAAACGGCGTATCCCCGGATGACCCTGTTGGCGGCGGAGCCCCGGGTCGAATCGGAAGATAATATGGAGCGGTCCTACGAACGGGCCAAGGAGCTTTTCAAGAAATATCCCGATCTTAAGGGGATTATGGGTACCTCTTCCAAGGATGCCCCCGGTATCGCCAGGGCCATTGAGGAAATGGGCCTTAAAGGAAAGGTGTTCACCTCCGGTACCGGCCTCCCCGAAGAAAATAAGGTGTTCCTCAAAGATGGTACTCTTGCCGCGGCAACCCTGTGGGACCCCAAAGACGCCGGTTATGCCCTTTGTTCTCTGGCGGTCAAGATACTCCGGGGTGAACCCATAGGAAACGGCCTTAATCTTGGGCTTCCGGGTTATGAAAATATGAAATTCCTTGGTGATTCTAAAAAAGTCCTGATCGGATCGGGATGGATTGTTATCGACAAAAATAATGTGGATTCCTTTGGTTTCTGATTGGAATGAGCCGCCCCGCCGGTAATGGGTGTTATGGGGCGGCTGCATTCGCCACGAAAAAAAGGAGGGGTGGACGTACACACCGGGAAAACGGTGGGTGTGTCTGCCCCTGTTTGTATGTCCTGGAGGAATCTTAAAAATGTCTGACTATATTTTACGGGCCGAAAACATCAAAAAATCCTTTGGCGGTGTGGAAGCCCTCCGGGGTGTCGGCCTTGAAGTGGGGGCCGGCGAAATTCACTGCCTGGCGGGGGAAAACGGCTGCGGTAAATCGACCCTTATCAAAATTATCTCCGGTTTTTATGAAGCCGATGAAGGGATGCTTGAGATTAGCGGCCGGCGGTTTTCCAGATTAAACCCGTCGGAAGCGATAGCCCTGGGGGTACAGGTCATTTACCAGGATTTTTCCCTTTTCCCCAATCTTACCGTAATGGAAAATCTGGCCCTGAATATGGAACTGATGGATAAACGTAAATTGATAAATTACCGGCGGATGCGGGGGATCGCCACGGAAGCCATGGGAAAAATTGGTTTTACCGTGGATCTGGAAGAACGGGTGGAAAATCTTTCCATTGCGGAAAAACAGCTTATCGCCATCTGCCGGGCGCTGCTCTACGATGCCAGGATCATCATCATGGACGAACCTACCACCGCCTTGACCAGAAAGGAGGTCCGTTCCCTCTTTTCGGTGATAAAAAAACTGCAATCCCAGGGGATCGCCATTCTTTTTGTGTCCCATAAACTGGACGAGGTATTTGAAATTTCCGAACGCTTTACCATTCTGCGGAACGGCATGAATGTATCTACCGGAAAAACCAGTGAATTGGACGATAAAAAGTTTGCCTACTATATGACGGGGAGGAATTTTGCCGAGGAATCCTATGCCCCCGCTTCACGCTCCAATACCCCGGCGCTGGAAGTTTCGGGCCTGTCCTTGCGGGGCAGTTACCAGGATGTGTCTTTTCAGATATACGGCGGGGAGATCCTCGGCATCACCGGCCTTTTGGGTTCCGGCCGTGAGGAATTGGTGCAGACCCTCTTTGGCGTGAGCCGGCCGGATTCGGGGACCGTTACGGTCTACGGCAAGCCGGCTGAGATCCGCCGGGTTAAGGACGCTATCAATCTGGGAATAGGGTATGTACCCGCCGACCGGCTTACCGAGGGGCTTTTTCTCTCCCAGTCCATCGGCCGGAACATGGTGGCGTCGGGACTCACCCGGCTTTCCAACAGGGCGGGATTTTTATTCCAGGATAAGATACAACGGGAAATTGAATCCTGGATATCCGAGCTTTCCATAGCGGCCAGTGACTATGAACGGGAAGTCAAGACCCTCTCCGGGGGGAATCAACAAAAGGCGGTGTTGGCCCGGTGGCTGGCCAATGATCTCAAGATCCTTATCCTGAACGGACCTACCGTGGGGGTGGACATCGGTTCCAAGTACGATATCCACGAACTGTTGAGAAACCTGGCGGCCAAAGGCTTGGGTATCATCGTCATCTCCGACGATCTCCCCGAACTTATGGCCTGCTGTAACCGGATCGTTGTTATGAGGGATGGACAGATTGTGCGGGAACTTACGGCATCCGAAACCACCGAGGCCAAACTTGGTGAAATTGCCACGGGTATCGCGTAACCGGCGTTGGGAGGAGAATTTATGGTATATAGAAAATTGTTTCAGCGGACGGAATTATATATTTTCGGCGCCATTGTACTGCTCAGTATCTTGATCCAGGCGCGGAGCGGCCAGTTTTTTACCAATAATAACCTGGTGGATTTGACCCGGTCCATGGTAATTCCGGCCCTTTTTTCCATCGGGGCTCTGATGGTGATTGTGTCCGGGGGTATTGACGTATCCTTTACCGCCGTTGCTTCCTTGGCCATGTATATGACTACATCCATCCTCCTGCCGGGGGACTACAGCGGGACGGTGCTGCTCCCCTACGTCATGGGGGCCCTCTTTGGGCTGGTGATGGGCCTCTTAAACGGGGTGCTTATCGCCTGGTTTCATTTTCCCACTTTGGTGGTGACCCTGGGTACCTCAAGCCTCTTTATCGGTATCATGCAGGGGGTACTGGGGGCCCATGAAATTCCCGTCCCCGAGTCCATGCGGCGCCACGGCCAAGCTTATCTGTTTAAGGTGTACAATTCGGTGCTGAACCTGGGTTCCGAGATGCCGGTAACCGTATTTATCCTTTTAGGTATCCTCATCCTTGTTTTCATTCTGCTCCGCTATACCATGCTGGGCCGGGGAATCTTCGCTATCGGTGGGGATGAGGTTTCTGCCCAGCGGGCGGGATTCAACATAATAGGCATCAAAATGTTTATCTACGGTTTCGTCGGGGCAGTAGCGGGAATTGCCGGTATCGCCAGGGCGTCAATGATTAGGAACTGTCATCCCACCAACCTGAATGGCATGGAAATGACCGTCATTGCCGCAGTGGTACTTGGGGGCGCCCGGGTCACCGGAGGTTTGGGTACCCTGACGGGAGCCATCCTGGGGATTGCCCTGATGACCATCATGTCCAACAGTCTTATTCTTATCGGAGTACCCACTTATTGGCAGAAGGTATTTACCGGGGCAATCATCATTATCGGTACCGGTGTTTCGGCCTACCGGTCAGGCGGCGGAACTTTTATGCGGGGCAGGAAAAAATCGCCCGGCGCCCACGCGGCGGCCGGGGGACAAATTACGGAGTAAAACATGGCGGATAAAAAAGCAGGATTTCTCTTAAAACCCAAGAGGGATGAAGATAAAAACGTGGTCCGGCTGTTTTTTGTGTTTGTCGGCGTGTTTATCCTGATGGGATTCCTTAAACCCGCTCTTTTTTTGCAGAAGGGCAATTTTATTTCCATGGCAACCCAGTTTCCGGAATACGGGATCATGGCTATTGGCGTCAGCCTGGCCATGATATCGGGGGGTATCGATCTGGCGGTGGTGGGGACGGCGAACTTATCCGCCATATTTGCCGCCAAATATCTTATCGCTACGACGTCCCAGGGGACGCCGGCTTTTTCCATTGTGATAGCGGTTTTGCTGGCCTTGGCGGTGGGGCTGGCCGCAGGCGCCTTCAACGGCTTTCTGATCGCCCGGTTGAGAATTCCCGCGATCCTTGCCACCCTGGGCACTCAGCAGCTTTTTACCGGCTTTGCCATCGTTATGACTGAAGGCCGGCCCTTGTCACGGCTGCCGATCCTGTATTCCCGGATTGGAAACACGGAACTATTCGGCCTCTTGCCGGTTCCCTTCATCCTCTATGTCCTCGTGGCCGTTGCGGTAGGTGTTGTGCTGGGAAAGACCAGCTTCGGCCTCAAACTCTATCTGGTGGGCACAAATCCAAAGGCGGCGATTTACGCGGGGTTAGAAAACACCCGAATCCTCATAAGGACCTATATGCTCTCGGGACTTCTTTCGTCAATAGCCGGGCTTATTATGATGGCCAGGGCCAACTCCGCTAAGGCCGACTATGGCGCCGCCTATACCCTGCAATGCGTCCTTATTGCGGTGCTTGGGGGGGTAGACCCTAACGGCGGCTTCGGTACTATTCGGGGCGTTACGCTGGCGGTGTTTATCCTGCAGTTTCTTTCATCGGGGCTCAATATGTTTGAACATATCTCCAATTTTTACCGGGATGTTATTTGGGGCGGGGTATTAATCCTGGCGCTGATTTTTAACTGGATAATCGCCCGGCGGAATGAAAAAAGAAGCATGCTGCATATAAGTTAAGGGGCGAGATTGTTGATTTAAATCCGGAGCGCGGGCAAGGACCGCAAAAAAAACGGCGCGGCCTAGGCCGCGCCACACTTTTTTACCTCGGAATTTTTAACTGCCCGGCCTTAGCCAATCGCCACGGACCCGGTTTCGCCGGTTCTGATCCTGATACATTCCTCAATGGGGAGGATAAAGATCTTTCCGTCTCCAATTTCGCCGCTCCGGGCGCCCCGGATAATAGCGTCCACGGTGGGTTTAACGAAGTTATCGTTTACCGCGATTTCCACCCGGACTTTTTTAAGCAGGTTCACCTCGATCTCAATGCCCCGGTATTGTTCGGTATAACCCTTTTGCTGACCGCATCCCATGGCATTGGTTACCGAAATCTTGTAGACTTCAGCCTTATAAAGTTCCTGCTTAACCTCATTCAACACATGGGGCTGTATATACGCAATAATCAGTTTCATTTTTTGCCTCCTTACATGTTGCTAAAGATCTGGAAGCCCGCGTAGGCTTCTGACTTGTGTTCGGCAAGATCCAGACCCACGGATTCTTCCTTGGGACTTACCCGGAGACCGAAGATGACCTTGATGACGAAGAAAAGGGCAAGACTTACCAGGGCCGCCCAGGCCCCTACCGAGAGGATTCCGATAACCTGCACCCCAAGCTGGACAAAGCCGCCTCCGTGGAGGACGCCCACCGCGACCCCTTCCACATTGCCCCAGATGCCCACCGCGAGGGTCCCGAAAATACCGCAGGTGAGGTGTACGGAAGAAGCCCCCACCGGATCATCCACCTTAAGCACCTTGTCGATAAACTCTACCGAGAGCACCACCAGGACCCCGGCGATAAGGCCGATGGCGATGGATGCGCCGGGGGAAACCACCGCACAGGGGGCGGTGATACCCACAAGGCCCGCGAGGAGGCCGTTCAACGTCATGGAGGCGTCGGGCTTTTTAAACCAGATCCAGGAGAAAATGAGGGCACTTACGGCCCCCCCGGAGGCGGCAAGACAGGTGGTCACCGCGACCCGGGCGATGGCGAGACCGCTCCAGATGCCGCCGTCCCCCACAGTGGCGATTCCCGTGGACGCCCCGTTAAAGCCGAACCATCCGAAAAAGAGAAGCAGGACCCCCAGGGCCGCATAGGGAATGTTGTGGCCGGGAACAGCCTTGACGGTGATGTGGCCGTCGGGGCCCTTCACATACTTCCCCATACGGGGACCTAGAACCGCGGCGCCCATGAGGGCGGCCCAGCCTCCTACGGAGTGAACCACCGTGGACCCGGCAAAGTCGTGGAACCCCAATCCGGCAAGCCAGCCTCCGCCCCAGATCCAGTGGCCCGAAATGGGATAGATAAAGGCGGAGATAAAACAGGTGTAGATCAGGTAGGACTTGAACTGGGTCCGTTCCGCCATGGCCCCGGACACGATGGTGGCGGCGGTTGCGGCAAAGACCACCTGGAAAAACCAGCTCTTGTAGAAATTGCCGGTTTCGATAGTCAGTTCCATGGGACCGTGGAAAAACTGGGATGTACCGATGAAACCGCCAAGGGCGTCCTTGCCGTACATGAACCCCCAGCCCAGGGCCCAATACACGATGGCGCCAAAACAAAAGTCCATCACGTTCTTCATGGTGATATTGGTGGCGTTTTTCGCCCGGGTCAGTCCGGTCTCAACCAGGGCAAAACCGGCCTGCATAATAAAGACAAGGATGGACCCGATAAAAAGCCATACCACATCCAAAGAAAATCCGAGTTCTTCAATTGCGTCCTGGGCAAAAAGAGAAACTCCCCCTACAAGCAGCAGAATGAGCGCCAAAACAACATTTTTTTTTCGCACTTTTCTGTCCTCCTCAATAAGTTGTTTTAGTGTATCTAGCAGAAACCGTGCCAAGTGCTTTGGAAAAATGACGTTTTTTTTCTGGAAAGAAAAAAAATGGAGGTTTTTACTAATTATTACAAAAAAGTAGGATAAAAACCGGAAGAAACCAGACCAAGCCGGGAAAAATAGCCTTTTTCATCTCCTATTTTTTATTTTTTTGAGAAAAACAGGTGAAAATTTCCTACGGAAATGTATGACAAAAATACCATTCCTACATTTTTGTATTTCTATACAGGTGCCAGTTTATCCCGTAATGATGGACCCGCAGTCCTATCTGCCGTTCGGTGATGCCTAATTGACGGGCCGCCCCGGCCATATTGCCCCCGCTGATTTTCAGGGCCTCCACGATGAGTTCCTTCTCCAGCCGGGAGAGGGCCGCATCCAGGGTGGTGGTCGGCCCCGTGTGGGTCGAAACCGCCGACTGGAGGCTGGGGGGAAGGTTATAGGAGTGGATCACCATATCCGTGGAGAGGATCACCGCCCGCTCGATACAGTTCTCCAGTTCCCGGACATTTCCGGGCCAGGAATAACTGGTCAAAAGGTCAATGGCGGGGGTGGAGATTCGCTTGATGAGTTTTCCGTTTTTTTCAGCGTATTTTTCCGCAAAATGATCCGCCAACAGGATGATATCACTTTTCCGTTCCCGCAAGGCGGGTATATGCAGGGGAAAGACATTGAGCCGGTAATAGAGGTCTTCCCGGAATTGGCCCGCGGCAACGGCCTCCTCCAAATTCCGGTTGGTCGCGGCAATAAGCCGCACGTCGACCTTGATGGTGGATATACCCCCCACCCGTTCCACTTCCCGCTCCTGCAGCACCCTGAGGAGTTTCACCTGGATCCGGGGAGAGAGTTCGCCGATTTCGTCAAGGAAAATGGTCCCCCGGTGGGCAAGTTCAAACCGGCCCTTACGCTGGCTCACCGCCCCGGTAAAGGCCCCTTTTTCGTGGCCGAAAAGCTCGCTCTCGATGATCGATTCGGGAAGGGCCGCGCAGTTGATCTTTATCAGGACCTCCCCGGCCCGTTTAGAAAGGCGGTGCAGTTCCGCGGCCACCAGTTCCTTGCCGGTACCGCTTTCCCCGGTGATAAGCACCGTCGCGTCGCTGGGGGCCACCTGGGTAAGCATCTCGTGGAGGCTGCGCATCTTTTTACTGGTGCCGATAATGGCGCTCCCCGGCGCTATCCGCCCTCCGGGGAGTTTTCCCAACCGTTCATCCCCGGAAACGTCAAAGGATTCCTTCTCCCGGATCCGGAACTGTTCTTCCAGGATCCGTTCCCGGAGTTTGGCGCTGTCCGCTATGATGGCGGAAACCTGTTCCAAAAAGGAGCGGTCCCCGGCCATCTGGGTTTCGGGATCATTCCCCCGGATCCGGCGTTCGGCGCTGAGGGTTCCGATAATATTGCCCCCGGAACGGATCGGAACACAATAATAGGTAAGTCCCGCGAGGTCTTCCTTGGTCCGGCTCTTTGCCCGGTTGAGGAAATGGCCGTCCTTGGAAAGATCCGGCACGGTAATCGCCATACCTGACTCAAAAACCCTGCCCACCAAACCTTCTCCCAGACGGTAGATCCCCCGGTCTTTTTCCTCCGGGGTAAGCCCGTAGGCCTCTTCTATCTTTAGCAGCCCCCTCTCCCTATCCAGAAGGGTCACCATTCCCCAGGTCAGTCCCGCCCGTATTTCCAGGAGGCTTAAAACCGGCCCCAGGGCGCTTCGGAGTTCCACGTGCTTATCCAGGGTCCGGGCAATATCAAACAACAGCTCCAATTCAGTCTGCTTCTGATCCCGCGGGACCGTCTCAACCATATATAGCGGTTCCATGGAAGTATAATATTACTTTTATGTAGGTTTTTTCCAGAGGGGGCTATCCTTTTCCATCAAAATCGGCTCTTTGGAATCGTTTGATAGTTGTTTCCAGGCATATTGCCGGTATTATGATATTTTCAAGGACATGTTTTGCAAGACGTTTCAGCCTGGGACTGTCTTTATCCCTGGGTATAACCTTTCCCTCATCATCTTTTGTAAAAAGTTGAAAGTGCCAATAATTGGCTATTGTTGGTTTATGTAAAAATGAAGAAACAAACTTTTCACCTGAAAAATCTACAGGCTGCTCGTATAATTTTGTTGTAGATAAAAATAACGGAAACATGGGCCATTGGGTATAACTTATATCCTCTGCCGATATATCAGGAATTTCATTATTCCAGGCATTGTTTAAGCCCTTGTCGGTTTGCCTGATACCGATATGGTCTTTGTTGTAATATCCATATAAAAAAACAGAAAGTTCAAATACATCACGTTTAGAGGTTGGAGGCGCTATTATTTGTCTTATAACATCATCCACATGATATGGATTAAACCCAGAACCGAAAAAAAGATAGATATCTTCGTTTGTTTCCCGTACAAAAAAACAATCTAAAACTTCTTCACTTGGCAAGACAGCAGGATATGTTTGATACGGAAGAAGCTCCTTTGGGTATACCTTTGAGTATAAACCCATCAAAAAAGCTCCAGGGTTTTTTGCAAATCATCAATCTGACAATCCTTAACAAACATCGTTCCATTTTTGAAGGTGGTAATAAATACAGAATCCGGTTCTTCAAAATCAAAATCAATAATAAAATCAGTTTGGGCAAACCGAAGCCGGATCTTTGCGCCATCTTCATAAAAGGTAATCCTTGAAACCACAATACTCCGAACGGATTTAAGCGCCCACAACAATGATTTGGCTGGAGAAAAATCAGACTCCACGCCATTTAGCTTTTTATACCTGCTTATGGCATTCAAAATATGGCAATCCACATTGTCCATAAGATAATACCTTGTGGCATACGTGTTTTCAGCCGAATTGGAAAATTTTATCATAGCAGAACCGATATCGAAGAAAGGATAAAATGTATCGCCTTTTGTTTCTTGCTCAGTTTTTTTCTTCTCTACATTTTTCATACGAATGTATGATTCACTTATTTGTTCGCCTGAACCGGATGATGTTGGAAATGCAGAACTTTCATATGGTGTTGTCGTAAGGGTGTTTTTAAGAACGGCATTTATCATACTAATACTCCGGGCCGTAATCATTGGTCAGTTCTTCTTTGAGCAATCCAAAAAAGACTTGTTTGTTCACGGCATGGGCATTTTCCAGGTCTTCTTTATATAACGAAAAAAATCGATCGGCATCACAATAAAAGTCACGAATACAAGTAATATCTATCAATGAATCTCTAGTCTGCATTCCATTCATATAAGCGGCATTATTGATATTGAGTAAAACATGGGTGTTGTTTTGCTTAAATTCAGTATAAAAAGAGCTTGGGCTTGACGTAACGATATTCCCGTTTACCGTTAAATTTACATTTATACGCTCAAAGATGTTTCCCGTTAAAACATCAAAAGTACGCAACCAGATACGTTCAACCTGGGTGATAATATTTTTTTCTTTAATTTTATCTATAATTGGATAGAAGAATTGTGTCCATTGAGTCCATCCGGCATAGGGTTTTAATACGGAAAAGACAATCGAATGGGGGCCAACGGATAAAGTCAAATTATTATTTCTTACTCTATAAAAAGGTTGATAGTAAAGATTTGGATCCATATCCCGTACCTGTTGCGGAATTTGCAAAATCGGCAGAATCTCAGCGTTTTGTGTTGAGATGTCCTTAAAAACATCAAAAAGGACGCCATAGAGGGCTTCCCCGGGATACTTACCGGCATACCGGATCTCAAAAACCGCTTCGTTTATCGGTGAATTTGCCAATTTTTTCGGCAGCTTAACATCTTCAAACATTAAATGCTCCTATTCTAAATAATAAAGAAGTACGCATATCGTTACAAATGCAGATTTTCGTAACTACCATTGATGTATGAAAAAACATACAATCTGGTAACTTTTCTTCATTTATGACCCTAGACGGAATCGAACCGCCAACCCACGCCTTAGAAGGGCGTTGCTCTATCCAATTGAGCTATAGGGCCTCTTTTGTACGCTTTCGTTTTGAAATCCGGCTCAAATCATACATGATAAAGGCAATAGAGGCAATATTAGGCTATAAACTTCCTGAATACTCCCGTTGACAACCAAAATTTAGTGGGATACAATTTTTTCGTAAAAGGAGTTAGCTATGAAAAAGCAATGGCTGTCGGTTTTTGTTTTTTTGATTTTTTCAGGATGTGTCACCAATCCCCTGACCGGGAAAAGTACCATGGCTCTGGTTAATAATAATGAATTGCTTGCCTCTTCTTTCCAGCAATACGATGAATTTCTCAAAGAAAGCACGATCATATCCGGAACGGCGGAGGCGCGGCTTGTGGAACAGGTAGGGGCCAGGATCCGGGGGGCCGCTGAAAAATGGCTTGCCTCAGAGGGCCGGAGTGAGTATCTTAATGATTATCGATGGGAATATAAGCTGATCCTGGAAGATACGGTTAACGCCTGGTGTATGCCCGGGGGAAAGATCGTGGTTTATACGGGGATACTCCCCATAACCCAGACCGAAGCGGGGCTGGCCACGGTTATGGGTCATGAGGTGGCCCATGCCCTGCTTAACCACGGGCAGCAGCGCATGAGCGCCGGTGTACTCCAACAGCTTGGGGCGGTGGGTATCAGCATTGTAACCGCTGAAAAAAATCCCCAAACCCAGCAGCTCGCCATGACCGCCTATGGGGCGGGGTCGGAACTTTTTGGTACCCTGCCCTTCAGCCGCAGCCATGAAAGTGAGGCGGACCATATCGGGCTTATCCTTATGGCCGTTGCCGGATATGATCCGGAGGAATCCATACCCTTTTGGGAACGGATGAGTAACCAATCCGGGGGAAGTACCCCGGAATTTCTCAGCACCCACCCATCGGATAGCCGGCGCATTGGGGATCTTCGAAGGTGGATTCCTGAAGCAAAGGAAAAAGCTCTTTCATTAGGAGGATCCTAAGGACCTGTACCGTTCCTTAGGTATTTTATGTTTGAATATAAAACTCACGGAACCTGCTCTACTAAGATACGGTTTGATCTACAGGATGGTAAGATCCATTCCCTGTCTTTTGAAAACGGTTGTAACGGAAACCTGAAAGCCCTCAGCATACTGGTGGAGGGCATGGAAACCGGGGCGCTGATAAAACGCCTCAAGGGCATCCAATGCGAGGATCGGAAAACCTCCTGCGCCGACCAACTGGCCCGGGCGGTGGCCCAGGCTACGGGGGTTTCATCTTAGGGCGGTGTTCCATGCAGGGTTATGTACTCAGCGAACTCAAAAAGGACGCCGTTGGTTCCCAGGCCCGATCCCCGTATCCGCCGGCCATGATCCAGGCTGAAGGGATAGACCGGGTCCGCAGAAAGGTATAGATCAACCAATCCCGGGCAGCGCATTGGTCCAGGGTTAATTTGAGGAGAGCGCTGGAGGGAAGGCCGTCGTGTTCATAGGGATCGGCTCCGTCCACCACTATCGCCAGGTCCGGCTTTTGGCCGTGGGAAATTGCTTCCAGTTTATAAAGGCCCTTTTCAAGTTCCGGTACATAGGCCGTTTCCTGCCCCGCTTCCAGGGGAATCTCCACATCCGAGGGGAGTAGCGGGGCCCGGCCGGGAAGGGCCGTTTTGAGGGTTTCCTCATCCAGAGGCCAGCCCGCGGCCATGTGGACCGAAAGGGTGAGAATATCCGTCCCGGTTTTATTGGCCAAGAGGCCCGGGGGCTGGGCCCGGGAAAAAGACACCAGTTCCGCGGTACCGCAGCCCTTATGGGCGTCCACGTCCACAATCCAGATGAGCCGGGCAAGCCCCTCGGCTTGAAGTTTCCGGGCGGCAATCACCAGGTCGTTGACCAGACAGAACCCCGCCCCGGTGTCATACCGGGCGTGGTGCATACCGCCCCCCAGGTAATAGCAGAAGCCCGGCGTCCCGGCCGGTTCCGGCTGTACCATGGCCAAGCGGCAGGCTAGGTAAGTTCCCCCAACCTGGTTCAGGATGGTTTCAAAAAGAAAAGTTAGGGGCTTTATTGCCCGCTCCGGCTCATACCGGTGGGGCCTGCCCTGGGAATCGATAAGCTCGTAGGCGTTTAAAAGGGCCGCCTGGAGTCCTTCGCCGTAAAGGCCGGCGATGAATTCCCCCTGATGTACCCGTTCCAGATCCCGCCGATCCGGGCTAACCCGTCCCTCAAGCTCCTGCATTGCCCGCAAGCCCAGGGCCCCGGGGAGGTCCAGGACCGGGCCGGGAAAACCGGAAAAGGCCCCTCCGGCTTTTCCCCGAAGAGATTCCACCACCCGGCCCGCCCGATCCGGCGAAATGGGCAGCATGATGCCGTAATCCCGAAAATTCACCGTGAGGGCAGGATCATAGAGAATCATTCGTTAAAACCCGGGGGCCTGCCGGCTTTCAGGACGGCCTCGATAAACCGCACCGTTTCCCGGCCGTCTTCGCCGCTTATCGCCGGCGGCCGCCCGTCCCGGATGGCGCCGCAGAAATCGTCGATCTGGCAGGTAAAAAAGTACGTTATAGCGGAACCTTGCGCTTCCAGTTTGTCGAAAAAAGCCCCGTCCTCTTCGCGGAATTTGTCCAAAAGGCTTTGTTCCCCCTCAACGGTCCAGAGGTCGTTCAGGGGAGGTTCCACCGGCCCGCTCATCCCCGCGATGAACATGGCGCCCCCGTCGGTCTGGACCCCCATGGAATAGGCGGAACTGCCATGGATATGCACCTTGGCGTAGATACCGGGTTTCTGGGAATTGCTCACCAGTACCGATCCCAGGGCGCCGCTCTTAAAGCGGATCGCGGCGACGGCGCTGTCCTCAACCTCGATGTAAGGGTGG
>JAITEG010000047.1 GCA_031282145.1 Spirochaetaceae bacterium | reverse complement strand
AAGCACGCCGGTTAATCGGGATTTTTGCGGTGCTGGTGGTGCAAAAATCCACAAGTGCAACAGGCTGCCAGGCGGTTCAAACCGGCTTACCGGTTTTCAAATTCTCCCTTGGGGGGAGTGACAATCCAGAAAACTACCAGGGGTTCCGGACCGGCATTGCAGAGTTCATGGGGGGAACCGGCCTGGAAACTCGCGGCATCCCCGGGCAGGAGTTCGTAGGTATTATTCCCCAGGAGGAGCCGGACCTTTCCCGCCTCCACGAGGCCCACTTCCCAGCCGGGATGGCCGTACTCGGTGTTCCCGGTTTTTGCCCCCGGTTCCAGGGTGATGCGGTAGACCTCAATGCCTTCCCCCCCCGGGGCGGGACCCTCAAAACGGGCCAGCCGCTCATATAAAACCCCGGGCTTGGTAAAGGAATCCCGCTCGTGTTTCCTGGTAATCCGCACCGAACGGTCCCGGCGGTAATCCGCGAAAAGATACTCCAGGTCCAAGTCCAGGGCATCCGCCAGGGAAAGCAGGGTATCAATGGCCGGGGACACTCGGTTCCGCTCAATCTGGGAGACCAAGCTCTCACTTACCCCCGCCTGATCCGCCACTTCCCGCAAGGTAAGACCCCGGCGTTCCCGGACGGTCCGGATCTTCTCCCCAAACCAATAACGCACGGAAAACCCCTTAATTAATAATTCATTTACTTTAGTATAGTTAAAGCTTCTTGTCAAGCGGGGAATATTTAACAAAAAAAGCCCGGGAACGCAGGCGTCCCCGGGCCAATACAAAACCCCGACCCCCGATGCCGCCGGTATTTTGACGGATCGGAAGTTTGCCGAAAGGATCGAAGAAAGGGGCGACGATCTTTCCGGAGTGGGGATTGTATTTATTCACTCATCTTTTTGCCTGCTCCAGGGCGTTTTCTACGGCTTCCAAGAACTGGTTATAGGCGATGGTGGCGCCGCTCACGGCGTCGATCTTTTTTAGGTCTCCGGTTTCCTGATATTGCCGGGCGTATTGCGCCATGGCCCGAACCGCAAGCTGGGCTTTATCGTAAAAATCCCGGTTGGAGATTTCCCCGTTCACCTTGCCGTAGTTTTCATCCTTAACCGTGCCGTCCTTCTGCCGGGTAATAAAACGGCAATCGGTGGTCCGGCCCCCGGTGATGGTGATCGTTACCTCCCCCCATGCCCCGGTATCGTCCTCACCGCTTCGGCCGGAATAGAGGCCGTCCTTGTAGCCCTGTTTTCCGCATCCTGAAAACAGCGCGATTACCGTGAACAAGACACCGCAGTACAAAGTCCGCCTTTTCATCCTTGCTCCCTCCTTTCGTTCCCGATAATCCGGGCAATCCGGCCGTGTTCCAGTACCACGGTCCGTTCCGCGTCCTCGGCCACCTCCGGATCGTGGGTTACCACAATAATGGTACTCCCCTCCCGGTGGAGCTGTTTAAAGATATCAATTACGATGTTTTCATTGGTCTCGTCCAGGTTTCCCGTGGGCTCGTCCGCCAGGATGAGCATGGGGTAGTTGATCAGGGCCCGGGCGATGCAGACCCGCTGCTGTTCCCCCCCGGAAAGCTGACTGGGCAAATGTTTCGCCCGGTTGGCAAGACCTACCCGTTCCAGGGCTTCCAAGGCTTCTTTCTCGTCGGGCATGCTGTGGTAGTATTGGGCCACCATCACGTTTTCCAGGGCGGTCAGGTAATTCACCAGGTGGAACTGCTGAAAGATAAGGCCGATCTTTTCCCGCCGCAGGGTGGTAAGGTTTCTCGCGCTCTCCTCTGAAATATTCCGGCCGTCTAAAAAAACCGAACCGTAACTGGGTTTATCCATACAACCGATGATGTTCATCATGGTGGTCTTTCCCGACCCCGACGGTCCCATGATTGCCAGCCATTCCCCCTGCTTCACCGAGAGGTCTATGTTTTGCAGGGCCTTAAGGCTTCCATATACTTTGGAAATACCCTTGAGTTCCAATAGGTCCATATCATTCTCCTCGTAACACTATTGCCGGGTCCACCTCGGCCGCCCTCCGTACCGGGATAAGGCAGGCCAGGGCGGTTATGATCACCGATACCATAACGGTTGCCGGTACCAAGAGAGGCCTAAACCCGATGGACCGGCTGAACACGTTGATACTCACCAACTGGGCGAAGAAAAAGCCGAAAAGAGCCCCCAGAACACCCCCGATAGCCCCCAGGAAAATTCCTTCCCCGAGGAATTCCATGATGAGGCTGGAATTCGCCGCTCCCAGGGCCTTCCGCAGCCCTATTTCCTTCCGCCGTTCCGCTACCACCGCCATCATGGTGGTGGCTACGCATATCATGATGAGAAAGAGGACGATCACCGTGACCAGGTAGATCAGAGCCCGGAGTTTGGTCAACACCGCCCCTTCAGAGTCGGTGACCCGTTTCACGAGCCGGGGACTTACCCCGGAAACTTCCCGGTCAATCCGGCCGGCTAGGGCTTGCAGGTCTTCACCGGAGGCGGAAATGCTGCACTCCACCACATCGACCCTGCCCCCGTCCCCTATCATGTCGTCAAAATCCTGGAGGGACAAAAAGATAAAGGCTTCTTCGATACCGCCGGTCTGCACCACCCCGGACACCCGGAAGCCGCGGCCTTCGGTAAAACCGTCGGCGGAGCTGATCTTCCTGCCCCCCGATCCGGTACCATTGATGGTAAATTCACTTCCCGGGAGGAGCCGGATCCGCTCGGCCACCTCCTGACCGATCAGGGCTTCCCCGGGGGATTCGGGCCAGCGGCCCTGGACAAGCCAATAGGGGCTGGTCTTCCGGGCTTCCCCCAATTCGGTACCCGCCGCCATAAAGGGCTGTTCGTTTATCTTCACCATCCGGTACCGGTAGGGGGCGGCTCCCACCAGGTCCTTCGCGGGAAGGCAGGCCAGGGCTTCCCTGACCTGGTTCATGCTGATGGCGGCCTCATTCCCCGAGGGGACCAGTACGAAATTGGTCCCATAGGAGCGGAACTCCTGGCCCATTTGCCGGGGAATGTCGTAATAAATGGTGATGAGCCCCGAGAGGATGGTCGCCCCCACGGCCACGGCCAAAAGGGCCACGATCATCCGGGAACGCCGGCGGAGGAGGGAACTGGCCACCATTTTCACATAAAAACGCTGTTTGTTCATACCAAGCGCACCTTACCGGCCATGGAGCACCTCCGCGGGCCGGAGGGAGAGGAGGAGCCGTATAGAAGGGATACTCCCCGCCATGGTAACCAGGACAACCAGCACCGCCACTAGGGGAATGACCAGGGGTTTAATTTCAATGGCGGAACCAAAAACCGACTGCCCGATGATCTGGGCAAATCCCAGGCCGGCGAAGTAGCCGGCGGCGCCCCCCAGGATCCCCGTGATGGTGATCTCCGTGAGGACCAGGGCGCTGATGGGGCCGTCATGGGCTCCCACCGCCTTGAGCAGGCCGATCTCGGCGGCCCGTTCCATCACGCTGGCGGTAACCAGGTTGGATATGCCCAGGGCGGAACCGGCCATACTCAACAGGGTGATGAGGAGCATCAAAAGCTGGGTCTTTTCCAGAATGGCCCCCTCGGATTCCGCTACCTGTCGGATGGGCTTGGAAACCGCGTCGCTTACCACCTCGTCAATCTGATAACAGATGGCGCTCACATAGGCGGTACAGTACCAGGTTTCCCACTCTTTTATGGAAAGCCCCTGGGGGTCCTGGGCGGCCCGGCGGGAAAGCTCGTTGTCCGGAGTGGTAAGGGCGCTCACCTCCACCCGGCTCACCAGGCCCGGCCTGCCGGAGAGTGTCTGGGCGGCCGCCAGGGGAAGGTAAATCTCCCTATCCTCATCCCCCCCGGCATAAAAGATACCGGCCACGGTAAATTCCCCGGTTTGGACCGGCCCCCGGAGCATAATCGTATCCCCCAGGCGGAGACGGTACTGATCCGCGATGGTCCTTCCCACCATGGCGGTATGTTCATCCTCATCCCGCAGCCACCGGCCCTCCACATCCCACCAGGTCTTCATGTTCCGCATCCCCGTGTCCAGAGCCTCCCCGGTGGGAAGCTCCAGATGGTGGTTGAACCAGGTACCCACCGCCGTGAGCTCCCCGTCCCCCTGGTTAAGCCTGACCCGGGTGTTGAGGTAAGGGGTAAAATCCACAATATTAAAAGCCCAGAATATGGTTTTGATATTTCCCAATTCCCCTTCGTTTAAATATTTATCCGATACCCCGGAACCTTCAGCCACCCCGTAGAGATCATCCAAGAGGGATGCCCCCCGGGGAATGACGTTGATATTGGCACCGTAGGTTTTTAATTCCTGATTGACCTTATCCCCTACATCCAGCATTACGTTCAGCATGGCTGTGGCGAGGGATGCCCCCAGGGCTATGGTAAAAGCCACCATAAGCATCTTGCCCTTCTGGCGGAAAAACGCGCCCCTTACCAATCTCCAAAACATTGCAGTCCTCCCGTCATTTGAACCGGACCTTTTCATTTTCCAAATTTAGTATCTCTATCACCATGTTCCCGCTGCGGAGACTGTAGGCCAGGGGAACCGGGTTGCAGCCCCCCTTAAACCCTATGGTGGAAATATTCATTACCACATCGCAGAGCCGGCAGATCACCTGACCCTTCCGTTCGTAATATCCTGTGGCGCCGCAGATATCACAGGCGTCAAGCCCCACTCCATAGGCGACCGCGTTTTTTTTAATCACGATGAACCGCACTTCCGTACCGTCGGAAGCGGTATAGGCAAAACGGTGGAGGTGGCCGTCTTCTACCTGGGGAATGGGGATGATGAGTTCTTCCCCCGCGATGGTCATGGGTTCCGCCGGGGACAACTCCACCCCCCGTTCATTATAGGTCTTGAGGGCCGTAACGGCCACCACCGAAAAAACAAACCCCGCCGCCACGGTAAAACACCAGCGCCGGTTCGTTCGCAGGCCCGAGCGGATCTTCCGGTTCTCGGCGGGATTCTTCCCGGAAACCGGGACTTTCAAACCCCTGATGAATACGATGAGGGGAAGTAAAAGACTTATCCCCATAAGAGCGTAGAGAAACATACTGTTATGGTTAACCGCTCCCACAATGAACCTGAAGATCCAGCGGATCATAGGGATTATACGCCGGGCCAGGAGGAATTGGACAATGACCACCAGTTGATTGCAGAGATTAACCAGGAGGGCAATGGTGACCAGCACCTTTAAAAGTCCCGGGGACAGGGCCTTGCCGGTTTTATATAGGGCAAGGGAGGTCAGGATTACCACCACCAATCCCAGGGCAAAACCGATAAACTTAAACAGAAAATCGGTGCTGAATATACTTTCCCCGGCCAGGGCAAATTCCGTGGGATAGAGGAAAATAGTAGGCAGCGCATAAAACAGCAGGGCTCCCAGCAGCAGTGCGTTGACATACTGGGGAATGGCTTCGGTCAGGACGGGCCGCTTTTGCAGAAAGGGTATTTTCCGTAACGGTTTTGGTAATATTCCCCATAAGAAAAGGATATAAAGAATTCCGGCGATAATGGCGAAGGATAAAATCCAGAGGTTAAAAAAACCCCGGTTGATAAGCGCAGTGGTCCGGCGCAATATCGCAAGGATCAGGGCCGCGGCCGTCCCGGCTATACAGCCCCACAGGGCCGGCCGGCGTTCCCCGTTTCCCTTATCCAATACCGCCCACAGAAACGCGGCCAATATCCCGGTGGTCAATAAATTCTCGATCACCTGGATGAAGTATCTTAGCATAATTCCCCTTTCTTCATTCTAAAACAAGTCTAAAACAAGGACCTGGGCATAGCGTTTTGCGACAAAGCCGCAAAACGCCATGCCCGGAGTTTTACGGCAGAACCGCAAAACTCCGGGACAAAACCCGCAGGTTTCGTCCTACCAGGCCGGACCGGCGTAGTCCACTTTCCACTCCGCTACCAGGGGGGCGCCCCAGAACCTGCCGGGGACGCCGGTTGCCTGATCCACGTGAAGCACATAACCCTGGGCTTCAGGATTCTGGATGAGGAACCGCACCGTATAGCTCCCGGGACCGCCGGGACCGGGCAATTTGATATTGGCACCGTAGTGGGGGCCGTCGCTGGCGTTCATGGGCATAAAGGTTCCCTCAATCCGTTCCCCGGTGGAACGAATGACCTCATACCGGACCGTCAGGTTGGGTACAAAATCCCCCACCCCGTAACCGAGGTCGTTTTCAGCGGCGGAAATGTCCGCTTCCATGTGCATGTCCGACTGGGACGCGGGTAACCCCGCGGCAGCGGGAAGCATGTCCACGGGCTGAAAATACACCCCCGCCACATTGAGGGGCCCCAGCTCAAAGTCATCCCCCAGGGGGAATTCCTCAAAGCCCGCGGCTTCACCGGGGCTTACCGTACTGTCAGGACGCCTCCCGCCCTGCTGCCCTCCGGCAAACAGAGAACCGGCCACAAAAAGAACGATCAACAGAAGTACCATCAGTTTTCTGATATTCATGGTACACTCCTCCTAAATATTTTTCTCTCAGGTCTTATGATCTGAGTTGTTGCCATAATATAAGCGGGCCTATGCGGCCCCTTTAGCCGCCGCGGCCTTCGCCTTCCCCCGCTTGAGCTGGATGATGAAGGTCGCCACGGTGATCCCCAGGAGCAATACCTGGGGAATAAGGGTTTCCAGGGTGGGATAGATCCCCAGAATATCAACGGAAGCCACCCCCGAAATCGAAGTGACGGGGATAACGTTCCCCTCCTGGAGTTCCTTGACGCCGTTACCGACAAAGGTAATGGACATGACAAAAAGCAGGACGCTGGTCCCCAGGAAGAAGGGTTTTAACGGGATCCGGATGCTCAACACCCGGATCAATATATAGATGATAACCAGGGCGACGGCGCCGACGCCGAGCCCCAGCCACACCATGTTGATATAGGTTTCGGTGTTGGCCAGCAGGGCCTGGTAAAAGAGGATCGTTTCGGCCCCTTCCCGGAAAACCGCGAGGAAGGCGGCAAAGGCCAGGGAAAACATACTGCCCCGGGTAATGGAGGACTGGACCTTGCTTTCGATATAGCCGGACCAGGCCTCGGCTTCGGCCTTGGAAACCATCCAGTTGCTTACATAGAAAAGCACCACCACCGCCAACAGCATGGTGGCCCCTTCGATAATTTCCTGGTTCTGGCCCCCGGCGACGCTGGTGATCCGGCCCAGAATCCAGGCCATGATGACGCTTACCCCCAGGGCAATGACGGAACCCCAATACACCGGGGGGGTGCGCTTTTTATTGCCGCTTTTCAGGAGGTAGGCGACGATCGCCCCCACGACGAGGATGGCCTCGAACCCTTCCCGGACGATGATGAGGAGGGACTCGAGGAAAACCACCAGGGCGCTCTCCTCCCGGCCGTCAAGCTGGGCGGCGTCCTCCCGCAGCCTCGTGGCGAGGGTATCCAGGGCCGCCGTAACTTCCACCTCAGGCGCCCGGTTAGTTATGGCCTTTTTAATGGCGCTGAACTGGTATTCCACCTGGGCCGCCCGGGCGCCGGAGATTCTGCTCAGGGTGATCCGTTCAAACCCGACTTTTTCATAGAACTGGAAGTAGACCACATCAACCTGATCCTTGGCCCCCTTCTCATCCCCCGAAAGGTAGCGGGCATTGGCGTTTTCCAGCACCGCGGCCATTTCATTAGCGGTGGCGGTCCAGTTCCGGGCGGCCGCGACGGGTTCCTCTTTTCCGTCAAGCCGGTTCGCGGTAACCCGCATCAAATGCAGCAGCTCGTTGTGAATTTCCCGTATTTCCTGCTGACTTATGTCCTCTTTCATGGATGTTTTTACATAGTTAACCCATTCTTCTATGTTTTGCGCCCGGGCCGGGGAAATAAGCGCCAGGACCTGCGCTTCAAAGCCCGAAGTTTTATACCCGGCAAAATACGTATCCACCAGCGCCTGAGCGCCCTCCGTATCCCCCGACACATAGCGGTAGTAGGACTCGGTCAGGATGAGCCTGAGTTCCCGTTCCACCCCTTCCCAGTACCCGGCGTCGGCAAAAACCGGGGAGGCGGCCGCGATAATCAGCAGTATCGGTAAGAGAGACCAGGATCTTTTTTTAGACATCAGTTAACCCCCATTGTTAACATCGGCAAACTTCTTGAAGAAGATAGCACCGGCTAACTTTTATGTCAAGTATGTTTGGGCAAAATAACAATTTTTTTTCAGGGGCTATCGGGGGGCGTTCCGTGTTTGGCGGGGTAAACCCCTGGTGGGAGGGAATTTCCCCCCGTCCCCTAGCCTGTAGAACCTGCC